>JBAWVC010000010.1:0-24592 GCA_037147455.1 Verrucomicrobiota bacterium | reverse complement strand
TGGTTAAGGGGCGTGTTGCACGGTAAAGACTTCACCGAGCGGCAGGAGGTTTTGGCAGCCGACATCCATGCGGGCGGTTAGGAAATTGCTTTTCGTTTGTCGCGTGCGGCTGCCCGTCAATTGCAGCCGCAAGCAGTGTTTCCATGCCGGTTTCGTAGCGGGATGCTGGGGCGAGGTCAAGTTTTCGTGTTCGTGAAGCCATCTCGAATAGGAGGAGATTGGGGCCAGTCATGAAATTTTGCTGCGGGGAGTGATGTTACGACCGGGCGGATTTCAGAGCCATCTCTTCCGCTTGAAAAAGACGAGCATTCCCGCGACGGTGAACAGGCAGACCATCCAGAAAAACGCGTATCCGAACGGCCAGTTCAGCTCCGGCATGTTCCACCTTTGTTCGGTGTTGAAATTCATCCCGTAAACGCCCGCGAAGAACGTGAGCGGGATGAAGAGGACGGTGACTACCGTGAGCACGCGCATGATCTCGTTCGTCCGGAACCCCAGGCTGGAGAGGTAAAGATCCATCAGGCCTGCGGTCAGGTCCCGGCAGCTCTCAATGATGTCGATGATCTGGGTGATGTGGTCGTAGCAGTCGCGCAGGAAGATCTGCGTCTCGCGCTGGATCAGGCCGGTGTCGTCGCGGATGAGCGTGTTGAAAATCTCCCGGTGCGGCCACGCGGCGCGGCGCAGGTAGAGGAGAAGGCGCTTCGCCTCGTAGAGCTTTTTCAGCGTGGCGCGCGTCGGTTTGTCCAGCAGTTCCTCCTCGACGGCCTCGATCGAGTCCCCGACCGACTCGAGCACGGGAAAGATCCGGTCCACCGTGGCGTCGAGCAGCGCGTAGGCGAGGTAGTCGGCTTTCATTTTTCTGGCAAATCCGCGTCCCGCGCGCAGCCGTTCGCGGACCTGGTCGAAGACATCGTGCCCGCGCTCCTCCTGGATCGTGATGACGAAATAGTCGCCGAGAAAGAGGCTGATCTGCTCGAACGAGAGCTCGTTCTCCGCGTTGAAATAAATCATCTCGCTCACGATGAAGAAGTGGTCCGCGAAGCGCTCGACTTTCGGGCGCTGCGCCGTGTTGAGGACGTCCTCGAGCGCGAGCGGGTGGATGTGGAAATGGTCGCCCAGCTTGCGGAGCAGCCCGATGTCGCCGAGCCCGTCGATGTTGATCCAGTTAACCTTGTTGGGATCCAGCTTCGCCAGCAGTTCATCAAAGCTGTCAAAGTCGCTCTCGGAGATCGATTCCACATCGTATTGGATGAGGCTGATGGCCGCCTTGGTCTTCGCGCCTTCGCGGGGAAGAAGCGTGCCTGGCGGGGTTCCTGCGGCCTTGTAGTTGATCCGGATCATCGGGCTTGCTGCCCGCGACTTTTTTTCGCGGACCCTTTGGCACGCTGCCCTAGGCGCGGTGTCCTGACAACGGAAAAGTGATCCCATCCGCCCGGCCAGTCGCGCGGCGCGGACTCCGTGGCATCCAGGTTTCCGATGCAAGTGAGCGGGGTGCGGGGGAAAGCAGCTTTCCACATTTTCAATAGCGCCGCAGCCCGGCGGGGCGGGATGGCGAAGAGAAGCTCGTAGTCCTCGCCGTCGGTAAGAGCGCTGTTGGGGCCTGCACCGAATGGCCCTAAGTTAAGCCCCGAAGGGGCAACATCCAACAGCCCAGGGCAAGCGTCCGCACCGCCCTGGGTCTTGGAAAATGAGGGGCTCTGCCCTGAATGGGCAGCATCCAAAACTCTCCTTAACTTAGTGCCATTCGGGACTGCACCTTTTCGCAGCGGGAGGCTTGCGAGATTGACTTCGAAGCCGCACCCGGAGGCTCTTGCGAGCCGCGGCAGATCGCTTCCAAGCCCGTCGCTCAGGTCCATCATGGCGCTCGGGCGGGCGGTTTCCGCGAGCCAGCGTCCTTCCCTGAGGCGGGGGACAAAATCCAGGTGGTGGCCGGCGATCGAGCCGCCGAGGTGCCCGGTCACAAACAGCAAGTCGCCCGGCCGCCCGCCGCTCCTGCAAACGAAACGTCCGCCGGGCGCAACGCCGGTCAGGGCGACAGACACTGCAATCCCGCTGCTTTGGCGGGACATTTCCCCGCCGGCGATCGCCACGCCGAATCTCCGCGCCGCCTTCCGGATCCCCCGGTAAAAATCCACCCAGTATCCGTGGCCGAGATCCGGCGGGGAGAAAATCGTGACCAGCGCATGGCGGGGCTCGCCGCCCATCGCCGCGATGTCGCTTAGCGGACGGCAGAGCGCCTTCCATCCGACGCGGGCCGGATCGTGTTCGCGCAGGAAGTGGACTCCCTCGGCGATGCAATCGGTCTTCAAAAGCAGCACGGAGCCATTCATCCGGACTGCAGCGCAGTCATCCCCAGGTCCGAGAAGCAGATCGTCCGAAACGGGCAGGCCGATCAGGATTTTTGCGAGTAGGCGGTCTTCTTTGGAAAGCTTCATTTGGCGAGGTCCGGCCAGAAGATCGCGGCGACGATCGTCAGCCCGTTGAAGGCGGCGTGCATCGAGATCGGCGCCCAAAGCGATCCGCAGCGCTCGTAAACCAGCGTCAGGCCGACGGCCAGAACGAGCAAGCCGGGGAGGGAGGGCAGGTGGCCGTGGATCAAAGCAAACAGGACCGACGAGATCACGATCGCGGGCAACCGCCCCTTGGATTGGCGCAGGATCCCGTAAAGGCACCCGCGGAAAATCAGTTCCTCGGTCACGGGCGCGGCGATCACCGCAATCCCGAAGACCGCCGCCCTCGCCTGCCAGCCTTCGCTCTTCAAAAGAAAATCCACGATCGCCTGCGGGCTCTGGTCGGGACCGCTGGCCACGTAGGTCAGGGACTGGACAAAATAGACGAGCGGGAGAAACATCGCGAGCCACCCCGCGATGACCCGCCAGCTCCATCCGCAGGCGCCGAGCCCGAAGGTTTCGCGGATGTTGAAATTCCGGAAGACCAGAAAGCCGGCCACAAGCAGGACCAGCGCCGCGTAGAGGACGAGGCTGGTTCCCAGCGAACCCAGATCAACCCGTCCAGCCGGACGCCCGGCCGAGGCCGCCGCCATCGCGAGAAAAAACAGCACAACTCCAGAGGTGAGCGCCGTTTCCGGCCAAGCCCAGCGCGCCTGCGGAAACCCGCACGGGTTCGAGAGCGCGAGCGGGACCGCACGCCGCAGGAAAACAACGGCGATGACCGCGGCCACGAGCAGAAGTGAAATTTGCAAAACCACCCGATGATCGATACCCGCTCCCGCCGCAAACTTCCAGCCCGGTTTGGGAAGAAGCAGGATGTTGCGGCGGCGCGGCGGCCTGTGGCCGTCGGTTGCTTTACGAGCAGCCAGGATCGACGCTCATCGTGCGCTACTACGCAACCGTATAAAATCCAAGTTGACCGGAAACGGTTGCACTGACTGGGAACGGATGCTTCAGCTGCCGCCGAAAAAATCCGGCGACTGAAGTCGCCGCTCCGAGCTTGACCCGCATATCGCTTTGCCGGCAAGCAAGCGACGCTCACAGAGCGCCGCTACAGGTGTTCGAGGATTGTTTTGGCGAGGGCGGGGCTGATTCCCGGCACGGCGGAGATTTTCCCGACCGGGGCTTTTTTCAGCCGGTCCACCGATCCGAAGCGTTCGAGCAAGGCCTGCTTGCGGGCGGTGCTGATGCCGGGGATTTCGTCCAGCGAGCTTTCGCGGATCCGGCGTTTGAGAAGGAGGCTATGGTAGCCGTTCGCGGTGCGGTGGGCCTCGTCGCGGATCCGCTGGAGCAGACGGAGCGCCCCGCTATCTTCGGGCAGCTTCATCGGGAGCGGGCGCCCCGGGCGGTAGATTTCCTCGAATTCCTTGGCGAGCCCGATGACCGGCGCCTCGTGCAGCCCGAGGCGGTGCAATTCCTTGCAGGCGCTCGAGAGCTGCCCGCGGCCGCCGTCCACGATGATCAGGTCGGGAATGATCGTCGTGTGCGCATCTTCGGCCACCCGCGCCACAGCCTCGCCCGCCGGTTCCTGGTTGAGCTGCGCATTTTCATCGAGGGACGAAGCCTCGCGCAGGAGCCGTCCGTAGCGCCTCCTGACGACCTCGGCCATGCTCGCAAAATCGTCCTGACCTTTCGTGCCATGGATCCGGTATTTCCTGTAACCGGCGCGGTCGGGAATGCCGTTGCGGAAACGGACCATCGACGCAACGATGTGCGTCGAGGAGATGTTCGAAATGTCGAAGCATTCCATCACGCGCGGCGGGCGCGCGAGCCCGAGGGCATCCTGGAGAGCTTTGATGTCGGCCTCGGGATTGACCGTCGTCGGGAGGGATTTCCGGGTGAACCGCGTCATCGTCTTCGTCGTCGTCTTGAGGTCGTCGAGCAGGTTCCGCAGCTGCGCCGCCTTCTCGAAGTCCAGCCGCTCCGCCGCGGCCCTCATGTCGGCCTCGACCTGGCCGATCCACTCACGGCTCTGGCCGTCGAGGAATTCGCAGGCGGCCACGACGCGGCTCATGTATTCCTCGCGGGTGACCCGGCCGACGCAGGGTGCGCTGCAATTTTTGATCACATGATCGAGGCAGTGCTTGAAGTCCCGCTCTCCCGGGACCACGGCCCGGCACGCCCGCAGGCCGAATTTTTTCCGCATCGTGTTGAGCGTCGAGCGCAGCGCCCCGGAGTGCGCAAACGGCCCGAAATACCTTGCCCCGTCCTCCTTCTTCAGCCGGGTCAGTGCGAATCTCGGATAGATGTCGCCGAGAGCGACGCGGACGAGCAGGAACCGCTTGTCGTCCTTGAAGCTCACGTTGTATTTCGGGCGGAATTCCTTGATGAGGCGGCCCTCGAAAAGCACGGCCTCCGCGTCGCTGCGGACGACGTGGTATTCGAGGTCCCAGACGCTCTCGATCAGCGCGCGGGTTTTGGGGTCCGCCACCATCTTCCGCGACGGCATGAAATAGCTGCCGACCCGCTTGCGCAGGTCGCGGGCCTTTCCGACATAGATCACGTGCTTGAGCCGGTCGCGCATGACATAGACGCCCGGCTTGTGCGGCATGTCGCGAAGAATGACATTAAAATCCGGACGCTCGGCCATGGCGAAACCATGCACCCTCGCGCCCTTCTCCGCCAGCGGAAGGTTTTCCGCCGCGGCAGACCGCACGCAGGCAGAGCGGTCGGGAGCGGAAACGGGCAGGCGACCTGAAAGCTGGCGGCTCCCCAAGCCTGTTAGTCCGCTCTAATCTCCACTGCGCTTCCGCGGAAACATCCTGCGCTCGTGCAGAAGGTGCAGAAGCCCGAAATAAAATCCCGCCAGCACGGTCTGCCCGGCGACGATCAGGCCGATCTCGAGGAAGGCCTCGAGCTGGGGGGATAACATGCCGGCATCCGGCGAGGGGCACCGCGCACTCACCACCAGGGCTATCGTCGAGCAGATGATGGCGAGTAGAAATCCGACGAAGACAAAACTTTCCAGCGCGCTGCGGTTTTGCAGGAAATAGAATTTTGTGGCAGGCGGATGCAAGCCGCTCTCGATGGCGACGAATTTCGCGAAGACTGCGAGAAGGATCCCCTGGTAGCCGAGCACGGTGGCCACGGTTGAAAAAACGTGTGCGGCACCCAGCCAAGCGGTCGGAACAAAGCCCAGCATGGCGGCGGCCAGCGAGGCGAGCCCGAGCGTGGCGAGAGCGATGCCCGGGATGCCGAACGTCCACCGTGGGCTCATGAGCAGGTAGAGCCGGAGGCTTCTCCATCCGTCCCGGTAGGTGCTCAGGTGGGGCTTGCGGTCGCGCCCGTCCGGCGAGAGCGTGGTCGGCACCTCGGTGATCTTGAGCTCGTAAAGCTCGGCCTTGATGATCATCTCGAGGGCGAACTCCATGCCCGTGCTCTGGATGCCGAGCCGGCTCATCGCGTCTTTCCGGAACCCGCGGAGGCCGCAATAAAAGTCATGGCAGACCTCGTGGCCGTAAATCCTCCTCCCCAGCGCGCTGAGCATGGGGTTGCCCACGTAGCGGTGCATGAACGGCATCGCGCCCCTCGAGATCCCGCCCAGAAAGCGGTTGCCCATGACCAGGTCGAAACCCTCGCGGAGCTTGTCCACAAACGGCTGGAGCCCGAGGAAGTCGTAGCTGTCGTCGCTGTCGCCCATGATCACATACGTCCCATTGGCCTCATGGATTCCCGCGGAAAGCGCCGCCCCGTATCCCTTGACAGGCACATTGACAACACGCGCGCCCAGCTCTTCGGCGATCCGGGTCGAGCCGTCGGTGCTCCCGTTGTCGGCCACGATGACCTCGCCCTCGACCCCGCTCTCCTGAAGAAATTTCAGCGCCTTCTTGATGCACGCCGGAAGCGTGTTCGCTTCGTTGAGGCAAGGCATGACAACGCTGAGCTCCATAAAAGTCCGTGAGATAAAATCAGGATTCCCGGGAAGAGACAATATTTACAGAGGCTCTTCGCTGAGGCGTTCTCAGCGGCACGGCCGGGAAATACGTTTGGAACCGGCTCCCGCCAGCGGTCGCCAGCGACCAACCCATGATTTGAGCATGCGCGCCTATGAAAAAAATCGGGAAGGAGCAATGCGGGCGCATCCTTGCCGGCGTCGGCCTCGCCACCGCCAGCACCAACACAATCCGCTTCTTGCTGTCCGCCGTCGTTGTCATGGTGTTACAATGAAAATTCCCAAGCCCATGCTTTTGACTACCACCGGCCCGATCTCGCTCGATCTGACGCTGCGGAGCGGGCAGGTTTTTCACTGGGACAAGCAGGCGGACGGATCGTGGAGCGGGCTGATCGGAGAAACTCCGGTGAGGGCTTTTGAAAAGAACGGCTTTTTGCAGGTTGAAAAGGAAATCGTCCCTCTCGCGAGCCCCTACTTTTCTCTCGACCATCCGCTGGAGGAAATTTATGCGGCGTTTCCCACCGACCCGATGAGCGCGGAAGCGCTGGAGCTGTGTCGAGGCCTGCGCATCATCCGCCAGCCGCGCTGGGAATGCCTCGCCACGTTTATCACCTCCTCGATGAAGCAGGTGGCCCACATTCGCTCGATGTCTCTTGCTCTGCGAAGGTCATTTGGCAGCCCGACGAAATACGGATACACCTATCCTTCCGCAGCGGGCATGGCGGCATCAAGCGAGGAGGGGCTCAGGGCCTGCGGCCTCGGCTACCGGGCGAAGAACCTTTTGGCCACGGCGCAAATGGTGGCAAGTGGCGAGGTTGATTTGGAGGCCATTGCCGGGCTGGAGACTCCGGCGCTGCGCGAGACGCTCGTGAAGCTGCCGGGCGTCGGGACGAAGGTGGCCAACTGCGTGCTCCTCTTCGCCTACGAGCGGCTGGATGCGGTTCCGATCGATGTCTGGATTCGCCGCGTTCTGATCGCCATGCGGCGGGGAAGGGGCGGCACGGCATCCCAACTGGCCCGGTATGCCCGTAAAAATCTTGGCCCCTACGCGGGCTACGTCCAACAATACCTCTTTCACCGGGCGAGAGTTCACGGGGAGATCTCGTAGATCACCACGTTCGCGGAAGGCAGAAACTCCAGCTTCGCGTTGTTCAGCCGGGGAAGGATGTTCAGGTTCTTCCCTGTCCTCTCCTGCGGGTGGACGAACCGGTAGAAAAATGCCATCCAGAAGTCTTTGATGCGCCGGGCGGGGACATGGCGGAAAAACGGCGAGCACCTGATGACGGTTTTGTATTTTTCGCGGGCCTCCAGCATGCGGAGCCGGGTTTTTTCGAGGACGGGCCAGAGATACTCCGGGAGAGGGGCGGACGGCGTCGCCTGGATCCCCTGCCGCGCGAGTTCCTCCTTGGCGATTTCCGTCCAGATCAGCCCGGAAAAATTCTGCTCCTGATCCCGGGTCAGGACGATATTCGCCGCCTTTGCGGCGGAACGGATATCCGATTTGTCGGGGGACATCAGCTCCATCTGCGATTCGATGAAAACCACCGGTTTTTTGTAAGAATCAAAAAAGGATTTCCGCACGGGGGCGACGCTCTGGACCGGGAGTCCAGTGTAATAGGTATAGGTGAGGTGGTTGTTGGGCGACGCGTAAATGCGCGTGCTGTTTTCGAAGCGGATTTTTTGGAGGGCGGCGATCACGGAGGCGGTGTCCGCGCGGCTTTCGACCACTGAGGGCCCTTCGATAAACGCGAGCCTTCCCCGGACGGCCAGAAGAGCGGTCATGCCAACGATGCCGAGCAGCGCCGCCGATCGCGGAGTGGCTCCCCGCAGGAGGTCGGAGGTGAACATGGCGAGCACCAGAACATACGGGATCCACAGGACGAGCGAGAGGCGCTCGTAGAAGAAGCTCGCCGCCGGGACAAGCAGGTGGAAGGTCGCGTAACCGATGGCCAGCCAGGCGAACAGAGCGAGGTAGATTTTCCCGTGCTCCCGGACGGCGTCGTGGAAGCGGCCCGGAAACCATGCCGGCCTCCATTTGGCGATGGCCAGCACCAGCACCAGGCCGGCCAGGAGGACGAACTGGTCCGGGCGTTCGAGCGCGTAAGCCAGCCAGTCGGAGAACGAGTCGAAGAGCCTGTGGGCTTTCGGGACGCCAGATGCCGTGAACAGGAAACCCGAAAACCAGATCCACGGCAATACCAGGCCCGCGCAGAGCCCGCCCGCCGCAAGGGATTTCAACAGCCAGCCCTTGTGCCGGACTACGGCGGGAAGCACCACGAGAGATGCTCCCGCAAAGATGACGGCGGACAATTGGTGGGTGTGAAAGAGCAGCGCTTCCGCGATGCCCAGCAGGAGGTAGTCACCCCACCTTCCCCGCCGGACCATGCGCGCCAGGCAGAGCGCCGCAACGGCGGTCATCAGCAGGGTCAACGAGTAATAACGGGCCTGGTATCCGAAATCGACGGTCTTCGCGTTAAAGGCCATGAGCGTGAGCGCGGAAAAAGCGGCGGCGGTCCCGCCGAGCTCGCCCGCGAGAAAATACACGGCCAGCATGCAGAGCGCAGAAAAAACGACCGCCGGCATTCGAGGCGCGACCGTCCGCAACCCGATCTCGTCCGGCCCGTGCCGGACCGCGGGAGGATCTGCCGGATGGTCCGCACGCAGTCCGAAAAGCGCCTGGGAGGCCGCGATCGCGTAAAGTGGCAGCCAGCCATGATAGACGGCGAGCCCCTGCGGGGAGTAGCTGCTGTCGCGGAACTCGTATTCCGGGTGCCCGTCCCACGGCTCCGTAAGCGTATTTTCGTAAATGGGAATGCCGAGGTATTCGTTGAGCGGAAACCCGCGGTCGACGATGGTGAGCGCGTTGATGCCCGATTCCGCCTCGTCGCACCACAGCGCGGACCTGTTCATCCAATCGACCCGCAGCAGAACGCCGGCCAGGATCAGCGCCCCCGCGAGGAGTGCCGTGAAGTTTCCCCGGAGGAAGAAAGGAGGGCAGGGCAGCGTTTGCGGCATGCGGAAACAATGTCTCATGCCGGGCGGCATTCCGCCAGCGTTGCGGGAGGAAAATTTTCCGGCCGGCTCCGCCGCCACTTCTTTTGCTTTTACAGGACAAATTTCTGAAGGCTCTGACAGGAGGATCAAGAGATTGCTTTGGAGGGTCGCGCCACTTGCTGAGCTACAACGTGGCGGCAATCCCATAGCCCATAAGGGCAAGTCTGCGAAGCAGACGCCGCCCTCGGTTTCCTCGCCATTAATGCGTCCTGTCCTGAATGGGCAGCATCCAAAAACCGCCAGTGACATTCCTCCCTGACCCAGTTTTCCGCCGCTGGGGCGTCCCGACTAAGGTGCGCAAAATGTCAAAGAGCGAGGACCGGTAACTTCGACTGGAAAGCATTGTGGAAATCTGGCCGAAAAAGCGAAAACAAGCAGGACTCCAAATATGGGCGGGCACCCATCCGCGCTTGTGGGGCTTGCAAAGGCCGCAGACGGATTTCATTGCCGATAGACTGCATGGCTTCCGATATTGAAGGAAATCACGACCCCGCCCTCGATGTAAAAGACCGCCCGCAAATTCCCCTCGATCACCAAGGCGAATACAGTTTGCCGCATGAGGGCCAAAAGCCGGTGGATTTTGTGCGTTCTCAAGCGGCGGTCAAAAGGGTCTTCCTTGAAGACCAGCTATGCCGCCCGCGCCGATTCCTTTTGCGGGGCTGGCAATGCGTAGAATGCTCCCCCAAAGGCTTCCGTTGCCGAAAAGCGATACTTCACGCCCGGCACGGCGGGGATTTCGTCATGGCCGTTTCCATGTCCACAAGCCGCCCGGCCTCGGCATCCTCGATCCCGCGCCAAACGTCTTCCGGGATGTCCGGGTTTTCAATCTGGCGGATCATCCGTTCAACCAGCCTCAGAACCACCCGGCCATGCCAGGAATTCGGAGGGAGAAATAATTTTTAAATTTCTTTGTTTTTATTCTTGCCAAGTGAACTTCGATTCGTAAACTCCTCTCTCCCGCGAGTCTTCGGTTGGACGCACTACCACGTTAGCGTGGTTTTTTTGTCCCCGGATATTTCCAAGGGCCCGCGGAAACCTTTTTTTTCGAAATGAACATGCACACCGACAACCACGCAGCCATCGTCTCCACGCGAGTCGCCGCCACGTGCTGTCCGCAGCACAATTGACCATGAGCGCCACCGTCCTGACAGCCGCCGATGCAGAGAAGGCGAAAATCCAACTGATCACCGAAGAAGCCAAAGGCCGGCAGGCCGTGCATGATGTCGTCGTCGCCATCCAGGCCGCACGCCGCAGCGGCACAGCCTGCGCGAAGACCAAGGCCGATGTCAATCTCTCCGGCCGCAAGCCCTGGCGGCAAAAAGGGACCGGCCGCGCCCGCGCCGGATATTTTTCCAGCCCCGTGTGGGTGGGCGGCGGCGTGGCCCACGGCCCGCTCCCCAGAGACTATACTAAGAACACGCCGAAGGCGGTCAAAAAGCTCGCCCTCCGCAAAGCCCTCAGCGCCCGGATCCTCGACGGCGACGTTCTTCTCGTGGACAAATTCGCGGTCGCCGAGCCGAAGACCAAGCTCTTCGTCGCCCTGCTCTCCGAAACCTCCGCCAACGCCCGCAAGACGCTCATCGTGTCGGTCGGGTTCGACGAGACGACCTTCAAGGCCGCCCGGAACGTCCCGAACGCCCAGCTCACCCGCGCGGACGACGTGAATACGGAACAGCTCCTCGCCTTCGACAAAATTGTCCTCACCAAGGGGGCTCTCGAAAAACTCTCCGAAAGGCTCGCGCCATGAACGAAGTCCACGACCATATCCAATCCGTCATCCTCACCGAGAAGGCCACGCTCCTCTCGGAGAAGCTCAACAAATACGTCTTCCGCGTCAGCCCGGCCGCCAACAAGCTCCAGATCAAGCGCGCGATCGAAGTGATCTTCAAGAAGAAGGTCGTTTCCGTGAACACCGCCAATTACGCGGGCAAGAAAAAGCGCGAGCGCAAGGCCGACTTCGGCCGCCGCCCGCACTGGAAGAAGGCGATCGTCACGCTCAAGGCCGGAGAAAAACTCGACCTCGTCTAAGGAACTACCATGGCACTCAAGACTTTCAGACCTCTCACTCCTGCAAGCCGTTTCAAGGCCCTGCCGGATTTTGCCGAGATCACCAAGGACACGCCGGAGAAGACGCTCACCGAGGCGATCAAGCGCACCGGCGGACGCAACAACAAGGGCCGCATGACCATGCGCCACCGCGGCGGCGGCCACAAGCGCCGCTACCGGATCATCGATTTCAAGCGCTCGAAGCGCGACATCGTCGCCGAGGTTCTCGCGATCGAATACGACCCGAACCGTTCCGCCCGCCTCGCCCTGCTCCAATACACGGACGGCGAAAAGGCCTACATCATTGCCCCGATCGGCCTTGGCGTCGGAAGCAAGATCAGCGCCGGAGAAAAGGCGGAGCCCTCGATCGGGAACGCCCTTCCGCTCAAGGCCATCCCTCTCGGCTCCTCGATCCACAACGTGGAGCTCACTCCCGGCCGCGGCGGCCAGATCATCCGCAGCGCGGGCTCGGTGGCCGTGCTCGCGAACCGCGAAGGCGGTTTCGCCCTCGTGAAGCTCGCCTCCGGCGAAATCCGCAAGATCAACGAGAACTGCTACGCGACGATGGGGCAGGTCGGAAATAACGACCACATGAACGTCTCCGCGGGCAAGGCCGGCCGCACCCGCTGGCTCGGCCGCCGCCCGCACGTTCGCGGCATGGTCATGAACCCGGTCGATCACCCGATGGGTGGCGGCCAGGGCAAGAGCAAGGGCGGCGGCGGACGCCACCATCCGATGTCCCCGTGGGGCCAGCTCGCCAAGGGGTTCAAAACCCGGCGCAAACACAAGCCTTCCGACACTTTCATCGTCCAGCGCCGCAAGGCCAAAGCTAAAAACTAACCATGGCACGCTCCCTAAAAAAAGGCCCGTTCGTCGAGTGGAAACTCCTCGATAAAATTGACCGGATGAACGACTCCGGCATCAAGAAACCGATCAAAACCTGGTCGCGCCGCAGCACGGTGACCCCCGACTTTGTCGGCCACACCTTCAATGTGCACAACGGCAAAACGTTCATCCCTGTCTTTGTGACGGAGAACATGGTCGGCCACAAGCTGGGGGAATTTTCCCCGACGCGCATCTTTAAGAAACACGGTTCTCACACCGCAAAAGTGACCAAATAACCCATGAAAGTTGTCGCCACGGCGGCAGCGTTCATCGTCCTGCCGGGGATTTTCGGATCGCTGGCACTGGACAATCGCTCTTTGAAAGATTTTGAATCAGCCCCTCTGGGGCAGGTGATCTCCATCCCTGCGCCGGACGAGGCCGACCGTGGCAGCTTGGAGGAAAAGCTGGTTCTGGCGCGCACCTCGATCAAGGCCCTCACCGACAGCCTGGCGATGGCCAACAGCGAATCCGAGATCTTCAAGCGCCAGGCCGCCGATCTCCAGCTCAAACTCGATGCCTACGGGCTCGCCGGCCTCGACAAGGAGCCGGAAAAAGTTGAGCAGCGACTCCTGGCCGCAGTCCGCGATCTCCGTTTGATCAAAAAGCAGAACGAGGATGCCGTGAACCAGCTCGTGAGGCTCTCGGAAAGCATCCAGATCATCATTAAGACGACTGAAGGGATCAACCCGCAGGCGAGGATGTCCGTGGAAACGGAGCTTCGGAAAACCAGTGAGATCCTCGGGACGCCGAATGCCGCGAGGGCGCAGAGCATCGCCGCCACGCTCTCGGACGGGATGGTGGTGGATACCAAGGAGGACCTCTCGCTGGTGATCGCCAATATCGGTGCCAGGCACGGTGTCAAAGTCGGCATGCCCTTCCAGGTCTGGCGCGACAACCGCAGGATCGGAAATGTGCGGGTCGTGGACGTCAGGGACAGGATCTGCGGGGCCATTATTCAAAATCTCGAATCAGAAAAAACAACCGTGAAAACCGGCGACCGCCTCCGGGTGGATGCCAAAAAATAAAATTTTCAAACCAACAACGACATGCAGGTAAAATCCAGTTACAAATTCGCGCGGATCTCCGCCTTCAAGGCGCGTGAGGTCACCCGTGCGATCCAGGGCCTTCCGGCGACGGATGCTTTGGACATCCTCCGGTTCACCCCGAAAAAGGCCGCTTT
Source organism: Verrucomicrobiota bacterium (assembly GCA_037147455.1). Lineage (GTDB taxonomy): Bacteria > Verrucomicrobiota > Verrucomicrobiia > Chthoniobacterales > Terrimicrobiaceae > QYQL01. Next base: position 11,085 of record JBAWVC010000010.1, on the reverse strand, counting down.
GCTCGTCATCAAGACGCTCAAAAGCGCAATCGCCAACGCCGAGAATAACAACAACCTCAGCGCCGCGAACCTCGTCGTTCAGGAGGCCATCGTGGGCGAGGGGCCGACGTTCAAGCGCTCGCAGCCGAAAGCCCGCGGCAGCGCCGGCCCGATCCGCAAGCGCACCAGCCACATCCGCATCACTCTCACCGACGAGATCGAAATCAAACGCCGCGACACCGCGGCAAAAACCAAAAAGCCCCGCTCGAAAAAGGCGGCCGCGAAACCGGCTCCCGTAGAGCCCGCCACAGAAACATCCGCCCCCACCGCGGATTCCAAGGAGTAAACCATGGGACAAAAAGTCAACCCAATCGGATTCCGCCTCCCGATCACCCGTGACTGGGGATCGCGCTGGTATGCCTCGCGCAAAGATTTTGCCGATTACCTTCTCGCCGACGGCAAGATCCGGGAATCGCTCAAAAAGAAACTCAAGCAGGCGGCCGTCGCCCGCATCGTCATCGAGCGCGCCTGGAACAGCCTGCGCGTCACGATCCACACGGCGCGCCCCGGGGTCGTCATCGGGCGCCGCGGATCGGAAATCGAGAACCTCACCAAGGAGGTCAGCGATCTCGCCGGCGGAAAATCCGTCAAGATCGACATCGTCGAGATCAAAAGCCCGGACCTCGACGCCCAGCTGGTCGCCGAAAATGTCGCCTCCCAGCTCGAGCGCCGCATCTCGTTCCGCCGCGCCATGAAGCGCGCGGTCCAGATTTCCATGGAGCAGGGCGCTCTCGGCATCAAGATCCGCGCATCGGGCCGCCTCGGCGGCGCGGAAATCGCCCGCACCGAATGGTATCGCGAGGGCAAAGTCCCCCTCCACACCCTCCGCACCCCGATCGATTACGGCTTCACTGAAGCCATGACCGTCGCCGGAAAGATCGGCATCAAATGCTGGATCTGCAAAAAGCAGGAAGTCGTCGAAGCCGAAAAAGCCGAGGCCTCCCGCAAACCCGAACCCAAGGAATCGCTCGAGCCGACCGCTTGATCGAATCCCCAATCTTCTAGAAGGAACCAGCCATGCCACTTTTGCCAAAACGCGTGAAGTATCGCAAGACCCAGCGGGGAAGCCGCAAGGGGATCGCCTCGCGCAACATCCGTATCGACTTCGGGGAATTCGGCCTCCAGACGCTGGAGCGCGCCTGGATCACCAACACCCAGATCGAAGCCGCCCGCGTTGCGCTCACCCGCAACATGAAACGCAAAGGCAAGCTCTGGATCCGGATCTTCCCCGACAAATCCGTCACCGCCCGCCCGCCGGAAACCCGAATGGGCAAAGGCAAAGGCCAGCCGGAATACTGGGTCGCCGTCGTGCGCCCCGGAAACATCCTTTTCGAACTCGACGGTGTCTCCGAGACCGTCGCCCGCGAATCCCTGCGCCTCGCGGCCAACAAACTCCCGGTTCGCACCCGCTTCATCGCCCGGCACCACGCCGGCTGATTCCTGCCATGAAGATCGCTGAAATCCAAGAACTCACCGCCAAAGAACTCCTCTCCCGCAAGCGCGAGCTGCGCGAGGAAATCTTCAACCTCCGCGTGCAACAGCAGAGCGGGCAGCTCGAGAAGCCGCACATGCTTCACGCGCTCCGCCGCAACATCGCCAGAATTGAAACCGTGCTCACCAAAAAGACACGGCCAACACCCGCAAAGTAAATGAGCGAAACCATCACCACACCCGAACCCCCGGCCGCCCGCGACCGCTCACTCCGGAAAACCCGCGTCGGCGAGGTCGTCTCGGACGCCATGGATAAAACCATCGTCGTCCGCACGGTCACCCGCGTCCCGCACCCGAAGTTCGGCAAGATCACCAAGCACGTCTCAAAATTTCATGCCCACGACGAGAAGAACGAAGCCAAGGTCGGCGATCGCGTGAGCATCATGGAAACCCGTCCACTCAGCCGCCAAAAACGCTGGCGCCTGGTGGAAATTCTCAAGCACTGACATGATCCAGCTCCGCTCCCGCATCGATGTGGCAGACAATACCGGCGCCCGCATGGCCACCATGATCGGCGTCATCGGCAAGGCCTCGTCCTCCGCCGGTGTCGGCGACATCATCACCGCCAACGTCAAGGAAGCCTCCTCTGGCGGCACCGTGAAAAAGGGCGACGTCGTCCGCGCCGTGGTCGTCCGCACCCGCCAGCCGGTCCGCCGCGAAGACGGCTCCTACCTCCGCTTCGACAACAACGCGATCGTCATCATCGACAAGGATATGAACCCGCGCGGAACCCGCATCTTCGGGCCTGTCGCCCGCGAGCTCCGCGAAAAAAACTTCATGAAAATCATCTCGCTGGCCCCGGAGGTTCTATGAGCAGACCCCAATTCCATGTCCGTCGCGGCGACATCGTCCAGGTGATCTCCGGCAACCACAAAGGCGCGAGCGGCAAGATCCTTCAAATCATCGCGGGAAAAAACCAGGTGATCATCGAAGGCGTCCGCATGATCAAGAAGCATCAGCGCAAAACCCAGGACCAGCCGAACGGTGCGATCATCGAGCGCGAGGGCCCGCTCCACATCTCGAACGTCAAGCTGGTCGAAAAGGCCGCCTCCGACAAACCGGCCAAAAAGAAGGCCGCCTAAGCCATGACACCGGAACCAGAAATCCTCATCGAATACAAGACCCGCGTCATTCCCGCCCTGCGCGAGAAGCACGGGTATAAAAACGTCAACGAGATCCCGAAGATCTCGAAAGTCGTTGTCAACACCTGCATCGGCTCCTCACCTGATACCAAGGAAGCGCTCGAAATCGCGAAGACCGAGCTCACCACGATCACCGGCCAGAAGCCGGTCACCACGACCTCGAAGAAGGCGATCTCGAACTTCAAGCTCCGCGACAACCAGGCGATCGGCGCCAAGGTCACGCTCCGCGGCCGCATCATGTATGAGTTCCTCGAGCGCCTGATTAAGACCGCGCTTCCGCGCATCCGCGATTTTCGCGGCGTCTCGACCCGCGCGTTTGACGGCAACGGAAACTACACCCTCGGCGTTTCCGACCAGTCGATCTTTCCGGAGATCGAGCTCGACCGGATCAAAAAGAACATCGGCTTCGATGTGACGATCGTCACGACGGCCGCCACCAACGAGGAGGCGAAGTCCCTCCTGAGCGAACTCGGAATGCCGTTCGCCGACAAAGCCAAGAAAGCCCCAGCCAAGGTCGCGGAAGCCGCCGCCTGAGGAACCACAAGCCCATGAATGATCCCATCGCAGACCTTCTGACCCGGTTGCGCAACGCCACCGGCGCCAAGAAATCCGAGTTCAAGATGCCGTATTCGAAGCTCAAGAGCGAAGTCGCCAAAGTCCTCAAGAAGGAAGGCTACATCAGCGACTACGAGCTCGATACCACGGAGAAGCATCCCCAGCTCAAAATCCGCATCAAATTTATCAACAAAACCAGCGCCATCGCCGGGCTCAAGCGGGTGAGCCGCCCCGGCCTGCGCCGCTACGTGGGAGCAGGGGAAATCCCCCGCGTCCTCGGCGGCATGGGCATCGCGGTGCTCTCGACTCCCCGCGGGGTCCTCTCCGGTCAGGAAGCGCGCAAACAAAACGTCGGCGGCGAAGTGCTGGCCTACATCTGGTAACCATGTCACGTATCGGCAACAAAAAAATCACGCTTCCCGCGAAGGTGAAGGTCTCGGTCTCCGGGTCCGGCTCCGTCGCTGTGGAAGGTCCCAAGGGCAAGCTCGAATGGACGCTGCCGGCCGCCATCACCGCCAAGGTCGAAGGCACGGAAGTCGCGCTCACCCGCGCGGGCGAATCCCGCCAGGAAAAGGCGCTGCACGGGCTCTCCCGCGCTCTCGTCGCCAACATGGTCACGGGCGTCAATGAAGGGTTCAAGCGCGAGCTCGAAATCCAGGGCGTCGGCTTCAAGGCCAATGTCCAGGGCAAGACCCTGAACCTCAGCCTCGGCAAGTCCCACCCGATCCTCTTCTCGATCCCGGCGGAAATCAAAATCACCGTCGTGGACAACACGAAAATCACCATCGAAGGCATCGACAACCACGTCGTGGGTCAGTGCGCCGCCGACATCCGCGCGTTTTATCCGCCGGAGCCCTACAAGGGCAAGGGCGTGCGTTTCGTTGGCGAGCAAATCCGCCGCAAAGAAGGCAAAACCGTCCAATAAATCATGTCCGCAACCGACAAACGCCAACATCGCCACGTCCGCCTCCGCAAGAAAGTTGCGGGAACCGCCGAGCGCCCGCGCCTGGCCGTCCATTTCTCCGGACGCCACATCACCGCCCAGGTCATCGACGACGAGGGGGGGAAGACCATCGTCTCCGTCAACACGACCGAAGCGGATCTCCGCTCGGGTGCCAAGACCCGCGCTAACGTGGAGGGCGCCCAGAAGGTCGGCAAGCTCGTCGCCGAGCGCGCCGCCTCCAAGAAAATCACCAAGGTGGTCTTTGATCGCGGCGGTTTCAAATACCACGGCAAAGTCAAAGCCCTGGCCGATGCCGCCCGTGAAGGCGGATTCGAATTTTAATCAACACACACCATGCCTCCGAAACCCAGAGATAGAAGGAATTCACGCTCGGACACTCCCAGCGAGCCCAAGGAGACGACGGAGAAAGTCGTGTTCATCAACCGATGCGCCAAAGTCGTGAAGGGCGGACGCCGCTTCAGCTTCAGCGCCCTCATCGTCTGCGGCGACCACAAGGGAAAAGTCGGCGTCGGGTTCGGCAAGGCGAACGAAGTCAGCGAAGCGATCCGCAAGGCGACCGATGCCTCGAGGAAGCACATGGTCAAAATCGCGGTCCACGAAAATACGATCCCGCATGAGGTCCTCGGAGAATTCGGCGGCGGGCGCGTTCTCCTGCGTCCCGCCTCTCCCGGAACCGGCGTCATCGCGGGCGGCGGCGTCCGCGCCGTCATCGAGGCGGTCGGCATCCGCGACGTCCTCGCGAAATCGCTGGGATCGAGCAACCACGCGAACGTCGTCCACGCGACGATCGCGGCCCTGACCCAGCTCCGCCAGAAAGAAGAAATTTTCCGCCTGCGCGGCAAGGCCATCCGGGCCAAGTCCGTCGTCGCGGAGCCAGTAGCAGCCTGATCCCATGAGACTCCACGACCTCAAACCCAATCCCGGTGCCAAGCACCGCCGCAAACGCCTCGGTATCGGCGAAAGCTCCGGCAAGGGAAAGACCTCCGGAAAAGGCCACAAGGGCCAGAAGGCCCGCTCGGGCGGATCGATCCGTCCGGGATTCGAAGGCGGCCAGATGCCGCTGTTCCGCCGCCTGCCCAAGCGCGGGTTCAACAACGCCGCTTTCAAAACCGTCTACGGGGTCGTCAACCTCGACTCGCTCGAGAAGACGTTTTCCGCCGGGGATTCGGTGACGGAGGATTCGCTCCGCAAGGCGGGCCTTGTCAACGGCCGCTTCGACGGCGTCAAGATCCTCGGCCGCGGAGAAATCACCAAGGCGCTCAATGTCCTCGTTGACGAGGTCAGCGCCACCGCCCGCGAGAAAATTGAAAAAGCCGGCGGATCGGTTGAAATTCCAAAATCGGAAAAAGCCAAGTAAGGCCGCATGATCGCCGCCTTCGCCAACATCTTCAAGATTCCGGAACTGCGCACCCGTGTGCTGTTCACGATGGCGATGATTGTTGTCGTGCGCGCCGGTTCGGCGATCACGGCGCCCGGCGTCAATGCCGACGTACTCCGGCACTGGTTCTTCGACCGCGCCAATGCCGCCTCCGCGGGCGGGGTGGCCGATCTCTTCAACCTGTTCAGCGGCGGCGCGCTCCAGAACTGCGCGATTTTCTCGCTCGGCGTGATGCCGTTCATCAGCGCCTCGATCATGCTTCAGCTCCTCACTGCGGTCATCCCGCAGCTCGGGAAGCTCTCGCGTGAGGACGGCGGCCGCCAGAAGATCATGCAATACACCCGGTATGCGACGATCGGGCTTTGCATTTTCCAGGCCTACCTGCTCGCCAAATCTTTCGAGAACCCGCAGCACAACCCCTTCCTTCCGCAGATCATGGATACGATCAACCGGATGGGCGTCAGCCTCGTGCCCTCGCCGGGGTTCGGGTTCCAGATGACGATCATCCTGACGATGACCGCCGGAACCATGTTCCTGATGTGGATCGGCGACCAGATCACCGAGCGGGGCATCGGCAACGGCGTCTCCCTGATCATCACGATCGGCATCCTGGCCCAGCTTCCGGCCGGCCTCATCCAGGCCTGGCGGACGTTCGTGCCCGCGAACGCGGATTCCCAGTCCACCGTCAGCCCGGTCGTGCTCGTCCTCATGGTGGCGTTCCTGATCTTCGTCGTCGCCGCCGTCATCGCGGTCACCCAGGCGCAACGAAAAGTCAGCATCCAATACGCGAAGCGCGTCGTCGGCCGCAAGGTCTATGGCGGGCAGACCCAATACATGCCGCTCAAGATCAACTACGCGGGCGTCATGCCGATCATCTTCGCCCAGGCGATCCTCCTGTTTCCCTCGACGATTTTCAACATGGCCTTCCCAGGCCAGCGCTGGGCCCAGGCCCTCTCGAACGAGCTGACATCCGGCTGGCTCCACTACGCGCTCTACGGCGTGATGATTTTCTTCTTCAGCTACTTCTGGGTCGCCACCCAGTTCCAGCCGGTCCAGATCGCGGACGACCTCAAAAAATACGGGGGCTTCATCCCCGGCGTCCGCCCCGGAAAGCCGACGGCGGATTTTCTCGACTACACGATGACGCGCCTGACATTTGCGGGAGCGGCCTTCCTCACGATCATCGCGGTCCTCCCGCAGATGCTGATCCAGGGGCTCAAGGTCCCTTACATGACTGCCCAATTTTTCGGGGGCACCGGCCTCCTGATCATTGTCGGCGTCGTGCTCGATACCATGCGCCAGGTGGAGACCCACCTCCTCCAGCGCCACTACGACGGGTTCCTCCGCAAGGGGCGGATCCGCGGCGCGCGCGACCAGCGTCCCCGCATGGGCTCGGGCAACCTGCTCGACGACCAGACGCTCGTCTGGATGTATGCCGCACTGGGCCTCCTCATCATCGCCGGGGTGACCATCTATCTCGCGTCGCAACAGTAGTGCGCGCACCGAACAATTGAAGAACCGAATTGTTCTGCTTGGTCCGCCGGCCTCCGGCAAGGGCACGCAAGCCTCCCTCCTCGGGGCGGTTTTCGGCATCCCGCACGTCTCCACCGGAGCCATCGTGCGTGACGAGCGCGCGAAGGGGACCCCCATCGGCATCGAGGCGGATTCCTACGTGAGCCGCGGCCTTCTTTTCCCCGACGAGCTGGCTCTCCGCTTCGTCGGTCAATGGCTCGGGATCCACTCCCGGTTTATCTTTGACGGATTCCCCCGCACGATCGGGCAGGCCGTCGCCCTGAACTTGCTTCTCGAATCAAAAGAGATCGAAATCCAGACCGTCTATCTTCTCGAACTTCCTGACGACGTGGTCCGCATCCGCATGCTGGGCCGCCTCACCTGCAAAAGCTGCGGGGCGGTTTACAGCGAGAAATTTCACAAGCTTTCCGTGGATGCGCCCTGCCCGAAATGCGATGGCATACTCGCGCGCAGGCGGGACGACACGATCGAGGCCCTCGACCAACGCCTTTCCCAATACCACGAGTTCACCAAGCCGATCACCGACTATTACGAGGCGGCTGGGCTTTTGAAAAAAGTGGACGTCCGGTTCGGCCGCGATGCCGTTTTCCAACTGCTCTACAACGATCTCTACAACGACCTGAGGGCGGACTCATGATCCCGATCAAGCGCCCGCATGAAATCGAGAAGATGCGCCGTGCCGGCGAGACCGCCGCGGAGATCCTCAACGAGCTGGCCACACGGGTCGCCCCGGGCGTGACGACCGGCGAGATCGACCACGCTGCCTCCCAGCTCATGTCGGAAGCCGGCGTGCGCAGCGCGTTTCTCGGCTACCGGAAATTCCCGGGCCATATCTGCATCAGCATCAACGAGGAGGTCGTCCACGGGATCGGAGGCTCCCGGAAAATCGCTTACGGGGACGTCGTGAAAATGGACGTGGGCATCATCCGCGACGGCTGGATCGGAGACACCGCGATGTCGGTCCCGGTCGGAATCATCGATCCCGAAACCGAGCGGCTCCTCACGGTCACCGAGGAGATCCTCCAGGGCGCCGTCGAGCTCGCCCGCCCGAACAATAAGGTTGGAGAAATTTCCAACTACGTGGAATCCGAGGCCCACAAAAACGGCTACAGCGTCGTGCGGGAATTTGTCGGACACGGGGTCGGCCGCAGCCTGCACGAAGACCCTCAGGTTCCCAACTTCGGAAAGCGCAACTCCGGACCAAAATTGAAGGCCGGAATGACGATCGCCATCGAGCCCATGATCAACATGGGAAAATCGAAAGTGCGCGTCCTCGCCGACAAGTGGACCGCCGTCACCGACGACGGCCTCCCCTCCGCCCATTTCGAGCACACGGTGCTGGTCACCGACAACCTGCCGGAGGTATTGACATGGCCAAGAAAGACGCTATTGAAGTAGAAGGCAAAGTTGTCGAGCTGCTCCCGAATACCATGTTCCGGATTGAACTGGAAAACGGGCACCGCATCCTCGCTCACATTTCCGGTAAGATGCGGCTGCACTTCATCCGCATCCTCCCCGGAGATCGGGTCATGGTGGAGATGTCCCCCTACGACCTCAGCAAGGGCCGAATCACCTACCGGCACAAAAACGAATCGTCGTCACCAAATAACTATAGAAGAAAATGAAAGTCCGAGCATCCGTCAAAAGAATGTGCGAAGCCTGCAAAATCGTGCGCCGCAAGAACGTCGTCCGCGTGGTTTGCAAAAACCCGCGCCACAAACAAAAACAGGGCTGAGCACCAGCCATCTAAAATCTCAAATCCCGAATCAATAATATGCCACGCTTACTTGGAGTTGACATCCCCGGCGACAAACGCATCGAAGCCTCCCTGCCCTACATTTACGGCATGGGCCCGAGCAATACGAAAAAGGTTCTCGAACAGGCGAACATCGACCCGAACGCCCGGGCCAAAGACCTTTCGCCCGAGCAGTTGAACGCGATCATCCACGCGATCAACGCGAACAAAATCGCGATCGAGGGCGACCTGCGCCGCGAGGTTCAGGGCAACCTGAAGCGCCTGCAGGCGATCAACTGCTACCGTGGCATCCGCCACCGCCGCAGCCTCCCGGTGCGCGGACAGCGCACCTCCACCAATGCCCGAACCCGCAAGGGTCCGCGCAAAACCGTCGGTGTCCAGCGCAACAAGGACGCCAAGGCGGGTAAAGTCTAATTAGAAACTGACCATGGCCGAAGAGATCCCATCCAACGAAATGCCCGCCGCAGAGGTGCCTGTCACCGAAACACCCGCTGCCGAGGCTCCTGCCCCGGAAGCGAAGAAGCCCAAGGCGGCCCCGAAGAAAAAAGCGCCCGCCGCACCCGCTGCTGAGGCGCCCGCCGCACCCGAAGCTCCCGCTGCACCTGCCGTTGAGGCGGTCCCGGCTGCTCCCGCCGCCGAGGCTCCTGCCGCGCCTGCCGCAGCCGGGGAAAAAGCCAAGGCCCCGAAGGTCAAGGCACCCAAAAAATCCAAGGAGGCCGCTCCCGCAGCCGCCCCCGCGCCGATCAGCATTTCCCTCGATGACGCCATCGAGCCGATCAAGATCGTCAAGGCGAAGGGCAGCAAGAACATCTCGCAGGGGATCGCCCATGTGCAGGCCAGCTTCAACAACACGATCGTCACCATCACCGACCCTCGCGGTTCCGTGATCGGATGGTCGAGCGCCGGAAAATGCGGCTTCAAAGGCTCGCGCAAAAGCACTGCTTATGCCGCCCAGATGGTCGCACAGGATGCCTGCCGCCAGGCGATGGGCCACGGGCTCAAAGAAGTCGAGGTTCGCGTCAAGGGCCCGGGGGCCGGACGCGAATCCGCCGTCCGCGCGATGCAGGCGATCGGCCTCGACGTCACGGTCATCCGCGACGTGACCCCGGTCCCGCACAACGGATGCCGCCCGCCGAAACAGCGCCGCGTCTGATCCTAAAGGAGTTTTCAGTATTCAGTGTTCAGTTTTCAGCCAAACAACGAAACTTGATCCGAATTACCGACAACTCCGCTCCCAAAATACTGAAAACTGAAAACCGAAAACTGAAAACTTCTTAAAATGGCACGTTACACAGGACCCAAAACCAAAGTCAGCCGCCGCTACGGCGTTCTCATCAGCGGCTCGCCGAAAGCTTTCGAAAACAAGAACTACCCTCCCGGCCAGCACGGGCCGAAGGGATCCCGCCGCAAGCAGAGCGACTACGCGATCGCGCTGGCCGAGAAGCAGAAGCTCCGGCACCAGTATGGGGTTCTGGAAAAGCAGTTCCGCCGCTACTTCCAGATCGCGAGCACCCGCCGTGGCGTCACGGGCGAAATTTTGCTCCAGCTCCTCGAGACCCGCCTCGACAACGTCGTCCAGAAGCTGGGCTTCTCGAAGACCCTGCGCGGCGCCCGCCAGATGGTCGCCCACGGCCACATCACGGTGAACGGCCGCAAGACGGACGCCTCCTCGATGAACCTCAAGCCCGGCGATGTCGTCGCCGTCAAGACCGCCGAAAAATCCAAGCGCCTCGGCGTTCGCGGCGTGGAGTTGACCCAGATCGCCACGACCCCCGACTGGCTTCTCGCGGACAAGGAGAACCTGACCGGCAGCGTCGTCCGCATCCCGACACGCCAGGAGATCAACCCGATCGTCAACGAGCAGCTCGTCGTCGAACTTTACTCGCGGTAATTTTCCGCAAGGCCGGAACCTCCGGCCCCGGGAAGAAGGGGCCGGGCTGGAATTCGCTCCTAACTTCAGACATCCTGACCTCTCTGGGAGAGAGGCAAGAGGACGAGGAAAAGCGATGAACCGGGTTGAAGGGTTTGAGGCATTGGGGTGATATTGCAGCATGCCGCAAATTCAGCTCCCTATCTTCCCCTCCAACAGCACGGCCATTACCAACGAACTGGCGTTTCAGGAGCGGGAAGGAACGGTGTGGTATGTCAACGGGCACCTGCCGGTCTTCAAACTGCACCAGGGAAGTGACCCCCGGCTCGTTGGAGGTTGTTGTCGTGGCAAAAAAAG
>JBAWVC010000009.1:0-25700 GCA_037147455.1 Verrucomicrobiota bacterium | reverse complement strand
CTAGCTCCGCCGTTTCTCTGGCTGGATTTTTTGGCAAATGACGGGAAAGTTGCGAAGGGGGCAGGGGACGCTGCTCGGGAGACTTCCGCAGGAAGCCCGAAGGGCAACACCAGCGCGATAGCGCCTTGTTTGGATGGTAAAGTCAAATGTGTGGCCGGGAGGCAACTGAGCGGGAGCGAACGAGTCAACTGATACCAAGCGGGACAGCGAAGGGTTTCCGGTATCGGGCCGGGGGCGACCCGACTCCTTGAAGAAGCGAGCGGGATGTGTCACTTTCACGTCCTGTGCTCCGGATTTTGAAGCCTCTTGGATTTTTGTTTCCTATATCCGCCGGTCGCGCATAGTGTGCGGTTTCAACCAAAACGACCCACACCATGGCAAAATCCGACGACACCACCGCAGCAGACAAAACCGCAGCCGCCCGCTCGAAGAGCCTCGAGCTCGCGCTCCAGCAGATCGAAAAAGACTACGGCAGTGAAGCCATCCGGCGGCTCGGCGACAACAGCGTCTCGCCGGTGGATGTGATCCCGACGGGCAACATCCTCATCGACCGCGCGCTCGGGGTCGGCGGGTTTCCTCGCGGGCGGATCGTCGAAGTTTTCGGGCCGGAATCCTCCGGAAAAACCACGCTGACGCTGACGGCGATCGCGCAGGCGCAGAAGCGCGGCGGCCTGGCCGGGTTCATCGACGTTGAGCACGCGCTGGATCCCCAGTATGCGCAGAAGCTCGGGGTCAACCTCGACGAGCTTCTCGTCTCGCAGCCGAGTTCCGGCGAGGAGGCGCTGCGGATTCTCGAGACGCTCGTCCGCTCGAACGCCCTCGACATCATCGTGCTCGACTCGGTGGCGGCGCTCGTCACGAAATCCGAGCTCGAAGGCGAGATCGGGGACGCGGTCGTGGGCGCCCAGGCCCGGCTGATGAGCAACGCGCTGCGCAAGCTCACAGCGTTCATTGCGAAATCCCGGACCGTCTGCATCTTCACGAACCAGATCCGCGAGAAGATCGGCGTGATGTTCGGCAACCCGGAGACGACGCCCGGCGGAAAGGCCCTGAAATTCTATTCGAGCGTCCGCGTGGACATCCGGCGCATCGGGGCGATCAAGAGCAGCGACGGCGCGATGATCGGGAACCGGACGAAGGTCAAGATGGTGAAGAACAAGGTGGCCGCTCCGTTCATGGAGGCCGAGTTCGACATCATGTATAATGAGGGCATTTCCTGCACCGGCTCGCTGCTCGACCTGGCGATCGAGAAGGGGGTCCTGGAAAAGCGGGGTTCCTGGCTCAGCTACAAGGGCAATCAGCTCGCGCAGGGCCGCGACGCCGCGAAGGAAGCCCTCAAGGCCGACGCCGCGCTCTACGCGGAGATCGAGGCAGGGGTCCTCGCCGCCCTCGACGCGGAGAAAAAATAGGCGTTCCCCATGGTTGAGGATCTCGACCCGTCATCGCTGACCATCCGCTGCCTCGGGGACCGCAAGATTTCCTCGCCGCTGGAGAAGCTCATGGCGGAGGGCACCCCCGGCCACGAATTCTACACCGACGACCACCGGGTGCTCGTCCAGCACGAGCTCCCGGATGTTTCGCGGCTGATCGCGGAGGGGAAGGAATTCCCCTGCTTCGAAGTCGCGGGGCCGCGCAAAAAGATTTTCTTCGACCCCGCGCAGACGAACTGCGCGATCGTCACTTGCGGCGGGCTCTGCCCAGGGTTCAACGATGTGATCCGCGCGATCGTGATGCAGGCGTATTACCGCTACGGCGTCCGCAGGATCTACGGCATCCCTTACGGCTTCGAGGGGCTGATCCCGGATTACGGGCACGCCATCGTGAACCTTACCCCGGACGCGGTCGCCAACATCCACGAGTTCGGCGGGACATGGCTCGGCACCTCGCGCGGGCCGCAGGATGTCCTCCGCATGGTGGACCGGCTGCAGGAGCTCGATGTCAACATCCTCTTCGTCATCGGAGGCGACGGGAGCCAGCGCGGGGCGATCGCCATCGAGAAGGAGGCCAGGCGGCGGGGGGCGAAGCTGGCGGTGGTCGGGGTGCCGAAGACCATCGACAACGACATGATCTACATGGACAAGAGCTTTGGCTACGAGACCGCTGCTGCCGAGGCGGTGGAGGCGGTGCACGCCGCGCATACCGAGGCCCGCAGCGCCCGTGGCGGGATCGGCCTCGTCAAGCTCATGGGCCGCCATTCGGGCTTCATCGCCTGCGCGGCCACCCTCGCCAGCGGCGAGGTCAACGCGGTCCTGATCCCCGAAGTCCCGTTCGCGCTCGAAGGCCCTCACGGGTTCCTCGAGGTCGTCCGCCAGCGGGTGGTGACGCGCGGACACGCGGTCGTCATCACCGCCGAAGGCGCCGGACAGGAACACCTCGGCGCAAGCGGCGAGACCGACGCCTCCGGCAATCTCCGGCTCGGCGACATCGGGCACTTTTTAAAAGAAAAGCTCACCGGGCACTTCAAAAAATGCGGGACTGCGCTGACCCTGAAGTATATCGACCCGAGCTACATGATCCGGAGCGTGCCGGCCATGCCGCAGGACCGGATCTATTGCATGCGGCTCGGACAGGCGGCCGTGCACGCGGGGATGGCCGGAAAAACCGGACTCATCGTCGCGCGCTGGCACAGCGTCTATGTCCACGTCCCGATCTCGGTGGCCACCTCCGCGCGGCGGACCGTGGACCCGAGACAGGATATCTGGCTCTCCGTCCTCGAGTCCACCGGGCAGCCACCCAGATACTACTGAGCGCGCGGCGTCAGCCGAGCATGTCGGCGACCATGGCGCGCTCGTCGGCGAGCTCCTTGTTGGTCGCGGCAATTTTCGATTTCGCGAAGGCGTCGAGCTCCAGGCCGGTGAGGACTTCGTAGGCGCCCGGGGCGGTGGTCTTCACCGGGAGTCCGGCCCAGACTTCCGGGTCGAATCCGTATAGGCCGTTGGATTTGACGGCGACCGAGTGGATGGCCCCGACGGTGGTCAGGTCGCGGACATGGTCCACGAGCGAGCTGGCGGCGGAGGCGGCGGAGGAAGCGCCGCGGGCTGCGATGATCGCCGCGCCGCGTTTTCCGACGGTCTCGCAGAACGGCCCTTGGAGCCAGGCCTCATCGTTGATCACCTCGGCGGCGGGTTTTCCCGAAATGGTGGCGAGCCCGAAAGCCGGGAACATCGAAGGGCTGTGGTTGCCGAAAATGAAAATGTCTTTGACGTCGGTCGTCTGGACGCCGGCCTTCTTGGCGAGCTGCGTGCGGGCGCGGTTCTGGTCGAGCCGGACCATCGCCGTGAACCGGTCGGGCGTGAGCCGGCGGGCCTTGCTCGCGGCGATCATGCAGTTCGTGTTCGCCGGGTTTCCGACCACGGCCACGCGGGCGTTGTCCGCCGAGACCTCGTCGATGATCTTCCCTTGCGCGGTGAAAATCTTCCCGTTGTCCTTGAGGAGATCGGCGCGCTCCATTCCCGGTCCGCGGGGCTTGGCGCCGACGAGCAGGCTCCAGTTGGCGCCTCCGAAACCGACCTTCGGATCATCGGTGAGCACGATCCCCTGCAGGAGCGGAAACGCGCAGTCGTCGAGCTCCATCGCCACCCCCTCGAGGGCCTTCATCACTTTTTCCACCGGAACTTCCAGAAGCTGGAGGACGACCGGCTGGTCGGGACCGAACATCGCGCCGGAGGCAATGCGGGGAAGAAGGGCATATCCAATTTGGCCGGCGGCACCGGTCACAGCAACTTTGATGGGTGATTTCATATCATTAGAGAAACTAATAGACCGTCCTTTTCCGGCAAGAAAAATCTTCTCCGACAGGAATTTCAGCCGGCAAGGAGGGGCTGCTTCAGCTGCCCCGCGAAAAATAGTGCCCGGCGGAGCCGGGACATCATCGGCTGCAGCTGAAGCAGCCGTTCCAAGTTAATCGGCAGTTTCCGGTGGCTCGCCGCTTTCAGGGGACTCCGGATTTCCGGCCATTGCCTGCAAATCCTCTGCGATCCCTCCGGCCACCTTCGTGAGCCCTCGCTCGAAAAGAAACTGGTGCTTCGGCGAGCCGTCCCAGTGGACGATTTCGATTTTGTCGCAAAGGAACCCGGCCTTGTGCGAGACATCGGCTCCGGCAACATTCATCGCTAGCACCACCCCTCCGAAGAATCCTTTAGTGACGAAAAACAGCCGCGACGGCTCATCTTCGAGGCAGACGAGCCATCCGCTCAGATTGGCGGCCAGCCGCGGGCCGCCGCCGCTCAGGCAGGGGACCGCCCATTCGATGGGGGCGGTGCTGGCGTGCGACCTGCGGAGCTGCAATTCGCAATGGCTCGGAATCTTCCGGCCGGGGGCGGTCTCCAGGTCGTCCTCCGGCGGGCAGTTGAGCTTCCTCCAAGCCAGCCAGAGCTTCGCCCGGATCCCGCGCAGCAGCCGCGGCAGCACCGCCACCACGACGCCGGTGAAAACCACCGCGACCACCAGGCCGACAACCGGATTCCACGCCAGCAGGCCCAGCCCCGCAAAAACGACGCCGTCCTCGGCGAGGCTGAGTCCGATGTTGGAGAACGGCTCGGGCGACGTGTTCGCCACCAACCGAGTCCCCGCCTTGGCCACATGCGCGGTCAGCGCCATGCCTCCGGCCAGCAGGGCCGCCACAATTGCAAAAACCGGATTCGTGTTCCCAAGCGCCGCCACCGCCAGCGCGGCCGCCCCCACCGGACGGATGAACGTGTGCACCGAATCCCATGCCGTGTCGATCCAGGGAACCTTGTCCGCAAAAAATTCGATGAGATAGAGAAACCCGGCCACTCCGATGATGACCGGGTCCGAAAGAACCGAGAGCCCGTGGAGCGCTGGAGTCAACGTCACCCAATCCATACGGATCGCCAGCCCGGTCACAAATACCGTGAGGTAAAGGTTGATTCCCGCCAGGCTCGCCAGACCGAGCGCCACCCCCAACAAACTCAATTCCTGCATGTCCGGAGTATCGGCGTCGGCGGGAAATTGTCACGCGGGATGTGTGGCCGGATGCTGTGCTTTTCATGAATATTGTTTGACTTTCTATAAGCTCTGGAAGATGTCCGTTTCTCATTCTGGAAACGCGGATAATTTCTGACATTTTATGCCCAACGACCCACTTCCGTATATTTTGGCAGGCGACATCGGCGGGACGAAGTCGAACATCGCGACGTTCCGGGTTGTCGGGCGCGAACTTCTTCTCGTCCGCAACCAGCGCTTCCCCAGCGACTCGTATGCGGGGCTGAACGCGGTTCTCCGCGAATATCTGGCCGAGGACGAGCGGCCGATCCTGGCCGCCTGCTTCGGCATCCCGGGCCCGGTCCACAACGGCCGTGCGAAGCCGACGAACCTGACCTGGGGGGTGGATGCCGCGGAGATTTCCGAGGAGTTTGAGATCCCGCATGTCGCCGTGCTGAACGACCTCGAAGCCAACGCCTACGGGATCCCCCACCTCAAAGACTCGGATTTCGCCGTGGTGCAGAAGGGGGCGCCGGACGCATCGGGGAACCGCTGCGTGGTCTCGCCCGGAACCGGTCTCGGCGAGGCAGGAATGTATTGGGACGGCAAGCGCTACCACGTGTGGGCGTGCGAGGGCGGCCACGCCGACTTCGGCCCCCGCAGCCCGCTGGAGATCGCGCTGCTGGAGTTTCTGATGAAGCAATTCGGACATGTGAGCACGGAGCGGGTGGTCTCGGGAATGGGCATCGAGAACATTTACAAATTCCTTCGCGATACCGGCCGGGGCAAGGAACTGCCGACCGTGGCCGACGCGATGAAGGCGGCCGACCCGAACCGCGTCATCTCGAAGTTCGCGGATTCCGGCGACTGCCCGATGTGCGTCCAGACGCTGGAGATCTTCGCCGGATGCCTCGGGGCGGAAGCGAGCAACATGGCCCTCAAGACGATGGCCTCCGGCGGCGTTTACCTCGGCGGCGGGATTCCCTCGAAAATCCTGCCGCGCATCCAGTCGGTCGGATTTCTCCACGCCTTCAACGACAAGGGCCGGCTCTCCTCCATCGTGGAAAACACGCCGGTGATGGTGATCCTCAACGACCAGGCGGCGCTGATCGGGGCCGGGTATTACGCGCTCGAAGGTTCCGCGGCTTCCTGAGCCCTCCGTTCAGGAGGCCGTGCCGTTGAACTCCCGCAAGGCATCGATCATCGCCACAACGTTTTCTGTGGGTGTGAGAGCCTGGACATTATGGATCGCGTTGAAGACAAAGCCTCCTCCCGGGGCAAATGTCCCGCAGCGTTCGATCACTTCGCGCCGCACTTCTTCCGGCGTGCCGAAGGGGAGAGTCTTCTGGGTGTTGACGCCGCCGCCCCAGAACGTGATCCGGTCGCCGTGGCGTTCTTTAAGCAGTTTGGCATCCATTCCTTTTGCGGAACACTGGACCGGATTGATGATATCAAATCCTGCGTCGATGATGTTCGGAAGGAATCCCTCGATCGCGCCGCAGGAATGTTTGAACGTCTTCCATGCCGTGTTCGCGTGGATCCAGTCGTTGATCCGGCGGTAGCGCGGCCGCCAGATTTCATCGAACGTGGACCGCGAGCAGAATGTGGACTCCTGCGTTCCAAAATCGGTTCCGCAGACGACCACGACATCGATGACATCGCCTGCGATCGCCTGAAGGCGGGCGAGATTTTTCAGCGCGATCTCGACCTGGCGGTCGAAAAGGCCCATCACAAAATCCGGATCGGTCGCGACGGTCATATACCACTGCGCGATATCGCGGACGCCCTTCGGAGCGGCCAGGAATGGCGCGGGGACGAGGGCGATGTCGCCGAGCGCGGTGCCGTTGAGGTGGGTGACGACCGTGCGGTCCGACCCGCGGAACAGCTCCGCCTGCTCCCGCCAGTAGGATTCCTCTGCGGGTTTCATCGCGCCGAACTCCTCCATGTTCTCCTCGACCTTCAAGTTGTCCTCGTCGATCTTGCCCTGCCGGACGATTGAGTCAAAAAAATAGCCCGTCTTCGGCAGATGGCCGCTCGGCGCGGCGGATCGGTCACCCAGCGGGTAGATGTAAGTTCCGTCCGGCTTTTCATCGGTCTCGAAATGCTCCGACACCAGCACGTCCTGCCCCCACGGCGTGCGCCAGGGCTTCCAGTTTTCATTCACGAACCCGAAAATCGTCCGGTTGGGAAACACCGGCGTCGTGTCGATGCCCATCGCGTCCTTGAGGTCGTCCTCGACGAGGCCGAGCATCTGGTAGGGCTCACAGATCTTCACAGGATGCGGGTCAAGCCCGTAGTGGCGGCGCAGGTTTTCCACGACGCTGCAGTGGACGCCTGTGATGAAGGATGCGCCGAAATCCACAGGAATGCGGTCGGGTTGACGGTGTTCGATGGCGGCGCGGATGCGTTCTTTGGATGTCATGGTCGGAAGGTCATAAATCATGTGTCGGCGGGTTCGATCAATCCAGACATTTTGAACCGCGAGGGCGGGTTCGAGGCGCTCAGCGGAACCGTTGCCTCAGCCACCCGAGGTCGAAGCGGTCGCCGGGGCAGTCGGTGGGTTTGGGGTTGATTTCCTTGTGGCCTTTGACGATGGCCGGCTTGCCTTTGATTTTTCCGACGCGGGTGCGCAGGTAGGTGATGAGCTCGTCCAGGGCCGCGAGCTGTTGGGGGGTCGGCTTGTCGCGGTTCAGATCTCCCACGAGGCAGATCCCGAGCGCAATGTTGTTGAGGTAGTCGCTGGCGACGTGCCCCCCGTTGATCTGGCGGGTCCACCGGTTCCCGATTTCAATCTCGCCGTTGCCGGAGGAATTTCCGTTTCCGATGACGAAATGGTAGGCCAACCCGTTTTGCATTTTCCGGACGCGCCGGTGGTAAACGTCGAAAATGCGGGCATTTCCCTGGCGGGTCCCGCTGTTGTGCACGATGATGTATTTCCAGCGCCCGCGCTGCACCTTCGCCTGGTCGATCGCCCTTCGGACGGCTGGCGTGAGATAGCGGTAGCGTTTGAGAAATCCGCCGAACTGAAACTTCGGCGCCGGCTCCATCCCCTGGTTTTCCTCAAGGCCGGATTTCTCCACATGGATCGGGGCGTCGAGCGGATAGCCCTGCGGGGTTTTGCCTTGAGGGATTTGTGCCGGGCTGATTGCGGGAGCCGCCGTGGGAGCCGCCGTGCTCACAGGCGCAGGCGTGGGCGATGGTTTTTTTGGCTCGTGGACAGGGCGGTCGGGAACATCGATGACATCCGGCGTTTCCGAGGCTTTGGGGGCGGGGGTCCGCTTCCCGGGAGTGGCTTCCGGGGCCGGCTTTTTCGGGCGCGGAGCTGGCGTTTCCTCGGGTTCGGGCGTGCTTTTGGGGGTGCTCTTCGGTTTACTTTTTGGCGTGGGCTCGGGCGTTGATGCGGGCCGGGGCTTCGGTCGAGGGGCCGACGATGGAGACGGCTTCGGAACCGGGATGATATCCTCACGCGCCTGCAGAAATAGGCGCTTCTTTTCCTCGTCGGTCATCTGGGCGCGAACGACCGGGACGAGAAGGAGAACCCATCCAAACACGAGCATCGAGACAACAAGCCGTTGTTTGAGCACGCCGCAGACTAGCAATCCGGAGTTCATGATCAAGCTATGCGACAGCTAATACAACACGCGGATCAAACAAAGCCCGCCGGCGGGCGCGACGTGATTTGTGCGTGGCCCGGCATTTTTGAGAAGGTGACGGATTTCATCGATGGAAAGCCGTCCGGCCGCGCAGCGGACCGCCGAGGCGGCGAGCATCCGGACCATTTTGTAAAGGAACCCTTCCCCTTCGAACGTGAGCGTCCAGAGAGGGCCTTTCCGGACGGCACGGATCGCGGAAACCGTTCTCGTCGTCGGTTCCGGGGCCTTGGACCCGCGGGCGCAGAACGCGGCAAAGTCGTGGCGCCCGGTCAAAGATTTGCACGCCGACCTGAGGAGGGGCTCGTCCAGTTTCCCCGGCACATGCCACGCCCGGTTGATCAGGAGCGGCGGCATCACGGGGCCGTTCCAGATCGTGTAGCGGTAAATCTTTCCGCGTGCGGAGAACCTCGCGTGAAAATCCGGCGAGGCCTTTTTCAAACCCATCACGCGGACGCCCGGCGGGACGTGCGCATTGATGGCCGGCAGCCAGGCGCTGATCGGCAGTCGTTCATCGGGAACGTCCACATGCGCTGACTGTCCTTCGGCATGGACGCCGGAATCTGTGCGTCCGGCACCATGGACGACGATGCGTTCGCCGCAAAGCAACCGGAAGGCCGACTCCAAGGCGTCCTGCACGGATTTTCCGTGCGCCTGGCTCTGCCATCCGGAAAATGGCGTCCCGTCGTAGGCAACGGTCAGCCGCAGCCTCATGCCTGGGAATCCAGCCAGCTCTGGAGCAGGATCTGCGCGGCGACCTGGTCGATCATGGCCTTCTGGGCCCGCGCATTTTTTCCGGCCTCGTGAAGCGACCTCTGGGCGGAGACGGTGGTCAGCCGCTCGTCCCACGGCACGACCCGGCAGGTGGTTTCCAATTTCAGCGCCTCGATGAAGTCGCGGGCCTTCTGCGCGGCGGGGCCGAACGATCCGTCCATATTTCGCGGCATCCCCACGACGATCGTTTGCGTGCCCTTCTGCGCGGCGATTTCCAATATTCGCTGCACCACCCGCCCAGCCTTGACCTGGATCGTCTCCATCGGGTGCGCCAGCATTCCAAGATCGTCGCTGGTGGCGACCCCCACCCGGGCATCCCCGAGATCAATTCCTAATGCGCGGTTCATTTGCTGTTGAAAATCTCACACCGTCCTCCTAGGTTCAATCACCATGTCACAATTGTCGTTGGACAAGTTCGGAGAAAACCTCCCGGTTTCCGGGGTCGTCGCATTCTCGCAGGTTGCCGTTGGTTTGGGCGTCGGGATTCTTGTCGCCGACCGCATCGGGCGCAACGCGCGGCGCGGGCTGGCGATCGGCCTTCTGAGCGCCGGGGTCGCGACGCTCGTGCCGGTCGTCTGGGGAGTCGTCTCGAATATCCGCCACCGCCCGGGCTCCTCGCACACGATGCAGAAGCGGCTGGACGGCATCCGGCGCGCCGCCGGGGGCGGATAAAATACCGCTTGAAGATCATCCTGGCATCGGCGTCTCCGCGCCGCAAACAGTTGCTGGAGGAGGCCGGATACGATGTCACATGCGTCGTCTCCGGGGCCGAGGAAATCGAGGACCATTCGTTCCTGCCCGCGGACCTCGCCATGGAAAATGCAGCCCGCAAGGCCGGTCTCGTTGCCGGAAATTCCCCGGATCACATCGTCATCGCCGCCGACACCGTCGTGTGGAGAGGCGGACGGTTTTTCGGAAAACCGTCGGACATGGAAGACGCGTTTCGGATGCTGAAGGACCTCGCGGGCCAAACCCACGAGGTCGTCACCGGGGTGGTTATTTATTTTCCCGGCGGGGAACTTACAACATTCGCCGAGTCCTCGCTGGTCACGTTTCACGCGCTGGCCGATGACGAGATCCGGTGCTACCTCGACTCGATCCACCCGCTGGACAAGGCCGGCGCGTATGCCGCGCAGGGCGACAACGGCCGCATCATCAAAAATATCGATGGCTCTGTGACCAACGTCATCGGCCTTCCGGTCGAGCGCGTCGGGGAGATTCTTGGCGGGAAGTTGAAGGCTTGTCATCCGGCGGGGACCGGGCAAAATGCGCCCCCCTTTTGATGGCCATGGAAAATGTGCATTGGTATTGTGTGAAGGCTCGTCCGCGCCAGGAGCGGGCCGCCCGGGTCGCCTTGGCCAACGAGGTCGGGGTCGAGGTGTTCTGCCCGCTGCTCCGGTTCGAACGGGCCCGGAAAAGCGGACGCGTGAGGGTGGTGGAAGCCATGTTTCCAGGCTACCTGTTCGCGCGGTTTTGCTACGACGAGCAATACCGGATCGTGGGGACGACCAACGGCGTCTCCACAATCGTATCTTTCGGGGGGATTCCGGCGATTGTGCCCGATGCCATTATCGGCGAGCTGCGGGCATCGGTGGCCGACGAAGAGACGGTGGACATTCCCGTGAGTTTGGCAATCGGGGAGGAGGTCCAGGTGGTCGAGGGGCCGTTTCAAGGGATCCGTGCCATCGTCACCAGCGTGATGCCAGCCCGCGCGCGGGTGACGGTTCTTTTGGAGTTGCTGGGCATGGAGCGCGAGGTGGAAGTTTCGGAGAAGGCCGTGCTTCCCGACATGATCCACCCGATGGCCCCGCGCTGATTTGACGGGCAGCCCGTTTTCCTCCAAAATCCCATTCGCCATGCCGATCTACGAATTTTTCTCGCCCGACACGAACAAGGTTTACTCGTTTTTTGCGCGCAGCCTCGCGCAGCGCGACAAAGTCCCCCGTTGCCCGGACAAGCCGGGAGCCCGGATGGAGCGGATGGTGTCGCGGTTTGCCGTCACCGGGAGGGCGGTGGAGAAGAACGATTCTCCGGCCGATGCGGCAGACCCCAGAATGGAGCGCGTGATGGCCGAGATGCAGAGCGAGATGGCTGGGATTGACGAGAGCAACCCAGACCCGAAAGCCCTCGGCCGCATGATGAGGAAGATGACCGAGGCCACCGGCCAGCCGATGCCGAAGGAAATGGAGCAGATGATCCGGCGGATGGAAGCGGGCGAGGATCCCGAGAAGCTCGAGGAGGAGTTCGGGGATGCGTTCGAGGGAATGGATATGCCCGGTGAGGAAAAACTGGAGATGGAGGCTGCGTCGCGGCATTCCCTCAGGCGTCCGGTGAGAGATCCGGCGCTCTACGAGATGTCGGATTTCCTCTGAGGGCCGGGGAAGTTTCTGCGATGCCGTTCCGGCAGGCCGGCAACCAGCCACCACAGCGCGGCGAGGGTTCCGAAAAACAGGGCGATGCCAACCGCCTCGTGCATGAGCCGGTAGTTGCTCCCAGCCGCCGGCGCCAGCAGCACGATCAGGAAGATCCTGGCCGCATTTGAGAACAGGCCGAGCAGTGGGGCCAGAGCGAGAGTGATCAACTTGTCCACGACCCGCAGGCGCCGGCTGAAAACCAGGAGCAGGGCGAGCAGGACGCATCCGCTGATGATCCCGAACCCATTGCACTCCATCGCCACTTCAAACGGTCTGCCGCCGCTGATCAGGACGAGGCGCGGCGGATCCGACGCGAGGCCGAGCTGAACAGGATCTCCGAACAGGCCGAAAAACCAAGTGGCTGTCTTCCCCGCGAGCAGGCGCAGCGGCCAGTCGGCGAAGGGGAAAAGAACCGACAATAACGTGAAGCCCGTGAACGCCAGCCCGAATCCGAGCGCCGGACGGAAAACCGAATCCCCGAAGACAAAGAGCAGGACGGCCCCCGCCAGGAACCCCAGCGCGCAGAGCATGAGCAGCGGTTGGTGGAAGAGCGCGGCCAGGACGGCCCCGAGGCACGCCCCGGCATAAAATCCCGACGCGCGGCGCCCGAAGCCCATCGCCAGCGTGTAGGCGGCCGGTCTTTCGCGAAGAAGAAAAACTAAACCGAAGATCAGGACGACCGCCGCGTGGGCGATCTGCTCGCGGGCGAGCGCCGTGCCGGCGATCCACCGGAGGGATCTTCCAAAAAGCAGGGCGGCTGCCGCCCACGCCACGACCGAGATCGCGATGTCTTTCGACGATTGTTTGGAATGGCCCCCGGTCAACACGCTTTCAGAGTGAACGTTTTTTTCCGACTTGCGAAGAAATTCACCCGGAGAAATTGTGAAAAGCACCCCTGGCACTCGAAAAGTCTGTTCGTCCACATCTGGCGGGCATTCGCGCCGAGATAACCCGGCAGTATGCGCTTTTGTCGAGATCGCCCGTTTCCAATGTCGGCCGCGAATTGGCTTGATCTTAATGCGTGTTTTCCCCATGGTGATCGCCAGCTGCAAATATCAACCGGCCGCTTTTGCTCGTTATATGGAACTCTTGATCATCGACACAATAGACATTCTCAAAGCCTGCATTTTCACTTTTGCTTCACTGAATCTAAACTGGTTCATTGCCTCGCTCGTTGGAGGAATCGTCCTCGGCGGGCTGACGTGGTGGGTTTGCTCTGTTTTCGCAAAGCTCTGGAACACGAAATACTCCCTCACCGGCTGGCACCATCTTTTGTGTGCGCTGTCTGCGATTCTTGTCTTTTGCGCCGTGGTGATGGGCTCCTCAATGAAATATACCCAGGCCGTTGCGGAAATCATTCTCGACACCTGGGGAGAGCAGTTGAAGGCGGACGAAGGTTGGCGCGGTGAGACATTTGCCCACTGCTACGATGCGGTGAAGGCGGCCGGAAAAGAAAATTTTGCGGGGCATCCAGATCCCCGGGACGGAGGGAACCGCATCCCGATCAACCTCCCGGCTAGTCAGGAAACTGTCGCGTCTGTTTCTGTAAAAAGCGCGACGGACAATTTCAAAACCACCCACCCGGTTCTCTCGATGATTCTCCTTGCCGACAACGAGATCCCGGAATCTGTCGTCCTCACCGATGTCAAATCCTACTTCGGAGCAAACCCAGGGGGCACGTATCCGCACGAGAATGCGATCCGGATAGCCATCAACCATGTGAAATCAGGGCTGGAGATCCAAACCCCGAAGGTTGTGTTTTACTCCCGGCTGATATTGGGGGGGCTTTTCGCCATTCTCTTCATCCTGACGCTGCTGGCGATTTCCATCGGCGCCTACTCAGATATCAAGGTCCACTACGTCAACGCATAATTTACAATTAATTCTATGAGCGAAGAATCGAAAACACCGATCCCCAACCACATCATTATCGGACTCGGTGGCACGGGAGGTCGGATCATCCGCTCCCTCCGCCGCACGATTTACGAGGAATTCCGCGATAAAAACCCCGTTGCATATACCCGGGATGAAAACGGGAAGATCACAGGGAAGACGGAGCACGCGGTCAAGCTTGGCTATATCTATGTGGACAGCAACCCGGAATTGATGGGGCCGGAAGATTCGACATGGAAAATCCCCGGCGGGACGTTGCAACTAGGCAGCGCAAGCCAGGTTCTCATCGGAGCTGGCAACCTTCGAAGCGTCATTGATAATGTTAACTCCTATCCCGGCATCAAGCCATGGATCGGCAGCAAGGAATCCTGGAACGCGATCCTCGACGGCCAGGTCAGCGATGCCCAAGGGGGGCAAAAGCGGCGGCTGGGACGGTTTCTTTTCGCATCGAGCAACGGAACAAATGCGCCGGACTCCTTCAACTCCAGGTTGCAAATCCAGGTTTCCGAGCTGACCTCAAAAGGAGATGCCCGGTGTGTGTTTCACATCTGCGCAGGCCTGGCCGGCGGAACCGGCAGCGGGACAGTCGTGGACACCGTCGCTCAAATCCGAAAGCAGTATCCCTACGCGGGCACCCATCTCATCGTCCTGTATCTCATGCTTCCCGAGGCCAACCCGGACCCGAGTTGGGCCAGGGCGAACTACCATGCAAATGGCTATGCGGCTCTCATGGAGCTGAGCGCCATGAGCGTGGGAGCCTACAAGCCCTACGACATCGCAGGGAACGGCCAGAGAATCGATTTTGCCACCATCGGCATCAACCCGGTTCCCGCCTTCGACGGCTGTTACGTGTTTTCCAATGTCAATGAAAACAACAAAATGGTCGGCGTTGCCGATTACCAGCTCCATTCGGTGGTCGCAAATTTCCTCTTCCAAAAAATCGTTGTTGTTGATGACAACGACTGGGCGGTCGGCACGCTGAAAAAATTTGAGGAGTGCGAGAACGGAGATCCGCAAACCGGAGACAACCATCCAGAAAGGGCCAGCGACGAACCGGGTTCCTCGCTCCTGCGGAGCCGCCGGTTTCTCACCTTCGGAATCAAGCGCCTTGTCATTCCTGAAGAGGAGATCCGGGAATACATGTGCTACTGCTTTGCGCGCCAGATGGCCCTTCAGAGCCTCTACAACAACTGGTCCGACAACTTCGGCTACACGCAGGAGCCGCGGAACGAGAACGTTGTCGAAATGGTGCGCAGCGCGGAAGCCCTCAACCGCTGGAAAATCTCCGGCGATCACCTGACGCTTTCGTCCGCAATCCTCAAGCACGAGGACTCGTGGAAGTCGTTGGACCAGGAGTGGGATGTCGTCGATAAACTCCAGCTCGCGGCCCGGGAAAAAGAACCCGACCACAGGCTCTGGCTCTCCGGCCTTTCGTCAAAATGCACGGAATTTTACGAGAACACGTTCCGCGGATATGGGGTCAAAAAGTTTTATGCGACCAAGGAGGCGGACGCCAAAGACCAGGCAAGGGAGATTTGCCATCTCATCGAGGCTGACCTCTTTTCCGAATGGCGCGAGGGGAAAAGCTCCGCGCATGATCTGTCGCGCAAGCTTGAGGAAATCGTCAAATTGCTCAACGAGTTCCGGACGGGCTGCGACGAGCGGATTGTGGATTTCAAAAGAAAGGCGGGCGAGACCGACGAGCGGAGCCGCCTGGTCAACGCCATCGAGCAAAACAACCGCGAGTGGTTCAAGGTTGGCCCGCTCAGCGACCTCATGGGCAAGCGCAAGGAGCTCCTCGACGCCCAGACCTTGCTCTACAAAAAGTTGTATTCCGCGAAAACGCGCGTCCATGCCTGGACATACGCCAAGAAGCTCAGCAACTTTGTCATCGAGGAGATCGCGCGGCTCAAAACAAGCGTCGCGAACATCGTGTCCCGCCTCATCCAGGTTGTGGATGGAGACATATCCCGCCAGGTCGCCAACCCCTTTCAGGGCCTTGATGAACGCATCGCGAACCGCTGCCGCACAGACGAGAAAGAAGATATCGCGGCCGAGGTGATCAAGATTTATGATCCCAAGCGCGTCCGGGACTTCACCGCGCGCCTGGTCCGGGACAGAAACCTCCAGCGCGAGGATACCGAACTCTTCCGCAGGAGCATTTGCAACAAGCTGGATAAGCGGGCGGGCTTCTTCTCGTTCGACAACGATTATCCCCTCCCGAAAATGTTCGACTCCATGGAGGCGGTCGCGGATGAAATCGTCGAGGTGAGGCACAACGGCCTGGTGGCTTCGGACAGCTCCGCATTGCCGATCCTCGGACAGAACATCGTGAAGGGGCTCTCAGCCCGATTCCCTGATCCGATGGATCTCAGGAACTTTGTCATCAAGGTGATGGGCGAGTCCGGGCTGTTTCTCCAGTTTGACAAAACCCAGGAGAACATGGACAGCCCCGGGTGCTGCAAGGGGTCGCGCCTCAATAATATCAGCATCATCATGCCCGCAGCAGCGAGGGGAGAACCCGAGTTTTACGACCAGTTGAAGGCTCTCTTTAAGGAGGCGAAAGCCGGCGTCCAGATCGTCAGCGGCAGCCATCCGAACGTCCTGACGATACTGGGCCTTACAAACCTGTTCCCGTTGCGCTATGCTTCCCATGTTAGTTTTTTGAAGTCGAAATTCGCGGCCAGGGTCGGCAGCGGCGATCCGGCGCGGGATGCGCGGGCGCGCCTGGAGCTTTTCACGGAGGGAGACGGCAACAACTTCCCCGACCTCTTCGCCCTCTCCGGGTCTCAAATCCGGGAGAAGGCGCTGCCCCTGACGATTCTTTTGAAATCCATGGGCCTGATCCGGCGCCTCAACCACCCTGCGACCGGGGAAGACATCGGATGGAACTACTACGACGAATTCAAGCCGCATGAGGCGCCGGTTCCGCTTGGGATGACGGACAAGGAACTCCTCGAAAGCTGCGATGGAAAGTTCGTCAACAAGATGGAGATCCTGCTCGCTGATCGTCTCAAGAGCCCGGACTCAGGGCTCCAGCTGAAAAAGCAGCTTGAGGGCCATCTTCAGGAATGCTCCACAAAAGCGCTTTCCGATTTTCCGAATCCCGCCGACCCTGAGCGCCAAAGGCTCATGAGGGCGATTGATCAGGCAAAAACCCTTGTCGCCAGCCGTTCTGTATGACCACGACCAAGCATTACAAATGTCAGAATTTCGGAGTCTGCCCGCTAGCGGACAAAGAGGAGCTGATCCATTTCGACGATGACGACCGCTTCCAGTGCCATTCCAAGGAGCATACGGAATGCCCCTCAAAGAGGTTGAAGTGCCGTGAAGAGCTGGTCGAGGTTGCCAATAGTGGCGGTGGTTTCTTGGGGAAAATCCCCAAACCGGCTCTCATCGCGGTGCCGGCTGTTGCTTTAGTGCTGATCGTTGCGTTTTTTCTCAGCTCTGGAACGACTCCTGTCAAAAAAGAAAAAGCGATCGCATCGGAGTTGAAGAAGATCTGGCCGTGGCTCTCGCCTTGAGCGGGAAGATTTTCCCCGAGTGGTTTCATTCATTAAAACTAAATTATCCTGTATGTTCTGTTCCAACTGTGCTTCTGAGATGTCGGACAAAGCTGTTGTCTGTGTAAAGTGCGGAGTTCCCGTAGCGGGTAAGTTTGTTGCTTCCGGCTCATCCGGAAAAAGCAGGACAGCTTATGTCGTGCTGGGTATTTTCCTTGGGACGCTTGGCATTCATAATTTCTATTCGGGATATTCTGGAAAAGGAATTGCCCAGTTGTTGATCACCATTCTCACGGGCTGGTTGATTGTTCCGCTTTTGGGGGTTTGGATCTGGAATCTTGTCGAGATCTGCACCGTTTCTGTTGACGCTCAGGGAAACGCTTTTTCCTAAATTGGAGGCAAATGGCGCGCCTTGAATTCATGGGACATGGAATATTGACTGCGGGTAATGCATTGCTGCTCATTGCCGCATTTTTCCTTTGCTCCTGCGGCAAGCCCGACAACCGGTCTCTTGATTCCGTCGCCTCCTCGATCCGCGCGAGGGCGAGTGTCGTGCAGGGGCTGAAAGAGGCCCGGAAAATCACGGAGAACGGAAGGGGTTACCTGCGCTCCGAGCAGGGCATCTATCTCGATATTCAGGACCGCCGGATCGTCGAGGAGGAAAACTACGAGAGGGGAAAAGCTTTTGCTCTCATCGCGAAGGAAAATGCTGTGGGTAAGAAAAACGTCGAAACAATTTTTGCCGCCAAAGCATCCAGACCACGATGAAAGAACTTGTCGCTGCAGTCCGCCGTTCACATTCGGGCATCGCATTTATTGTCGTATGCCTCCTGGCTTTTCCGCTGGCGCTCCGGGCTGCGGATTCTCTGGCCGACATCTCCAAGCGCGTCGCAGAACGGCAGGCTGCCATCGAATCTGCGATCAGCGGCGGAACGGCAAAGGAGACCTCCCAAGGGTTGCTGGAATCCTCCGCGAACGCCGACCAGGCGACGCAGGATCTTGTCCAGGCGGAGAACCGGGACCGCCGCGCCGCCTTCGCGGCTCTGGCTGCAAAATATAAGGAAAGCCCGTCGAAGATCGCCTCGCAATTTTCCCAGATGGCCGGCAAGCGATCCTCTCCCCAACCGACCCCTTCTTCAGGAGCATCGCCCGGCGCGACTCCGGCAGTATCCCCGTCGCCCCAAGGCGCACCCCCGGCCGTATCGCCCACGCCGGCCTCCGTTCCAGGTGCCACCCCTGACCAAGCCCAGAAGAAAAGCGGAACGAGCATCCCGCTAAAAATTATCACGAGGCCGTTCAGTTCGATTCTTGCCGACGCCTCGGATTCCGCCGCTGTCGTGCAGTCGAACATCCCCGCCTTCACCGTGTATTATGTCTATAACCAGCAGCCCGGCTGGTATCAGGTTGGAAAGACGAAAAGCGGCGGCGCGTTCGGGTGGATCAAAGAAAAGGATGCGATCCTTTGGAAGCAGAACCTCGTCATGGAATTCACCCATCCGGCAAACAGGATGCCGGTCATGTTTTTTAAGGAAAAAGACGATCTGAAGCGCATTGCCCTCGAGAAATCTCCCGCTCGTGGCACCGAAGCAGAGGCTCTCTTTTCCCAAATCACATCGAAGAATATTCCAGATCCGTTTCCGATCGCGGCCATGGAACCGAACCGCGCGACCGATAGTCGCACAACGTTTTACATGCTTCCGATTACGGATTATGAAGCGGTCCAGATTGACGGACGCGATGGGCGCCTACTCAAGGTGGCTGCAGCCACGAAGGATCGCAAAAACCAGAGCCTTGCAGCCTCTGTTCAACCGGCCACTACCTCTGCCGCCGCAAAAACCGCGCTTCTGGACGTTGTGTTTGTCATGGACTGCACTTCGAGCATGAAGCCTTTGGTGGACGGAACCATGCAGGCCATCAGGGGGCTTGTTTCAAAACTCTCCTCTGATCCGGACACAAATTCCGCCATGAACCTCGGTTTCTGGGGATACCGCGATAGCGCGCCGGATCAGGATTTCGGCGGCTCCCCGGTGAAAAATTTCACGCCCACACTCCAGCCGGCCGGTCAGTTCCTCCAGACGCTTTCTGGCGTCGAGGTTTCGTCAAACTCTGCGGGCGACTACGCGGAGGACGTCTTTGGAGGGGTCAAGGCGGCGATGACCGAAACGAAGTGGAGGCCGAACTCCATCCGCGTCGTGATCCTTGTGGGCGACGCCTCCGCTCACCCTCCCGGCCAGGCCAAGAACAGCAGCAAGATGGGCGAAAGCGAGCTGCGTGCCATGGCTGACCAGCAAAACATCTATTTCGCCAGCTTTTATATTGAGAGGGCGAGTCCGCTGGCCTCGCCGGATCGGCAGGTTGCCGATCCCCAGTTTCGCAAGCTGGCCAAAAATAGAGACGGCCTGGAAAATTATAACCTGATCCAAGAGCGGGGGGGGATGTCTAGTTTTTCTGCGAAAATGGGATCGCTGGCTAATATTCTGAGCTCCCAGATCAGCGCCGTGCACAAAGGCACATTCACCCCGACTGCCCCAACTTCCGCACCCGCCAGCGGTGAAACCCCTGAGGAAACTGGTGCCAGAATGGCGAAAAACATGTTTTCCGGTGCATTTGTCGATTGGCTGGCCCGCCAGAAAGATACCGCGATGCCTCCTTCAGGCGATGTCGAAGCTTGGGTTGTTGACCGGGATCTCAAGGATCCGGCCATGCAGCCCATGGACGTGAAAGTGATGCTGCAAAAGAACGAGCTGGATGCCTTGGCGAAGGTTCTCGACAACATCGTCACCGCCGGCGTTCGCGGGCAGGTCACCGGACAAAACTTTTTTGAGGCGCTGCAGTCCGCCGCAGCATCGGCGGTCTCCTCGCCCGACCAGATTCGAAATGCCCGGAACCTCGCCGCCACCGGCCTTCTTCCCGACTTCCTTTCCGGCCTCCCCTACAAGAGCCGGCTGATGCTCATGGACCCGGCCACATGGAACTCGATGTCCGTGGACTCGCAGTCGGAGATGCTTGAGACAGTCCAGGCGAAAAGGAAGTTCTACGAGGAGACGCTCAAGGACGCCAGCCTTTGGCAGGCATTCAACCCGGATGATTCCGAGGACCAGAAGGTGGCACCTATCCCTCTGGAGCAGTTGCCATGATGGTCGTCTTCATCTGAGCGATACTTAGCTAAAAGCATCCATGGAATGGGTCTATCAGCTAAAAAACGTCACGGTTGAGAGATCCAAAGGCGGGGCCTCGTTCAGCCTGACGATCCCGGAGTTCCATATTCCACGCGGGTCATTTACTGCGATCGTCGGGCAGAGCGGATGCGGAAAATCCACGCTCCTCGACATCCTCGGGCTCGTTCTTTCCCCGTCTTCGGCGGACACGTTCAACCTGGTCAGCCGGTATGGCGAGAGCTTTGAAATCGCCGGGAAAAGCGCCAGGGATCTGGCGCAGATTCGGCGGCAGCACCTCGGGTATATCCTTCAGAGCGGCGGGCTCATGCCATTCCTGAGCGTGGCCGGGAACATCCTGCTCGCCCGGATGCTCAACCCAAAAACCGCCACGGATCCCGAAAAGACGGAGGAGTTGGTTTTCCGCCTCGGCCTCGAGGACCATCTCAAAAAAAAGCCGTCCCAGCTATCCGGCGGGCAGCGCCAGCGCGCCGCGATCGCCCGTGCCGTGGCGCAGAACCCGGAGATCATCCTCGCGGACGAGCCCACGGGTTCGGTGGATAAATTTACGGCGGCAAAGATCCGGGATCTTCTCCTGCAATGCGCCCGCGAGCAGGATATCGCGGTCTTGATTGTCACGCACGACGAGTCTTTGGTCACTGGCATTGCCGATGCGACCTACTCCTTCGAGCTTGCCCAACGCGGCGACGGGGATCTCCGTTCGATTTTAAGAAAGGTCGCCTGATGTCCCGCCACTCTCTCCATGGCAGCTTGCGCCCGTTCCCGATCCTGCGACTTGCCGTGGCCGATCTCCGGGACGAGTGGCTCCTGAGCCTTTGCATCTCGCTGGCCATCGCCGCTGTCCTTGCCCCGCTGATGATCCTTTTCGGGCTGAAGAGCGGGGCCGTGGAGATCCTGCGCCACCGGCTCGTGCAGGATCCGCGCAACCGCGAAATCCGCCCGAAGATTACCCGGATCTACGATGTGGCTTGGTTTGCCGATATCAAGCGCCGTCCGGACGTCGCGTTTGTGACCCCGCTCACGCGCGGCATTTCCTCGACGGTCGAAGCCGTGAATGTTGCCACGGGCGCCGCCGCAAAGCTCGACCTCAGCCCGACAGGACGCGCGGACGCCCTCGTCACGGAAAATGGATCCGCTGTTCCCAAAGAAAACGAATGTGTGCTCACGGCTGCATCGGCCGAGGAGTTGAACGTCCAAAAAGGCGATATGGTCGAAATCCGAACCAACCGTCGGGTGAACAGGGAATTCCAGTCCGCTTCGCTACAGCTCAAAGTCGCCGGGGTTCTTGACCTGCGGGCCGGCGGAGGAAAAATCGCCTATGTCCTGCTGCCGGTTGTAGAGGCGGTCGAGCAATACCTCGACGGCCAGTCGGTCCCGGAATACGGGTGGGCGGGGACCCGTCCGCTGGCCCATCCGGAGTTTGACGGAGCGCTGCTGGTGGCGGGGCCGGAGGGGCTTGATCCCGCCTATGAGAGGAAGGCTGTCACAGACACCGGGTTCGTCCATCTGGAAAAGCTCGACCTTTCCAAGGTGGAGAACGTTGCGGGGTTCAAGGTGGACGCCGGGGTCTGGCTGCTCCGCCCGGCGGGATCAACCGTGCGCAACGAAAATTTTGATGCTCTCAAGGAGAAGCTCCGCGGCAGCGGAATCCAGATTGTCCCGTGGGTGGACTCGATTCCGGTAAAAATCCACGCCGCCGACGGGCGCGTCTTCCCGGCGTCCGTTAAAAGTATTCCGGTGGCTGTCGACGAAACGGCGTCCCTCACTCCCGTGATTCAACCGCCGGATGCCGATCAACGCGGAACCCCGGTGATCTTTCCGGGAAAAGGCAAACCCGCCGGAAAAGGTGATTCGATCGTCCTCGCTGGGCTCGGCGGAGACCTGGCCGTCCCGGTTGTCGGCGTTTCCGGCACCCCGGCCGAAGGCCCAGTGCTCATGCCTCCCGATAAAGCCGGCATTCTCCGCCAGGCCATCTCCCGTCAGGTCGAACGCGATCCGAAAACCGGCGAGTTTATCGTCGTCCGCCGCGGGTATTCCGGGTTCCGCCTCTTCGCGAAATCCATCGACCAGGTGGACGACCTCCGACGGTTTCTCGAATCGAAGGAAATCCCCGTCTTCCACGAAGGCGAGCGAATCAACGATGTCCGCACGCTCGACAGCCAGCTCTCACGGTTTTTCTGGTTCATCGCAGGGGTCGGCATCGCCGGCGCGGTAGCAACCCTCGCCGCCAGCCTCTATGCCTCGGCGGAGCGCAAAAGCTACGAGCTGGCAGTCCTCCGGCTCCTGGGCCTCCGGCGCAGGGAGATCGTCCAGTTTCCCGCGTGGCAGGGCGTGCTCCTGACCGCGATCGGCTTTGCGATGGCCGTCGGGATCTACGCCGTTGCTTCTGCAGTCCTGGGCCATGTGTTCCAAGATCAGCTTCACGCGGGTGAGCGCCTGACCAGCCTCCCCTCCGGTCCCGTGACCGCCATCTTCTTCCTTCTCATCGCGCTCGCTCTCCTCTCGTCCCTCTTGGCCTCCATGCGCATTCTTGGCACCGATCTCTCCGAGGCCCTCCGGGAGGGATCCGCGTGAAGAAACTCTTGCGTCGGTCCACCATTGTTGCCCTGGCGTCTTTTGTCTCCTTAGGATTTCTACTCGCCGACGAGATCTCTCTGGATCTCGGCGGCGGGGTGAAGATGGATTTTGTCTGGGTGCCGGTGGAAGGCAAGGACGGAAGAGCAATGGTCCAGATCGGCGACCAAAGCGGGGCGCATGAGAAGGAGTCGGTAAGGATCGAGACGATTTGGGGGCCGTTTACTCTGCCGGGCAAAGGGTTCGGCTACTACCTCGGAAAAACCGAGGTCACCGAGGCGCAGTGGGCGATCTTGACCGGGCAAGGCAAGAAGTCTCAACTGCCTGCCACTGGGAAAACCCAGCGTGAAATCCAAGGAGTTATTGAGGATCTCACCATCAAGACGGGGCAGTTTCCTTCGTTCCCCCGCACGGAAGACGGGTCGCCGGGCGTGATCCGTTTGCCCACCGAAGCCGAATGGGAATACGCGGCGCGTGGCGGCGCGGGTCCGGATTACGGGGAAAACGATCCCTACAAAGGCGACATTGAAAGGCATGAGATGTTCTCGACTCCGGGAAGCGGGGGGCGGGCGCGGGAGGTGTCGGCATTCCCACCCAATTCTCTCGGCCTGCACGACATGCTGGGCAACGTGCGGGAGTTCGTCGAGGGGAGCTACTCGGTGGGAGGAATGGTGGGAGGGTTTCTGCTCAAGGGTGGGAGCTACACCTCGGAGAGATCCGAGGTCCGCTCCTCTGCAAGGACCGAACAACCACGGTCAGGTAAGGACGGCAAGCCGGCCCGGCGTCCGGACGCGGGATTCCGGCTCTGCATCTCTGCGGATGTTTTTACCTCCCTCAACCAGGCGCAGGGGGTCAAGGAGAAGCTCCAGTCGGAAAAGGAAAGAACCGAAAAGCTGGAGGCCATGAAAGCGGAAGCTGCCCGGTTGGAGGAGATGCTCAAGCGGGCGGAGGCGGATGCCGCCAAGGCGAAGTAGGAAGGGGATCGGCTCGCGGGCGAGGCGGATCTGGATGCGAAGCGCAAGTCGCTGGAGCTGGCGCAGAAAAAGGTGAAGGAGGAAAAGGAGCGTATCGAGCGCATGAAAAAGCAGCAGGCGGAATCAGCCAATAATCCGCCTTCGTCGCTCCCGAAGGGGGAGACCGAGGATGCCGTGGACTTCGCCCGGCAGATCAGGGACGCTGCCGCCAGCGGAGATCGCACCGCGCGGTTCGTTTCAGGAAAAGAAGTGGAGATCAAGGCGGCGGCCGAAAACGGCGATCCCGCAGCCCAGTTTCTCATGGGGAAGATGCACCACATGGGCTGGAGTGTCGAAAAAAGCGCAACCGAGGCGGCTGGATGGTATCAGAAATCTGCCGAACAGGGATATGCGGACGCGCAGTGCAATTTAGGCATAATGCTCGAAAGCGGCGATGGCATCCCGAAAGACGCTTCCGAGGCGGCAGGGTGGTATCGCAAAGCTGCCGAACAGGAGAACGCCACCGCCCAAATCAATCTCGCCTGGGCGTATGACAACGGGGCAGGGGTAAGGAAAGACACGGCCGAAGCCGTCAGATGGTATCGCAAAGCCGCCGAACAGGGCCATGCCATCGCTCAATTTGACCTGGGGGTGATGTATGCCGCCGGGATCGGGGTGAAAAAACAACCTGCCGAGGCAGTGAAATGGTATCAGAAATCCGCAGACCAAGGCTGCCAGGACGCGCAAAACAATCTGGGGTGGATGTATCAAAACGGCGAGGGGGTATCACAAGACATTGAGCAGGCTGCCAGATGGTATCGAAAATCCGCGGGCCAGGGAAACGTCACGGCGCGGAGCAATCTGAGCAAACTGGAAAAAGATTACTATGGCACGTCCGCCACATCCGCACGATAAGATGCGCGCGTTCCTGACGCTTGTTTTCTTCATTGCGCTGACAGGCGAGGGGCTTGCCGGGGGGATCCTTTTTTATACGTCACCCGGAGCGTCCTACGTCTCCGCGGTTCAATATGAGACGATTTCCACTCCAACCGCCCATCTTGTCTTTGTTACTGTGAAAGGCGGCAATAGGATGCAGATCGCCGCTTCCGGAGTCGTTTCCGACATTCCCCTTCCAGATGCGGCGCGCACCTACAAACTTTCCGAGATTGAGACTGCTATCGCTCAATGTGAAATGATCACTGCGCAATATCCGAAATATGCGGCAAGCATGCAGCAGGTCGCTGACATGTGGAGGAGCCGATCAAAAGCAGCCGCACAGAGCAGGCCGGCACCCGGGCCTGCATCTCCTCCAACATCCACCGCGACAACCGATCCCCTCAACGCGGGTGGCCCAATATTGCCGAGGAGGCATATAACAAAACCGATTTAGCCGATCAATCCGCGTATTCTATTTCTGTTTTTATGACCGTCCTCTGCTGTCCCAAATCCGCGCGTAAGAGATGGGAAAGGAGCTGGGAACAGCTTCCCATGAGGCTGCGAGCGCAGGGACATCCTCGAGAGAATATCGAGAACGAAATTCTTTCAGAATTCCGCTACATGACCATCGGAGCCAGGCGCAATGTAGAGGAACACGGAACGTGTTTCTCCAGGCTTCGATCTTACGCGCGGATTTGGGGCTGTGCTAGCGGCTTGACTCCAGCCGACAAATCCAATCGACTGTTTTTATGGACTTCATGCGTGTTGTCAGGACTGCTTGCATCTTAGTTCTTCTCGTCTGTGCGGGCCCGCTGTTTGCGGAAGATTTTTCGTAACTGTTCAGGTCGTTTGACCTGAACGGCAAGGTGACGGTGAAAGCCCA
>JBAWVC010000008.1:0-26508 GCA_037147455.1 Verrucomicrobiota bacterium | reverse complement strand
CGAGTTCGACGGCATGCCGAGCAGCGCGCTGGGCACCGGGCTGGTGGATTTCGAGATGCCGCCGGCCGAGATGCCGGCCCAGCTCATCGCCTACGCCGCGCACGCGTTCGGCAAGCTCCCCGCTTCCGGCTCCATCTCCGCGCCGAAGACCGAGAGCGCGATGAAAAAGATCTACATCCTGCTGCGCGCGCAGACCGGCAACGACTTCTCCCAATACAAGCCGAGCACGATCAGCCGCCGGATCGAGCGCCGGATGGCCGTCCAGCAGATCCCGGAGATTGACGGCTACGTGAAGTTTTTGCAGCAAACCCCCTCCGAGGTGGAGGCGCTGTTCCGGGACCTCCTCATCGGGGTGACCAACTTTTTCCGCGACAGCGAGGCCTTTGGGGTGATGGAGGGAAGGATTATTCCCGAGATCCTCAAGGGCAAGCCCCCGGGCGGGACGATCCGCATCTGGACCCCCGGCTGCTCGACCGGCGAGGAGGCGTATTCGCTCGCCATCCTGCTGGTGGAGCGGATGGAGGCGATCAAGCAAAGCTTCACGGTGCAGGTGTTCGCGACCGACATCGACAGCCACGCGATCGCCACGGCGCGGGCCGGGGTTTATCCCGCCAGCATCGCCGCCGATGTCTCGCCCGAACGCCTCGCCAGGTTTTTCTCCCCCGAGCCCGGCGGCGACAGCTACCGCATCCACAAGGGCATCCGCGACCTGCTCGTCTTCTCCGAGCAGAGCGTCATCAAGGATCCGCCGTTCTCGAGGCTCGACCTCATCAGCTGCCGCAACCTCATGATCTACCTGGGCGCGGACCTGCAGAAGCGGCTCATCCCGCTCTTCTACTACGCGCTCAACCCGGGCGGGTTCCTGTTTCTCGGCACGTCCGAGGGAATCGGCGAGGCAGACAACCTCTTCAAAGTGGAGGACCGGAAAAATAAGATCTACCAGCGGAAAGAGAAATTTTTTGGTGCGAAGCGTGTGGAGCCGGGCATCTTTTCCCCACCGGTCCCGGCGTTGGATTCCCTCCGGCGGCCGCACGCGGGCAAGTCGGCATTTCCGGTGAAAATGCCGCTGCGGGAGCTGGCCGAACACGCGCTGCTGCAGCAGGTCGTCGCGGCGGCCGCGCTGGTCGATAGCCAGGGCGACATCCTCTATCTCCACGGGCGCAGCGGGATGTATCTCGAGCCGGCGACAGGCGAGGCGGGCGTCAACAACATCCTCAAGATGTCCCGCGAGGGCCTGCGCCAGGAGCTGGCGGTATCGCTGCGCAAGGCCGTCGAAACAAGATCGATTATCCAGGTCACCGGCCTGCGCGTGAAGACCAACAGCCACTTCACCGCCGTCAACCTCACCGTCCGCCCGATCACGGACACCGCAACCCACGAACCCCCCCTCTACCTCGTCATCCTCGAGGAGGCGCCGGCCGGCCCGTCCGATCCGTCGGACACGTCGGACACGTCGGACACGGCCGACGCGTCGGACGGGCGCATCGCCTTGCTCAAGCAACAACTGCGCGCCAAGGAGGAATACCTCCAGAGCACTTGCGAGGAGCTGGAGAGCTCGACCGAGGAGCTCAAATCCTCGAACGAGGAGATGCAGTCGGTGAACGAGGAGCTGCAGTCCACGAACGAGGAGCTCGAAACTTCGAAGGAGGAGCTCCAGTCGGTGAACGAGGAGCTGGCCACGGTCAACACCGAGCTGCAGGCGAAGGTGACCGACCTCTCGCGGGCGAACAACGACATGAACAACCTGCTGGCCGGCACCGGCATCGCCACCCTCTTCGTGGACCACAAGATGCGCATCCTGCGCTTCACCCCGGCCGCCAGCGAGATCATCAACGTCATCCTCAGCGACATCGGCCGCCCGATCGCGCACATCGTCTCGAACCTCGCCGGCTACAAAACCCTCATGGAGGATATCAAGGGCGTCCTCGACACGCTGGCCTCCAAAGAGGTCGAGGTGCAGGCCACCGGCGGAAAGTGGTTCAAGATGCGCCTCCAGCCCTACCGCACGCTCGACAACGTCATCGAGGGCGCGGTGATCTCGTTCGTGGACATCACCGAGATCGTGCGGGTGCGCGACTCGCTGCGCGAAGCCAACGACCTGCTCCGCCTCGCGGTCGTCGTGCGCGACGCGCACGATGCCATCACCGTCCAGGATCTCGACGGCCGAACCCTCGCCTGGAACCAGGGGGCCGTGCGCATGTATGGCTGGAGCGAGGCCGAGGCCCTGGCCATGCACGTGCACGACCGCATCCCGCCGGAGCTGCGCGACGGGGCGCTGGATAAGCTGCGCCAGCTCAGCCACGCAAAAATCCTCGAGCCCTACCGCACCCGGCGACTCACCAAATCCGGCGCGTCCGTCGAGGTCTCGATCATCTCCACCGCCCTCCTCGACGGGGCTGGAAAAATGTATGCGATCGCCACCACCGAGCGCGCGGTCGGAGGGGAAACCAAGGCTCCATGAAAAATTCTTCTCTGCGAAAATCTGCGCAATCTGTGGATGCGGCAGAACTTCATCCTCAGATTTCACAGATTCACGCAGAAATCCCTGCGTCCCGCCGCGACACCTCCCATGAATGAGCGCAAGCCGAGCTCCCCGATGACGGCGTCGCTTCGCCAGCGGGCCGAGAAGCTTTTCCGCGAAACCCTCGACCAGTCGCAGGATCACCTCGACGGCCTGTCGCCGGAAACCCTCCGGTCCGCCCTCCACGAGCTGCGGGTGCACCAGATCGAGCTGGAGATGCAGAACGAGGAGCTGCTCCGGGTGCAGGGGGATCTGGACGGCTCGCGGGTGCGGTATTTCGACCTCTACGACCTGGCCCCGGTCGGCTATTGCACGCTGAGCGAACACGGGCTGATCCTCGAGGCCAACCTCACCGCCGCCACCCTGCTCGGCGCGGCCCGCGGCACGCTGGTCACCAAGAGTTTTTCCTCCTTCATCGCGAAGGAGGAGCAGGACGTTTACTACCTTCACCTGAAGCGCGTGCTCGGGACCGGGGAACCGCAGTCGTTCGACCTGCGGATGGCGAAGTCCGACGGTTCGGCATTCTGGGGGCACGTGGAAGCGTGCGCCGCCAAGGACGAGGCGGGCTCACCGGTGTGCCGGGTCACGCTGATCGACATCACCGGGCGCAAGCGGACGGAGGAAGTCATGGCCTTTCTGGCCCGGACCGGCAGCGCGACAAAGGACGAGCCGTTCTTCAACGCGCTCGCCCGCTTCCTCGCCCGGAGCCTCGGCGTGGACTTCATCTGCATCGACCGCCTCGAAGGGGAAGGGCTCAACGCCCGGACGCTCGCCGTCTGGTGCGACGGACATTTCGAGGACAACGTGACGTATGCCCTCAAGGACACCCCCTGCGGCGATGTCGTGGGCAAAGAGGTCTGCTGCTTCCCAGCCGCCGTGTGCCAGGCCTTCCCCCGCGATCAGGTGCTCCGGGATCTGCGGGCGGAGAGCTACATCGGCGTGACCCTGTGGAGCCACGACGGAAAGCCGATCGGTCTCATCGCGGCGATCGGGCGCGGCCCGCTGGCGGACCGCCCGCTGGCCGAGGCCACGCTCAAGCTCGTGGCCGAACGCGCGTCCGGCGAGCTGGAGCGGATGGATCGGGAGCAGGCCCTGCGCGAGAGCGAGGCGCAGGTGCGCGCGATCACGGATTCCGCCAGGGACGCCATCATCATGATGGACTCCCGGGGGTCGATCACCTATTGGAATCCCGCCTCCGAAACCATTTTCGGCTACGGCAGGGAGGAAGCCGTCGGGAAGGACCTCCACGCGCTCCTCGTGCCGGAACACTACCTGCAGGGCTTCCGCGCGGCATTCCCGGAGTTCCAGCGCACCGGACGGGGAAATGCCGTCGGCAAGACGGTCGAAATGTCCGCACGCCGCAAGGACGGACAGGAGATCGCCGTGTCCCTGTCTTTGTCGGCGGTCCTGCTCAACGGCGAGTGGTGCTCCGTCGGCATCGTCCGCGACATCAGCGCGCGCAAGCAGGCGGAGGAGGATCTCCTGGCGTTGAACCGGCACCTCGAAAACAAGAATACCCTCGCCGAGGACCTCGCCCGCAAGGCCGAGGCGGCGACCCTGGCGAAGAGCGAGTTCCTCGCCGTGATGAGCCACGAGCTGCGCACCCCGCTCAACGGCGTGCTGGGTTTCGCCGAACTCCTTTCCGACACCCCCCTCAGCGACGAGCAAAATCTTTTCGTGCAGACGATCGCATCCAGCGGCGAGCACCTGCTCTCGCTTGTCAACGATGTCCTGGATTTCTCCAGCATCGAAAAAGGCGTCCTCGAGATCAAGCGGGAGCTTTTCGCGACCGCCGATCTCCTGGGGTCATCGGCCGTTGACGCGCGCAAAGCCGCCGCCGACAAAGGGCTCAAATTCTGCTGCGAAACAGCCCCCGGAGTTCCGGGGCAGATCTTCGGCGACGAGCGCCGGATCCGACAAATCCTCATCAACCTCCTCATTAACGCCGTCAAATTCACGGAGCGCGGATCGGTCGTCCTCCACGTCGCGCGCTCCTCCGGCAAAGGCCCGCCTTTCCTGGATTTCTCGGTCACGGACACCGGGATCGGAATTTCCTCCGAAACGATCGGCCGGCTGTTTCAGCCGTTCGTGCAGGCGGAAACGACGTTGCACCGTCAGTTTGAAGGCACGGGGCTCGGCCTGGCGATCTCGAAGCGCATCGCAGAAGCCATGGGCGGATCGATCGCCGTGGAGTCGGCTCCGGGAAAAGGGAGCACGTTCCGCTTCCGCCTCCCGCTGGAACCGGCTCCCTCCCCTGGCGGAAGCAGAGCCCGGCCGGGCCGTCCAAGCGACGCGACCCCGGCGCTGCATCCCGGCGCGCTCGTGCTCGTCGTCGAAGACAATTCGGACAGCCGCACGCTTACCGGCATCATGCTCCGGAACCTCGGCTGCCGCGCGGAATTTTCGGCCGACGGAGCCGAGGCGGTCAAGGCCTTCGCACCGGGAAAATTTGCCGCCATCCTCATGGATGTGTCGATGCCGGTGATGGACGGGATCGAGGCCACGAAAAAGATCCGTGA
The DNA here is from genome assembly GCA_037147455.1 of Verrucomicrobiota bacterium. Lineage (GTDB taxonomy): Bacteria > Verrucomicrobiota > Verrucomicrobiia > Chthoniobacterales > Terrimicrobiaceae > QYQL01. The sequence continues at coordinate 21,468 of JBAWVC010000008.1, read as the reverse complement.
GATCGAGGCGGCTGCGCGATCGGGCAATGTTCCGATCCTCGCGATGACCGCGAACGTGATGTCCGGCGACCGCGAGCGATGCCAGGCCTCCGGCATGGACGGGTTCCTCTCCAAACCCTTCAAATTGCAGGATCTCTCGGACAAGCTCGCCCCGTTCCTGCGCGGGTGAGGAAACTATTTTTCTACAGGCGTCAGGCTCTTGAGATTCTTCCAGGCCTCGAGCATGCCCGCTTGAGCCTCCGCCCACTTGCCTTCATCCGCCAGCTTGGACGCGATGGAAAATTGTTTCGCTGCCGGCAGGCACTCCCCGGCGGTGTGCCCGTAGAGAAGCGCCAGCTCCTCCGACCAGGCGGTCGTGAGCTGGGTGCGCTTGGTGCGGTCGGCCCGAAGAGTCCAGATCATGAATTCCATCCGCGCGGCGGCCATCGGGTCGAAGCCGGATTTCGTCCCGGACTGGAGGGCCACGAAAACCGTTTGCTGCGGCAGCAGCGCCTTTTCCTGGTCCGCGGCATCCGGCGATGTGTGAAAAAGCCGCAGCGCGCGGGATGTGTCGAAGGCCATTTTCAAGGCCGAAACCGGGGGCAGGTGGTATTGACCATTGTAAATCTTGTAGAGGGGGAGGATCGGGGCCGGCAGTTTTTTATCCGCCGCCGCCTTCCACACCTCGATCTGCAATTCCGACATCCGCTCTGGATCAAAGTCCGCCATCGAACCCGATCTCGGCCAGAAACAATAGGCGGCCACGCCGATGACAAAGAGGAGGAAAAGACGTCTGAGGACAAACATCATGCCCGGATTCAAACAGGGGCCGATTTTTTGGAAAGCCTGAAACGCCAGCACCCCGTTCTTGGTTTGAAAGCCTTCCCGCTCGCCGTGTCAACGATGGGTCTGTCGCCCTGGCCGCCGGGGGCGCATCTCCGATACGATTTCCAGTCTCTAAACGGGCGGGACGCCCGTTCCCCCTGTGCTCTGCAACTTTCGGAGATGCGACTGACCGCCGGTCGCAGCAGTCGGGGCGGCATAGGTTCGAACTCCCGCGCGCCAGGTGCTGAGCAATCGGATTCCCGGCCATTCCTCCACCGGTGTTGTGAGCGGGTTCCTGGCAAGGACCACGATGTCTCCACGCATCCCCTTCTTGAGCATGCCTAAGCGCGACTCTTCGAACACCGAATAGGCAGCCCCTTGCGTATATCCCAGGAGCGCCTGCATCGGGGTCAGGGCTTCGCCGGGAACGAGCGGAAATGTCTTGCCCGGCTCGATGCGGCGGATGGCGACCGGCATCCCGGCGAGCGGGCTTGCTGTTTGCACCGGCCAATCGGAGTTGAACGCGAGCGTGGCACCGGTCTTAGCGAGGCTCGCATAGGGATACTGCCACTCGTTGCGAACCGGTCCGAGGCGGTCCAGCACCCCGTCCCTGTCGCCGGCCCAATAGGGAGTTACGACGGGGATGACTCCCATCTTGCCGAAACGGGCGATGTCGCCCGGCTGGATGACCTGGCAGTGCGCGATGCACGGACGGCGGTCGCGCGGGCCGTTCTTGGCCGCCATCTGCTCGATGCTGTCGAGCGTCTGGTGGACTGCGGCATCGCCTATGGCATGGACATGCACTTGGAATCCCGCTTTGTCGGCGGCGATCAAGGCCTGGTCCAGTTCCTCCTGCGTCCACTGCGGAAGCCCGCGCGGGTTTGCGTCACCAGCTCTTGCATTGCTGAAGGGATCCGTCATGAACGCGGAGTTGATCTCGATGACTCCATCGCCGAAAAACTTCACTGTGCGAACGGTGACCAACGGGTCGCCGGCCTGGTCCACGAGCCCGTCCTTGGCGGCCTGTTCGACCAGCTCACGCGCCTTGATCGCATCCTTGATATCCTCGCGCCATGTGGCCGCATGGATCAGGGGGGTCAGATTCACGCGACAGGAAAGGGCTCCCGATTTCGCGACTTCCAGATAACGGGGGACGAAGTCCGCAGGGATGTAGCAGTCCTGCACGCAGGTGATTCCGCATGTTGCAAAGGCGTCAAAGGCTCCGCGCAATTCGGCCACATCCTGTTCGAGAGAGTTTGCCGGCATGGCGTCTTGCACCAAATCCATTGCATTGAACTCGATCAGGTTGCCGATCGGTTCGCCATCCGGCCTGCGAGGAATCTCCGACCCCTGAGGCGTGGGAGTATCCTTGTTGACTCCCGCGCGGCGGAGCGCCTCGGAGTTGACCCACACGCTGTGGCCACCCTCACCGGTGAGAACGACCGGGCGATCCTTGCAGACCGCGTCGAGCAGGTGCGCGTCGAACGTATCGACGGGAGCAACTTTTTCCTTGAAACCGCGCCCGGTGATCCAGTCGTCCTTGGGATGAGAATCGGCCCATTTGCCGACAAGTGCCAGCACCTCCTTGATCGAGTGTGTATCGTCGAGATCCAAACTGTCCATTTTGACCTTGGTTCTCATATACGGATGCGCATGGGCGTCGACCCATGCCGGCATGGCCGTTGCGCCAGCCAGGTCCACTAACTCCGCATCCTTCGCGGCGGGGTGGTTCAGCGCCTCGTCGTCGAATGCTTCGATCTTTCCATGGAGAACGAGCACGGCCTTGCCGCTCGGATGCGAGGGGTCGAGCGTCACAATTTCGCCCCCCTTGAAAAGCACCGGTCTGGAAGGCGCAGGTTGATTCGGCGCGGCGGCCGCAGGCGTGGTTTTGAGGGCGGGCGATTCACCGGAGGCCGGCATTCCCGGCAGCAACACCATGGCCAGAGGGAGAAACGCCAGGAATTGCCGCAATCTTAACATCGCGATGGGGCGGGCATATGACGGATGGAGCAGGGTTTTCATATTGAGGTTTTCCTAATTGTTCTACAGCGGAATGCCTTCGAAGAGTTTGCGTATTTCGGGATCCGGGTCTTCGACCACTTGGCTCTTCGTGTCAAAAATCATCGTAGCCCGGTGCGCGGGCTCATAGGCCGGCCATTCGGGCAGGCCCTTGTGATTGGGGTCGCCCGTCCGTGCAAACGAGACCCACGCGTCCTGCATCGCATCGGAAAGGCCCATCGGCGGGTTGGGGCCGATGATTTCGTCGGCGAGTTCGCTCGTGAAGGTATTGAGGACAAACGGGACCTCGATGGCATGGCAGGCATTCAGATACTCCTTGTTCGGAACCTGCGCCTTCCAGTCGAAGCGATACATCCAAACCTTGGCGTGCTTTGACTGGGCCTCTGAATCTTTGATTTGCGGCGCCAAAAAACTCGCATCGGTTGCAAAGGCCGTCGCGGAGGAGACGCTGGATTTATCGGGCCCGGGGGTCGGGTTTCGTTTATTATAGAAGTGCACAACATCCTGTTCCCTGGCACCCAGCTTTTCCTTCATCCAAGGCCAATCCGGCAGGAATTGATTGACCGGCAGGGATTGCAGAGCCGCAGTATACTGGATAAAGTAGCAATACTCGTCACGATTCGTGCCGTTGAGCAGCGCGATTCCGGCCGCCGCGCCATCACGGATGGCTGCAGACGGGTCCTTGGAGATCACCGTCCCGTCGATGACGGGTGTGCATATGCGGAGGGAATTCGATCCGCTCAGGCTTTGCACTTTTACCTGGGCATCAATTATCTGTTTCGGAGTCAGCTTCCTCAAGGCGGCGACATCAGTGACGCCCGCAAACTCCATGAACTGTTTTGTGAGGGCCGCCGCCTCTTCCTTGGTCCTGCACCAATTGCTGGGCCCGCTTTGGGCAATCGCCTTCTGGAAAAGCCCCTTCGCCTCGGGCATCCCCATCAGCGTGAAGACGCTCATCGCACCGGCAGACTCACCCATGATCGTGATATTTTCCGGATCACCTCCGAACCGGGCGATATTGTTCTTCAGCCAGCGGAGGGCCAGGATATGGTCCCGGATGCCATTCGAGCCGGAACCCTGATATTCCGCGCCAAAATCATCCAGGTAGAGGAACCCCAGCATGCCGACCCGGAAATTGATGCTCGCAAACACGATGTCTCCGCTCTTGGAAATGTTTGCGCCGTCATAGGCGGCATCGCCCGACCCTCCGAACTTGTAGGCGCCGCCGTGAATATAGACGAGGACCGGTCGTTTCTGCCCATCAGCCCCGGGTGTCCAGATGTCGAGGTTCAGGCAATCCTCGTCCTGGGGAAGCTTGGATGCGGGTTCGGTTTCATCAAGCTGCTGCGGAGCTGTGAATCCGGGCTTTGTGGCATCCCGCACGCCCTCCCATGGCTTGACTTCCACCGGCGGCGCAAATCGCAGGTCGCCCTTGGGCGGCTGCGCAAAAGGAATTCCCAGAAACGCCAGCACGCCATTTTTGGTTCGAAAGCCTTCCACCTTTCCGCTCGCCGTGGCCACGATAGGGTTTTCGCCCTGCCCGGCCGCCAGGCATGCCGCATGCGACAGGCACAGAATGCTCATGATGGCTAAGCAGGTGTTGGATCCTAACTGCCTGCGGCGTCGCGTCATGCTTTTCGGTCTCTTCTGTATGGATGTTGGTGTCTTCATGTGAGTTATTTACGGTTGGTTGGTTTTTAGAGTGGGATATCTTTGAAGAGTTTCCGCACTTCGGGGTCCGGGTCTTCGACCACTTTGCTCTTCGTGTCAAAAATCATCGTGGCCCGGTGTGCGGGCTCGTAGGCCGGCCATTCGGGCAGGCCCTTGTGATTGGGGTCGCCCGTCCGGGCGAATGAAATCCACGCGTCCTGCATGACATCGGACAAGCCCATCGGCGGGTTCGGGCCGACGATTTCGTCCGCGAGGGCAGTGGAAAAGTTATTGAGGACAAACGGCACCTCGATGGCATGGCAGGCATTCAGATACTCCTTGTTCGGCACCTGCGACTTCCAGTCGAAGCGATACATCCACACCTTCGCATGCTTGGCCTGCGCCTCGGATGCCTTGATATGCGGTATAAGAAAACCCTCAGCGGTCACGAAGGCAGCGCTGCTGGGTACGCTGGATTTCTCAGGCACGGGAGTCGGGTTTCGTTTATTAAAAAACTCCACCACTTCCGGTTTTTGATCGCCGAGATTTTTCGCAAACCAAGGGGTTTTCGCAAGGAACTGGCTGAGCGGCTGCGTTTGTAAGGATGGGTAATAATTGATCCAGTAGCAGTATTCGTCATGAACCGTGCCGTTGAGCAGCGCGATCCCGGCCGCCGCGCCATCCTGGATGGCTGCAAACGGTTCCTTGGGGAGCACTGTCCCGTCGATGACGGGAGCGCACATGCGGACAGCAAGCGGGCCGACGTCGGATGCCAGCCGGACTTGTGCGTCAACGATCTCTTCGGGCTTCAGCTTCCGCAAGCCGGCAACATCTGTGATGCCGTATTTCTTTTTGCAAATCTCCATAAAATCTGCCGTGAGCTGCGCGGCCTCTTCTTTTGTTCTGAACCAATTGAACGGCCCGCTCTCGGCAATCCCCTTCTGGAAAAGCCCCCTGGCCTCCGGCAGGCCCATCAGGGCCAAGACGCTCATCGCGCCCGCAGACTCCCCCATGATCGTGATGTTTTCTGGATCGCCGCCAAACCTGGCGATATTGTTCTTCAGCCAGCGCAGCGCCAGGATGTGGTCCCGGATGCCATTCGAGCCGGTGCCCTGATACTCCGCGCCAAAATCTTCCAGGTAGAGGAACCCCAGCATGCCGAGTCGATAGTTGATGCTGGCAAAAACTATGTCCCCTCGCTTGGAAATGTTTGCGCCATCATAGACGGGATCGTTCGATCCGCCCCCGACGTAGGCACCGCCGTGCATATATACGATGACCGGGCGCTTCCGCCCATCTATCCCGGGCGTCCAGATGTCGAGGTTCAGGCAATCCTCATCCTGGGCATCTTTGGATGCGGGCTCAAAATCATCCACCATCTGCGGAGCCACTGGCCCCGACTTTGTGGCATCCCGCACGCCCTCCCATGGCTTGACTTCCACCGGCGGCGCAAACCGCAGGTCGCCCACGGGCGGCTGCGCGAAGGGGATTCCCAGAAATGCGAGCACTCCGTTTTTGGTTTGAATGCCTTCCACCTTCCCGCTCGCCGTGGCCACGATAGGGCTTTCGGACTGCCCCGCGGCCGCATTTGCAGGTGCTGCCTGCATAAGGCACATCATGCTAATCATGGCCGCGCAGGTGTCGGCTCCCAACTTCTTGTGTCTTCGCTGTTGTTGTTGGGTCATAGTTTTTGGTTCTGCTGAGTATATATTAGTGTTTTCATGAGTATTTTTTAGAGTGGAATGTCTTTAAAAAGTTGACGCACTTTGGGGTCCGGGTCATCGACAACTTTGCTCTTCGTATTGAAAATCATCGTGGCCCGGTGCGCTGGCTCATAGGCCGGCCACTTGGGCAGACCCTTGTGATTGGGGTCGCCCGTCCGGGCAAATGAGATCCACGCGTCCTGCATGGCCTCGGAGAGGCCCATCGGCGGGTTCGGGCCGACGATTTCGTCCGCGAGTGCGGTGGAAAAGGTATTGAGGACAAACGGCACCTCGATGGCATGGCAGGCATTCAGAAACTCCTTGTTCTTCACTTGCGACTTCCAGTCGAAGCGATACATCCATACCTTTGCGTGCTTTGCCTGGGCTTCCGAAGCCTTGAGATGCGATGTGAGGAACTGCTGATCGGTGATAAAGGCAATGGTGCTGGATATGCTGGATTTATCGGGCCCGGGAGTCGGGTTCCGTTTTGTATAGAAGTCCAGCACCTCCTGCTTCCGCTCGCCGAGATCCTTCGTGGCCCAAGGGGTTTCCGCAAAGAACTGGCTGAGCGGCTTGGACTGAAGGGCGGGGTAAGAGTCAATCCAGTAGCAGTATTCGTCGTGATTCGTGCCGTTGAGCAGTGCAATTCCGGCAGCCGCACCATCCTGGATGGCTGAAAACGGGTCCTTGGGGATCACCGTCCCGTCGATGACCGGCATGCACATGCGTTCACCGAGCACACCGATATCCGATCCCAGCCGGGACTGGGCGTCGATGATCTCTGCCGGCTTCAGCTTCCGCAAGCCGGCGATATCCGTGACGTTGGCCTTCTTCATGAACTGTTTTGTGATTTCTGCCGCCTCTTCCCTCGTCCTGAACGAATTCAGGGGCGCGCTCTCGGAAATCGCCTTATGGAAAAGCCCCCTGGCCTGCGGCAGGCCCATCAGCACAAAGACGCTCTCCCCGCCAGCAGACTCCCCCATGATGGTGATGTTTTCAGGATCTCCGCCGAACTGGGCGATATTGTTCTTCAGCCAGCGCAGCGCCATGATCTGATCCCGGATGCCGTTGGAGCCGGAACCTTTATACTCCGCGCCAAAATCCTCCAGGTAGAGGAACCCCAGCATGCTGACCCGGTAGTTAATGCTGGCGAAAACAATGTCTCCGCGCTTGGAAATGTTAGCGCCGTCATAAACAGGATCATTCGATCCACCGTTGAGATACCCTCCGCCGTGAATATAGACGATGACCGGTCGTTTCCGCCCATCGATCCCGGTCGTCCAGATATCGAGGCCCAGGCAATCCTCGTCCTGGACAAACTTGGATGAGGGCTCGTAATCATCCAGCGGCTGCGGAGCCGAGGGTGCGGACTTTGTGGCGTCCCGCACACCCTCCCACGGGGTCACCTCCACCGGCGGCGCAAATCGCAGGTCTCCCTTGGGCGGCTGGGCGAAGGGAATTCCCAGAAACGCCAGCACGCCGTTCTTGGTTTGAAAGCCTTCCACCTTCCCGCTCGTCGTGGTGACGATGGGTTTGGCAACTGAGCTTTGAGGGGCGGCATAGGTGCGGACTCCTGCGCGCCAGGTGCTAAGCAACGGGATTCCCGGCCATTCCTCCGCCGGTGTCGCGAGCGGGTTTTTCGCAAGAACCACGATGTCCCCACGCATCCCTTTTTTGAGCATGCCCAGGCGCGGCTCTTCGAATACCGCATGCGCCGATCCCTGGGTGTATCCGAGGAGCGCCTGCATCGGTGTCAGGGCTTCGCTGGGAACGAGCGCATCGGCGAGAGTCTTTCCCGCATCGACGCGGCGGATCGCGACCGGCATCGTGGCGAGCGGGTTGGCCGTGTCAATCGGCCAGTCCGAGTTGAACGCGAGCGTAGCCCCGGTCTTTGCGAGGCTAGCATAGGGATACTGCCAGTTGTTGCGAACCGGTCCGAGGAGGACCAACGATCCGTCCTTGTCGCCTGCCCAATAGGGGGACACGACGGGGATGACTCCAATCTTGCCGTAACGGGCGATGTCGCCAGGGTCGATGACCGTGTTGTGCACCATGCACGGACGGCGGTCGCGGGGACCGTTCTTGGCTACCATCTGCTCGATGCTGTCGAGTGCCTGATGGATAGCGGCATCGCCCATGGCATGGACATGCACTTGGAATCCGGCTTTGTCTGCGGCGATCAAGGCCTGGTCCAATTCCTCCTGCGTCCACTGCGGAAGCCCGCGCTGGCTCGGTGAATCAGGCCCCGCATTGCTGAAGGGAGCCTTCATGGCCATGCCAATGCCGCCGCCATCGGCGAAAAACTTTGCTGTGTGTAGGGTAACCCACGGGTCGCCGGCCTGGTCCACAAGCCCGTCCTTGGCGGCCTGTTCGACTTGCTCCCGCGCCTTGATTGCCGCCTTGAGATCTTCTCTCCATGTTTGCATCTGTAGCATAACAGCGAGATTCGCACGGTGCGAGAGAGCTCCCGATTTCGCGGCTTCGAGATATCGGGCGGCTCCCTCCGGGGTGACGAGGCAGTCTTGCACATACGTGATTCCGCACGAGGCGAACATTTCCGAGGCCCCGCGCAGCCCGGCCACATCCTGTCCGATCGATCTTGCAGGCATGCAGCGCTGCATCAGCGCCATGGCACCCCAGTCGATCAGGGCGCCGCTCGGCTCGCCGTCCGGCCTTCGAAAAATGAGCGAACCCCAAGGCGTGGGAGTATCCTTGGTTATCCCCGCGCGTTGGAGCGCCTCGGAGTTGACCCACATGTAATGCTCGCTTCCCCCCTTGAGAACGACCGGACGATCCTTGCAGGCCGTGTCGAGTTTAGTTGCGTCGAAACTAACAATCGCTTCATTGAAACCGTGTCCGAGGATCCAGTCTTCCTTAGGATGAGAATCAGCCCATTTGCGGACGAGTGCCAGAACCTCCTCATCCGATTTGGCATCGCGAAGATCCAGGGTCTCCAGCTCCGGGCCTCCCAAAAGCGGATGCGCATGGGCGTCAACCCATGCAGGCATGGCCGTTGCGTCGGCCAGGTCCACCACCTCCGCATCCTTTGCGGCCGGGTGGTTCAGCGCCTCCTTGTCGAATGCCTCGATCTTTCCATGGAGCACGAGCACGGCTTTAGCCTTCGGATGCGAGGGGTCCAGGGTCACGATCTCTCCGCCCTTGAAAAGCACCGGCTTGGATGGCGCAGGTCGATTCGAGGCGGCAGCCACCGGCGCGGCTTTAGGACCGGGCGGTTTACCGGAGGCCGGCATTCCCGGCAGCAACACAAAGGCCAGAGGGAGAATCGCCAAAATTTGACGCAGCCTGAACATGGGGGCGCTGATGGCGGATGACGGATGGAGAGTTTTTTTCATAATTAGTATTCAGAGCGGAATGTCTTTGAAGAACTGGCGGATTTCGGGGTCCGGGTCTTCGACCGCTTTGCTCTTCGTGTCGAAAATCATCGTGGCCCGGTGCTCGGGCTTGTAGGCTGGCCATTCGGGCAGGCCCTTGTGATTCGGGTCGCCCGTCCGGGCAAACGAGATCCACGCGTCCTGCATGGCATCGGAGAGGCCCATCGGCGGGTTGGGGCCGACGATGTCGTCGTCGGAATCAGGGTCAAAGGATTTGAAGAGAAAGGGCAACTCGAGGCCATGACAGGCATTCAGGTATTCCTTGTTCTTCACATTCGCCTTCCAGTCGAAACGATACATCCAAACTTTTGAATACTTTGACTGCGCCTCTGAAGCCTTGATATGCGGCACGAGGAACATGCCATCGGTGAGGTAGGCGACGCTGCTGGATATGCTGGATTTATCGGGCCCGGGGGTCGGATTTCGTTTGTTATAGAAGTCCAGCACCTCCTGTTTGCGAGCGCCCAGCTTTTCCTTGATCCATGGCCAATCCTGCAGGAACACATTGAGCGGGGATTGCAGACCGGGGGAAAACTGGATAAAGAAGCCATATTCGTTGTGATTGGTGCCGTTGAGCAGCGCAATTCCGTCTGCCTCGCCATCCTGGATGGCTGCAAACGGGTCCTTGGGGATCACCGTTCCGTCGATGACCGGCATGCACATGCGAATAGAATTCTCGCCCATCTGCATTAGCACTTTGGCCTGAGCTTCAAGGATCTGGCCCGGCGTCAGCTTCCGCAAAGCGGCGACATCGTTGAGGCCGGCTGTCTTCATGAACTGCTTAGTGACGTCCGCCGCCTCTCCCTTGGTCCTGAACCAATTGATGGGCGCGCTCTCGGCAATCGCCTTCTGGAAAAGACCCTTGGCCTGGGGCAGGCCCATCAGCACGAAGACGCTCATCGCGCCCGCAGACTCCCCCATGATGGTGATATTTTCCGGATCGCCACCGAACCGGGCGATATTGTTCTTCAACCAGCGCAGCGCCATGATCTGGTCGCGGATGCCATTCGAGCCGGACCCCTGATACTCCGCGCCATAATCCTCAAGATAGAGAAACCCCAGCGCGCCGAGGCGGTAGTTGATGCTGGCAAAAACAATGTCTCCGCGCTTGGAAATATTTGCGCCGTCGTAGACGGGATCACCCGATCTGTCGACCATGAAGGCCCCGCCGTGAATGAAAACGAGAACTGGCCTTTTCCGCCCATCAATCCCGGGCGTCCAGATGTCGAGGTTCAGGCAATCTTCATCCTGGGCATATTGAGATGAAGGGTCGCTGGCATCAGCCGGTTGCGGAGCCGCTGGTCCGGACTTTGTGGCTTCCTTCACGCCTACCCATGGCGCGACTTCCACCGGCGCCGCAAATCGCAGGTCGCCCTTGGGTGGCTGGGCAAAGGGAATTCCCAGAAACGCCAGCACTCCGTTCTTAGTCTGGATGCCTTCCACCTTCCCGCTCGCCATGGTGACGATGGGTTTTTCGCCCTGCCCGGCGGCCGCGTTGGCAGGGGCCGCCTGCAAAAGGCACACAATCCAACAAGACATGGGCAAGATGCCCATGCCACGGAATGTTTTGGACAAAGCATTTTTCGGTCTCTGCTGAATGGATGGTAGTGTTGTCATAAGATTCGAAGAGATTCGCGACTAGTGTCACGTAACGGACAAAACACCTTCAGCGGCCGACAAAGACCGCCATGCGCTCCATGGCGACCTTGATCTGGTCGAGGCCGGTAGCGAAGCTGCAGCGGACATGGCCCTCGCCGCTCGGGCCGAAGGCCGTTCCGGGAACGACGGCGACTTTGTGTTCGTGCAGGAGCCGCATCGAAAACTCGCGGCTGGTGAGCCCGGTGGAGGTGATCTTCGGAAACACGTAGAACGACCCTTTGGGCTTCAGGCATTCGAGGCCCATCTCGTTCAGCGCGCGGGTGATGAAATTTCTCCGCCGCTCGTATTCGCGCCGCATGCTGGCCACGCTTTCGTCCCCGCGATCGAGAGCTTCGATCGCGGCGTCCTGGCCCATGATCGGCGCGCAGAGGATCGCGTATTGGTGGATCTTCATCATCGCCTCGATCAGCGGGGCCGGCGCGCAGGCGTATCCGATCCGCCATCCGGTCATCGCGAACGCCTTGGAGAGCCCGTGCAGAAAAACCGTCCGCTCCTGCATGCCGGGGCACGTGGTGATGGTCGAGTGCGTGCCGCCCTCGAATGTCAGCTCGCTGTAAATCTCATCGGTCAGGACGACGAGGTTATGCCGCACGCTGATCTCCGCGATCGGCTCCCACTGCGCCTCGGTCATCGTCGCCCCGGTCGGGTTGGTCGGAAAATTCAGCATGAGCACCTTCGTGCGGGGGGTGATCGCTTTTTCGAGGGCGTCGGCGCGGAGCGAAAATCCATCCTCCGCCCTGGTCTCGATCGCACAGGCCACACCTCGGGCGAGCGTGATGCTCGGGGCGTAGGAGACGTAGCAGGGCTCGTGGTAGAGCACCTCGTCGCCGGGGTTCAGCAGCGCGCGGAGAGCGAGATCGATAGCCTCCGAGACGCCGACCGACACCAGGATTTCCGTGAGCGGCTCATACTTCAGGCCAAACTTGTTGCGGACATAATCGGAGATCGAACGCCGCAGGCGCGGGAGGCCGAGGTTCGACGTGTAGCCGGTCCGACCCTTTTCGAGCGCGTAGATCGCGGCCTCGCGGATGTGCCACGGCGTGGCGAAGTCCGGCTCCCCGATGCCCAAGGAAATGACATCGTCCATCGTCTGGACGATCTCGAAAAAGTCGCGGATCCCGGAGCGCGGAATATCGCGGACGTGGTCGGCGATCCGGATGCTCACGGCGAGACGGACAGCCGCTCGGGAGCGGAATCGAATTGGTGGAAGGCCCCGTTTTCTTTGTAAGTCTTCAGCCGGAAGTGGGTCGCTGTGGCTTGGACGGCGTCGATCGTGCTGAGCTTCTGCGCGACGAAGGCTGCCGCGTTCCGCAGGTTCGCCGCCTCGACGATGATCAGCAGGTCGTAGCCTCCGCTGACGAGGTAGCAGCTCTGCACCTCTTCGAACTTTGCGATGCGGGCGGCGATGCGGTCGAATCCCCCGTCGCGCTCGGGCGTGATCTTGACCTCGATGATCGCCGTGACTTTTTCCGTGTCCCATTTCTCGCGGTTGATGATCGCCTGATAGCCGAGCACAATCCCCTCGGCCTCGAGCTTGGTGATCGCGGACTCGACTTCCTCGAGTTCCATGTCCAGCAGCCGCGCCATTTCGGCACGGGGCATCAGCGCGTTCTGTTGCAGGAGATCAATGATGGCATCCATAAAGGACCTGCATCATGAAAACCCAGTCGCCGCTTGGCAAGCGCAGGAAATGGGAGTAATTTTACTCCATGCCTGCCACAAAGAAAAAATCCGCACAAAAAACCGCTCCGAAGTCCAAGGACTATTCGGTAAGCGCAAGCGCGCTGAAGTTTGTTGATGAAGCGGCAGCGCTCCTGCGCAAGGGGATTAACACCACTGCCGATTCCAGTGAAGAGGCCCGCCGGGAAGCCAGGAAACAAGCCCACAGCCTCTTCGACAAAGCCTCGGAATCCCTTTCCGATCTTCTCGACGAAAGCGCTTCCGTCCTCCGGAAGATCGCAAAAAAAATCGACTGAACCGTCGGTGGATTTCTTATTGTGACGGGTAACCGCAAAGATTTGACCGTTGTCGGCTGCGGTTTTGCAGCCAAGTATCCGGAGGGCGGAGGGAATTTTTCCGTCCCCCTGCAATACCTTCTCGGGCTCCGGCGGATGCGCCGGCCAGCGCTGTGGCTCGAGGTCATGCAATCGACCGGAGACCCCGGGCTCGACGGTCGCGTGGCGGACACTTTCCGCCGGCGGCTGCGGGAGTTCGACCTCGACCGGAACTATTGCCTGATCATTTTCCCGCAAGGCTCGCACGATCCGGCTTCGGCAAGATTTTTCGGGATGTCCCGCCGGAAGCTTCTGGATCTTCTGGGCGGCCCGTGCGTGCTGCTGAACCTGAGCTACTCGATCCGGAACCCGCTGCTCGGGATGTTTGGCACGCGCAAGCTCTGCAGCCTCGATCCCACCGAGGTGTGCTTCTGGATGCAGCGCATGGAAATGGGGCAGTCCGAACACGACGAGTTCTGGTCGATCGGGCTGAACATTTACGGGCCAGGCTCGCGCGTGCCAGCGACCAAAGTGCGCTGGAAAACGTATTTTCCGCTCGTGGACACGACGCTGTTCGAAGCGGCGCCCCGCCCGCCGGAAGACCGGTTCACCACGATCGGCCAGTGGTATTGGGACGGCTGCATCGAATGGGATGGCGAGTGGCGGGACTTTTCGAAAAAGGCCGCGTTTGAAAAATTCCAAACCCTCCCCTCGCTCTACCCGGAAGCAAGGTTCGAGCTGGCCATGAATCTTGCCGCGGATGATCCGGAGAGAAAGCGCATCGCGGCCCTCGGCTGGCACCATATCCCACCGCACTCGATCGCCCGCACCCCGCGCCTTTACTACCAATACCTGCGCCGCTCGACCGCCGAATTCACCGCCATCAAGCTCGAGAGCTTCGCGATGTCCGGATGGCTGAGCGACCGCTCGGCCGTCTATCTCGCCCTCGGCCGGCCGGTGATCACCGAACCCTCCGGCGCGGAGCCGTATCTTCCGGAGCAAAGCGGAATCCTTTTTGTCCGCAGCCTGGAAGAAGCATCCGAGGCCGTCCGAAAAGTTCGTTGCGATTGGAAGCCTCTCTCCAAGGCGGCCCGGCGCTGCGCGAAGGATTGCTTCGACGCGGTCGTCAACCTGGAAAAAATTCTGAGCTGACAAGAATGGTGCTCAAGCCCCAACGGGCATGCGCGTCAAGTTAACGGCTTCTTGTTGCCCAAAGGGCCTGCATCCAACAGCCCAGGGCAAGCCTGCGAAGCAGACGCCGCCCTGGGTATTCGCGACAAAAGGGTTCCTTCCCTGAATGGGCAGCATCCTGGCGCTGACCACGTTCCCGCGAGGGGCAGGTCAGGATTTCAGCCAGGCGATGACATCCCCGGCGCTGATCTTGCAGAGGCACGCGCCGGGCTCACCGCGCGGGCATTGCACCTTTTTCAGGCAGGAGCAGGGGTGCACGTCGGCCAGCCCGCCGGGATGAAGCGGTCGCCAATGCTCCGCGCGCGACGGCCCGTAATGGATGAGCATCGGCTTTTCGAACGCGGCGGCAATGTGGGCTGGGGCGGTGTCCGACCCCCAATACCGCCCACAGAGCGAAATCACCGCGACGAGCCCGTGCCAGTCGAGTTCGTGAAACACGCGGAATTTATCTAGTGGAAGCCCCGAGGTGCAGCGGAGCACGTGCGCCCGCTCGGCGGCATCCCGTCCGCCGGTCACCACGACCCCGTATCCGTTTTCGATAGCCGCGGCGAGGACCTCGCGGACGACGCCGGCGGGGATCGCCTTCTGCATGTCGCGCGAGGTCACGTGGGCGTGGAAAAGTTTTTCCGGCAGACTCTCCAGCTCGCGACGGGCGGCCTCGATGGCCTCGGCCCTCGGCACAAGCCCGGAGCCGGTTCCCTGCGGGGGCACACCGCACGCCTCCAGCAATTCGAGGCGCTGGATCACGGAGTGTGGTTTCGTTTTTTTGTGAAGGGGACGGAAATGATACGCCGCCCTTCTCAGCGACCATGAGGGAAGTTTCGGGCGCTCGTAGGCGACGCGGAACGGGGCCCGCGAAACCATGGACACGAGCGCGCTGCGGTCGTTGCCGGTAAAATCAATGACCCAATCATACCCGCCCCGGGAAATTTTCAAACCCGCGGCAAGCTCGCGCACGAGGCTGCGCCTGGGCCACTCGATGACCCGCGAAACATCCGGGCAATCGTCGAGCGCGCAGGCCGTTCCGGCCGTCACCACCGCATCGATCCTGGCACCGGGATACGCCGCGCGGAGGGCGCGCAACGCGGGCCGAAGCAACAGGGTGTCGCCCAGATACCGGAGGCAGATGACCAGCACGGCTTGCGGTTCGCGGGGAGAGGCGTTCATGCGTTGCGGAAAAATAACTCCTTGAGGCCGGGAAAGACATCCTCCGGACGAAGGTTGGCCATCGAGGCATCGGACGGCACGCGGTATCCGGCGGGCTTGGCGATCTGGATGACGACATGTCTGTCCCTGTCGGCCAGCGGGCCCACACGCGCATCACCTGGCGAGCAGTGGAGGAGGGCGACCGTCGGCGTGCCCAGAGCAAACGCAAGGTGCATAATCCCGGTGTCGGTCGAAACAAGGCACCGGCTCCGCTCGAGCAGGGCCGCGGACTGCGGCAGAGGCAGCCGTCCGACCACATCGAAGAACGGCAGATTCCGTCCGGCGGCCGCCGCAAAAAATTCCCCGGCTTTTTCCCGGTGGTCGGGACCGCCGAGCAGAAAGACCGGCCCGATGCCCGCCGCGTGCGCGAGTTCGGCGAGCTTGAGAAAATGTTCGACCGGCCAGTCGCGGTAGGGGCCGCCGCCTCCGCCGAGCTGGAAGATCACCCCCGGCCGCAACGGGAAACCCCTTCCCGACAAACTCCTGTCCAAAGCGATCCTGTCTTCCGCAGCAACCTCGTAAACCATCCTCGCCTCGGCGGCCGGGCGCATCTCCGAAACGTTTAAACAGGGAGAACAGGCGTCCCACCTGTTTAGACCCAGGCTCTCGCAGCGGGCCGCTGCGCCCGACACGGGCGAGACGCCCATGCTCCTTAGACATCCATCCCCGATTGCACTTGCGCCCTCTGCAGCCGCCGCTCCGGCCTCGGCGGCCACGCGCACCGCCTGGACCGCAAGATGCGCCCGCCGCAGCCCGGGATCGTCGATGTTTCTCGCGCAAAGCCACGGCATTTCTGTCCGCCATGCCAACCCGACCGTGGCGTCGGGCGCCAGCAAATATCCCAGGCACCGGGCCTCGGGATCGTGGCAGCTCAGATACAGCACCGCATCCCACGGGCCATGCTTCCGGAGCCGCCACCACAGCGCCAGAAACGCGTGCGGGCCCTTCCGCAAAAAATGCAGTTTTTCCAAGAGCGGATTGTGCCGGGCGATATCCGTCCGCCTGTGGTGCACGACGGCATGGATGCGGATCCCCGGATATTCCGATGCCAGCGCGTTGATCCCGGCCGAGTCGAGCAAGGCATCACCCAGGCCCGCCGTGGAAAACACCAGCACCCGGCTTTCCGGGCCCAGCCGGATCGGCCTGGCCACCGGCGGCCTCACTTTTGTCAGAAGCCCGAAGACCGCCTTGTAGGCCAGGAGATTGGCGGAGGACGAGAGGCTGAGGTTGCCCTTCCTTTTAACGGGACTGGCCACAGCCGCTACCGGACGACGGACTTGCCATCGGACGAATGGCCGCCCTGCACCGGCACGAGGACATGCTGGTATTTCGGGATGCCATCCTTCACCATCCGGGTGTAAGGACCGTTCACCTTCTGCGGGTTATACATGTCGCGGCGGTTTTCAAGAGTCGTGCAGGATGCGAGCGACAAAGCCGCCATTGCGAGAAGGACGAGGGAAGGTTTCACGGGGCACAGATAAACGCAGAACCCTGCCGGGTGTCAATCGCTTTGGGGTTGTCAGAGCCGCGGCTGGCGGCAATGTTCTGCTCCTGTGTTTCTCGCGTATTACGTTCACGGCCTGAGCCCGTTTCTTTTGGATTTCGGAAACGGCTTCGGGCTCCGCTGGTATGGCCTCGCTTATGTCGCCGCATTTTTTGCCGGATACCGCCTGTATATCGGCCTGGCAAAACGCGGCTACTCGGACCTCGCGCCCGAGCGGGTCGGCGACTTCATCACGGGCGTGGCACTGTTCGGCGTGATCCTCGGCGGACGGCTCGGCTACATGGTTTTCTACGACTGGCCGAACTTTTGCGCGAACCCGCTCGTGTTTTTCAAATTCTGGGACGGCGGGATGTCGAGTCACGGGGGAATCCTCGGCATCGTCGTCTTCACGTTCATCTACTCGTGGCGCAAGCGCGTTTCCTGGCTCAACATCGGGGACAACCTCGTGGTCGTCGCGCCGATCGGGCTCTTTTTCGGCCGCTGCGCGAACTTCATCAACGGGGAGCTCTTCGGCCGCATGGCGGGAGTCCCCTGGGCTGTCCAGTTTCCCAAAGAACTTTACGACGCGCCGACGGAGACCGTCCGGCTCGCGATCTCGGGGGCGGCCACCTTGAACCCCGAGTGGACAACCGTCGCCGCCGTCGTGGAGAACGCGCGGATCTCCCCGGCCCTCCGCGGGCAATTGGCCGACACGCTTTCGCCGCGGCATCCCTCGCAGATTTACGAGGCGATGCTCGAAGGGGCGCTCCTCTTCGCCCTCCTCTACCTCCTGCGCACCCGCTTCCGGCTTCCGAACGGGGTTCTTACGGGCGTCTTCTTTGTCGCCTATGCGATCCTCCGGATCATCGGGGAAATGTTCCGGGAGCCGGATGCCCCGCTGACGGCGGGGCTGACCCGCGGCCAATTCCTGTCACTTTTTCTCGTGGCCATCGGCGCCGCGTTCCTGCTTTACGCCATGCTCAAGCCATCATGGGCGCCGAAGTTCCGCGCATGAAGCGCAGCCTCATCCTCCTGGGGATACTCGCCGCTCTGGCTACAGCCGTCTGGTTCGTCTTCAGGATTCCGGATTTCCGGTCAGCCCCGCACCCGGCCCGGGATGGCAGGGAAGCGATGGAAAAGTTCTCGGGTCTCGAAAAAATCGAATCCCCCCTACCCCTCGCCCCCGAGGGAAAAAGCCGCCTGTTCACGCACGGCAAAAAGACGGATCGCGTCTTTGTCCTCCTGCACGGCCTCACGAACTGCCCGGAACAATTTGTCCCGCTGGCCCGCATCCTGTTTCAATCCGGCGCCAATGTCGTGATCCCGCGCGCCCGCTATGCCGGGTATTCCGACACGTTGAACGATGTGCAGGGGCTTCAGTCCGGCCAGGACCTCCTGGATCAGGCGGCAGTAGGGCTAGACATTGCGGCGGGCCTCGGCGAACGGGTGACGCTCGTCGGCCTCTCCGGAAGCGCGGTGGCCGCAGCCTGGATGGCGGAAAACCGCGGCAGCATCGACTCCGTGCTCCTCCTCGCACCGTTCTTCAGCCTCAGCGGGCACCCGGTCTGGATGATCGATTCCCTGTCGGCCATTCTTTCCAAGGCCCCGAATTTCTACAAATGGTGGAACGATGATTTGAAGGAAAAGATCCCCCGCCCCCACTACACCTATCCTCGCTATGGATCTTTCTGCATGGCGGACACAATCCAACTCTCCCGAAATGTCCGCGCCCGGATGAACCAACACCCGCTGAAAGCCGGCCGCCTCGACATCCTCACCACCGGCACCGACAAGGGTGCCAACAATATCCTCACCGGCCAACTCGCCACCGACTGGGCTGCACGGAACCCCGGCCCCGTCACGATTTTTGAATTCCCGGAAATTGACGGCGTCCCGCACGACATGATCGACCCGAACCAACCGGACGAAAAAATCCGGATCTCCTACCCGAAAATCCTCGAGATTCTCGGCGTCGCCCCTCAGGAAGCATCTCCAAAGTCTTGACCCTGCCAACTCTCGCGTGTCAGAATTTTGAGTTCAGTCAAAAAACATAATAACGTGGACCTCAAAGAAATTCGCACGCTGGTCGATCTCATGAAGAAAAACGGCATCGCCGTTTTCAAAATGGAGAAAGAAGGATTCAAAATCACCATGAAGACCGGCGAGGCCGGCAGCCCGGTCCACTATGTCACGTCGGCGCCGGCCCAGGCCGCGCCCTATCCGGCCCCCGCCCTTTCTGCGGAGGCTCCGGCCGCACCGTCACCCGCTATTGCGGACGGCATCGAGATCAAGTCCCCGATGGTCGGCACATTCTACGCGTCCGCCTCCCCCGAAACCGCCCCCTTTGTCGCCCCGGGGCAGGAGGTCACTCCGGACACCGTCGTTTGCATCATCGAGGCCATGAAGGTGATGAACGAGATCAAGGCGGAGGTCTCCGGAACCGTCGCCGAGGTTCTGGCGGAAAACGGGAAGCCCGTGCAGTTCGGCCAGACACTGTTCCGGTTGAAATAGTCCCATGTTCAAAAAAATCCTGATCGCCAACCGGGGCGAGATCGCGCTGCGCATCATCCGGGCCTGCAAGGAACTCGGGATCCAATCGGTCGCGGTGTATTCGGAACCGGACCTCGACAGCCTCCACGTCCAGCTCGCGGACGAGGCGATCTGCATCGGGCCCGCCGCCAGCTCGGCGAGCTACCTGAAAATCGACCGCATCATCAGCGCGGCCGAAATCTCGGACGTCGATGCCATCCACCCCGGCTACGGGTTTCTGGCCGAGAACGCCCACTTCGCCGAGGTGTGCGCGAGCTGCAACATCAAGTTCATCGGGCCGTCCGCCCAGGCGATCCGCCTGATGGGTGACAAAAACTCCGCGCGCGAATGCGCCCGGAACGCGGGCGTCCCGATCTCGCCCGGCAGCGACGGCACCGTGGACTCCGAGTCCGAGGCGATCAAGATCGCGCGCAAGATCGGCTACCCGGTGATGATCAAGGCGGTGGCCGGCGGCGGAGGGCGCGGCATGCGGATCGCCAGCAACGAAGGCAGCCTCGTGCAGGGCTACCACGCCGCGCGGATGGAAGCGGAGAAGGCTTTCGGCAACGGGGCGGTCTATATCGAGAAATTCATCGTCAACCCGCACCACATCGAGTTCCAGGTGTTCGGCGACGAGCACGGGCGGATCGTCCACCTCGGCGAGCGCGACTGCTCCCTCCAGCGCCGGAACCAGAAAATCGTCGAGGAATGCCCCTCCCCGCTCATGACCCCCGACCTCCGGAAAAAAATGGGTGAGGCCTCGATCAAACTCTGCGAGCAGGTCGGCTACTCGAACGCCGGGACGATCGAATACCTCGTGGACGATGCCGGAAATTTCTATTTCATGGAGATGAACACCCGCATCCAGGTCGAGCACCCGATCACGGAGGAGGTTTACGGATGCGATCTCGTCAAGCAGCAGCTCCAGGTCGCCGCGGGGGCGCACCTGAGCGACCACGTCGTCAACGCCCAGCCACGCCACCACGCCATCGAATGCCGGATCAATGCCGAGGACCCCGAAAAAGGGTTCCAGCCGTGCCCGGGCAACATCGAGCTCTATTACGCTCCTGGCGGCCGCGGGATCCGGATCGATTCCCACGCCTACGCCGGATACCCGATCCCGCCAAATTACGACTCGATGGTCGCCAAGGTCATCGCCATCGCCTCCACCCGCGAGGCCTGCATCCGGCGGATGTCCCGCGCGCTCGGCGAATACATGATTACCGGAATCAAGACCACGATCCCGTTCCAGCAGGCGATCATGCGCAACTCGGATTTCCGCAAGGGAAACTACCACACCGGCTTCGTCGAGCAGATGCTCCGCGACGGGGTGCCGGTCGTGCGGTAGCCGGAGAGCCTCCCGATCCGAACAAGGGCCGTGGGCGAGACGATGCGGGAACCGCAATAAAATTCCTCAATAAAATCCCCTTGCGCAGATGGGTGCGAAGGATAAATGGTGGCAGGAAATGAGAACGCAGAAACTTCTCGCTGTTCTCCTTGTTCTGGTTTGCGCACAGGCGGCCGGGGCGCAGCAGGTGCGGCGCGCGATCCCGGTGCCCGCAGCGGCCAGCCCGTGGGATGCACGCGCGAAATTTTTGGCCGGCGTGCCGTTGTCCGGGTCGGCCCCGCTGGCCGACCTCCAGAAGCCGGCCTCCTACCGCGAGCATGCTGCGGCGTTTGAAGCGATGTGGTCGCTCTACAAAGAGCATTATTTCACGCCGATGCGCGAGTGGTCGGCCGTGGAGCTGGCCCCGCGGATCTCCGCGGGCTCGCCCGTGCTCTATTTTTTCGGCGGCCCGGATGCCCTGACGGCGATGGCGTATTACCCGGAGGCCGGG
>JBAWVC010000007.1:0-29314 GCA_037147455.1 Verrucomicrobiota bacterium | reverse complement strand
GTCCGCCAGATGCTTCGCAAGGTCAAAATCACCGAGCCCGGTGACACCGCCCTCCTCTGGGGCGACCAGGTGGAGCGCCTTGCGTTTGAAGCCGAAAATGAACGCGTCGTGGAAAAAGGCGGAAAACCCGCCGAAGCCAGCCCGGTCCTTCTGGGCATCACGAAGGCCTCTCTCGAGACGGACAGCTTTATTTCCGCCGCATCGTTCCAAGACACCACACGCGTGTTGACCGAGGCTGCCACACTTGGCAAAGTGGACAAGCTGCGGGGCTTCAAAGAAAACGTCATCATGGGGCATCTCATTCCGGCCGGCACTGGTTTCCAGTCCTACCGCGAGACCGAGATCGTCCACTTGGGCGATGCGCTTGAAACCGAACCGAATCCCGAAACCGAAAAAGTTGCCAGCTAACGCGATACCATGTCCGAAGATACATCCCAACATCCCAACGTCGAAATCATGACCGAACTGCTAGAAGCCGGCGTGCACTATGGACACCAGACCAAGCGCTGGAATCCGAAGATGCGCGACTACATCCTGGAGGAAAAAAACTCCATCTACATCATCGACCTGGCTCAGACGGTGGATCAGCTTTCGCGCGCTACGGAATACCTGACCAACATGGTCCGCGGCGGAGGCAAGATCCTTTTCGTGGGAACCAAGAAGCAGGCACAGGAAGCTGTCCGCGAGGCCGCGACGGCCACAGGCCAGCTCTTTGTCAACCAGCGCTGGCTTGGCGGAACGCTCACCAACCTCACCACCATCCGGAAGAGCGTCGCCCGCCTGAAGGAAATCCAGGCGGCGGAAGGAACCCCCGCCTTCGCGAAGATCAACAAGGCCGAAGCGGCGTCCATTCGCCGCGAGGGAGCCAAGCTCCTCCACAATCTCGAAGGGATCGTGAACATGGACAAGCTGCCGGATGCCCTCGTCGTTATCGACACGCTCCGCGAGGAAATCGCCGTCGCCGAGGCGAACCGCCTGAAGATTCCGATCATCGCGATCGTGGACACGAACTGCGACCCGGAGAAAATCGAATACCCGATCGCGGGCAACGACGACGCCATCCGCTCGATCCGCGTGATCCTCCAGAAGCTCGTCCACTCGATCATCGAGGCCAAAGGCGCCACCAAGACCGCCCCCTCCGAACTCGCCGCCGTCTCGGAATAATAACTTCTGTGATCGGTCAGATCCGACGGATCTGACCGATTTGCATAATCTCAGCAAATACGCCCATGTCAGAAATATCCGCTTCACTTGTCAAAGAACTCCGCGAAAAAACGAACGCGGGAATGATGGACTGCAAGAGGGCCCTCACCGAAGCCAAGGGCGACCTGGCCGCCGCCGAGGATGTCCTCCGAAAGAAGGGGATCGCCAGCGCCGGAAAAAAATCTTCGCGCGTGGCAAAGGAGGGGGCGATCGCCTCCTACATCCACCTGCAGGGGAAAGTGGGCGTGCTGGTCGAGATCAACTGCGAGACCGACTTCGTCGCAAAGAACGACATTTTCCGCGATTTCGTCAAGGACGTGACGCTCCACATCGCCGCCGCCAACCCGCTCTACGTAAGCCGCGAGCAGGTGCCCGAAAAGCTGATCCTCGCCGAGCGCGAAATCTTCGCGGCCCAGGTCCAGGGGAAGCCCGCGAACATCGTGGACAAAATCGTCGACGGGAAGGTCGAAAAATTTTTCAGCACGGTCTGCCTCCTCGAGCAGCCGTTCATCAAAAACCCGGACATCACCATCAAGGATCTCCTCACCGCTAAAATCGCGGAGCTGGGAGAGAACATGATCATCCGCCGGTTCACCCGCTACATGGTGGGCGAGGACCTTGGAGAATAATCATCTCTTTGATTGGAATCCGATCTGAACGACCCTAAGCGGCCGTTTCACTCGAACCGCAGCGCCTGGGCGGGCGGGATGCGGGAGGCGCGGAGGGCTGGAAGCCATGCAGCGGCGATAGCGGCTGGGATGATCCAGAGCGGGGTTCCCAAAAGGACGCCGAGCGGATAGCGGAGCTCGATCGTCCATCCGAAAAATGCCTTGTTGATGACCCAGGTGAGGACCATGGCCATCGCCGCGCCGCAGGCGATTCCGACAACGGAAGCGAACAGGCCAATGAGCCCGGCCTCGGTGAAGACGAGCCATTTGATCTGACCCGGTGAGGCGCCCTGCGAGCGGAGAACTCCGATTTCGCGCTCCCGCTCGATGATCAGCGCGGTGAGGGAGAGGACGACTCCGGCGACCGCCACGAAGACCGCGATCGCCCGGAGGACGGATGTGACCGCGAACGTCTGGTCAAAAATCTCCATCACGCGCCGGCGGAGATCGGCATTCGTGTAGATCGAGAATTCGCCCATCGTCCCGAACTTGTCCCGGAACTCCGCTGCGAGGGTCGGGGCGAGCGAGGGATCGTGGAGCGTGAGGGCGAGCGAGTGGACGCGGGGGTCGTTCCAGGCGCGGTCGAAATTCGAACGGTCCATCATGATGAGCCCGGCATCCCGGGTGAAGTCCTTGATGATGCCTGCCACGCGGACCGTGAGCGGGCCTTGCGGGGAGGTGAGCGCGAGAGCGTCGCCGGTTTTTGTCCCGCGCCGGTTCGCGAAGCTCTCCGAGACGACCACGTGGCCGGGCGTTCGGAAGAGGGCTTCCTCATCGCCGGTTTTTGAAAGAAAAATCATTTTCCCGCGTGCCCGGCCCTCGACGACTCCCATCGCAACCGTCCGGCCGTCGAGCGGGATCTGGATCTCGCGGAATGTCCCGGCTTCCTTGACCAGGCGATGGTGCCGCGCCCACTCGACCGCGTCGGCGGGAAGGAAGCTATGCAGGCCGGCAATTTCGTTTGCGGCGGGTGCGATGAACAGGTCGGCCACCAAAGTTTTTTCGAGCCAGGCCGACACGCTTCCCCGGAACGAATGGATCATCACCGAGACACTGACCGTCATGGCAGCGGCGACGGCCAGGGCGGCGATGGTGACGGCGCTCCGGTGGAGAGAGCGCACCAGATGCTGCGTCCCGAGCCGCATCATCCAGCTCCGGAACCTCATCAGCCCGCACGCGCCGACGACCACGGCCGGGACGGTCAGCGAGAACCCGGCGATCAACAATCCGACCGAGGCGAAGCCGAGGTATTTTCCTCCTCCGCGAAATGAGGCCCACGCGCTGAGGGCGGCGAGCAGGAGCGAGGCGAGGCCCGGCAGAAGCCACTTCCCGGACCGGAAGGCGAATGAGGTCATCGCCGATCCCGGGTGGAGAACATCGGCCGGGTTGCAAGCGGCGGCTTCGGACGCCGGATGCCAGGACGCGACCAGCGAGGCGCCCGTGCCAACCGCGAAAGCCAGCGCGACCTGTGATGGCGTGATGGCGAGCTGTCCGACGCTTACCAGCGCGTAGAGGGAGGACACGGTTTGTCCCACCGGGGCGGCGAGCAAATGCGCGAGCGGACCGGCGAGAAAGATTCCGGCGGCGGACCCGAGGAGCCCGCACAGCAGGCCATCCCCGAGGAACAGCGCGGAGATTTCCGCTTTTGTCGCGCCGTTCGCCCGCAGGATACCGATTTCCACGCGGCGGCGGACGACCGTCGCGGACAGGCTGTTGTAAATCAGGAACACGCCGACCACCATCGAGACGAGGCTCAGGGCGGTGAGGTTGAGCTGGAACGCGGCCAGCATCGCCTCGGTCTCGGCCCCGCGCCTCGCCGGCGGGGCCACGGTGGCGTCCGGAGGGACGATCTTCTGCAGTTCGGTTGCCATCGCGTCCGCGCGCAGCGGGTCGTCGAGCTCAATCTGGATCGATGTCAACCGGTCCTGCAGGCCGAGGAGTTCCTGCGCCCAGCCGATGTCCATGGCCGCGATCCGGTCATCGGCCTCGATCGCGGCCCCATCGGTCCGGATGACGAACCGTGGCTGGAGCTCCACGGACTTGCCTGCGGCGAGCACGCGGAGAGGTTTGGAATCCCGACGGCTGGTCGGGACCGCCAGGGCGGCGGACTCGCGCAGCCAGGCCTCGATGTCCAGCGATGTTCCGTCCGGGGCACCCAGTTCAAAAATCCGGAGCCGGTCGCCGGCGAACGGGTCCACCCCGAGCAGCCGGAGATACTCGCCGGGCTGGTCCGGTAGCGTCACGATCCCTTCCACCAGCGGCGTCGCGGAGCGGACACCCGGGAAGCCCGCCACGGCGGGATAGACGGAATCCGGGATGTCGCCGCGGATTTCCAAATGCGCGCGGCCCGCGACCAGGCCCACGGCATTTTGAAAGCTGGACAGGGCCCCTCGGTTTGCGATCTGGATCGCCAGAAACACGGCGACGCCGAGCCCGATGCCGAGAATGTTCAGCGCTGGCAGAAGCGGGTGCCGCAGCGCCGGGCGGATGACCTGCCGGAAAAACAGGGCTCCGAACCGCGGGGTCATCCCTCGGCTTTCACCGCCGCGCGCTGGAGGAGGCGATGGAGGCGTTTGATGGCGGCGGGCTCGCTGATTTTCCGGCCGTCCTTGCAGTGGATGTAAAACGAATCCATCGCGACATCCATCTCCGTGGTGATGCGCGACAGCTCGATGATGAGCCCCTCCGAGCCCATCGCCCTCAGGAGGTCGTAGAGCAGGCCCAGACGGTCCGGGGTCTGGATGTCGAGCAGCGTGTAGATCGGGTGCGACGAATTGTCGATCGTGATGCGGGTGGGTAGGTCAAAATCCTGCGAGAGCCGGTAGGAGCGCAGGCGGGTGTCCTTGCTGATCAGCGGAGTGAAATCGAAATCCTCGACCGCGAGCGAGTCGGCGAGCCGGGTTTCCACCCGGTCGATATCCCGCTGGCTGGTGACCGGCTCATGCTGGGTGCTGGCGACGCGGAAAAAGTCGAGGGCCAGGCTGTCGCTCCTCGTGAAGATGTCCGCGCTGAGGATGTTGATTTGCGCGGAGAGGAAAGCTCCGGCGATCCGCTCCAGCAGGCGCGGCCGGTCCCACCCGCACACCCAGACCTCGCTGTGGCTCTGCTCCGGGCGGGGGTGCCAGCGGAATACCGGGGCCAGCGCGAGCGGTTCGTCCTTCCGCTGGTTTTCAAAAAATGTGCGGAAGAGGCGGAGGTGGGCAGCGATCTCCTCGTATTCGAACATTTGGAAATACCGGTCCGACATGAGCCGGAAATGGGCCTCGGCCTCCTCGGTGAAATCGCGCCCGAGCCGGCGGAGGATCTCCTGCTGCTGCTCCTCGCGGTTGCGCCGGAGCTCCTGCACGGCTGCGGGGCCGCCTTCGAGGAACTGGCACGTCTTGCGGTAGAGCGACCAGACGAGGCCCTCCTTCCAGTCCGACCAGTTCTGGTCGCTGGTGCCCATCCCGTCCGCGAGCGTGACGAGCATGAGCGCGTCGAGGTTCTGGTGGTTGAGGACGATGCGGGCGAACTCCTCGACGGTGGCCGCGTCCTCCAAATTTCTGGACTGCGACATCTTGGAGATGACGTAGTGCGAGTCCACGAGGGTGATGAGCATGCGCCGGCGCTCCGGGGAAAGCTGGAGGCGCCGGGCGACCTTGTGGGCGAGGACGGCGCTGGCTTCCTCGTGGTGGCGCTGGTTCGACGACTTGCCGGTGTCGTGGAGGAGGAGCGCGAGGTAGAGGATCGCGGGGTCCTCGATCTTCTGGAAAATTTTCCTGTAGCCGCTCAACTTTTCGGAGTCCTCGAAGAGCATGGTATCGAGCTTTTCGATGCAGACCAGGGTGTGCTCGTCCGCGGTGTAGCGGTGGTAGAACTCGTGCTGGACGAGGCAGTCGAGCGCCCCGAACTCCGGCATGTAGCGCCCGAGAAACCCGAGGTTGTGCATCAGGCGCAGGACCGGGCCAACCTCGCCTTTCCGCGACAGGATCGCGAAGAATGTCTCCCGCGCGGCGCTCGCATACTGGAACGTCCGGTTCACCAGATGCAGCCTGCGCCGGATCAGGTCCGAGAGCTCGGCGTGAAATTCGAGCTGGCGCACCTGGGCGTGGTGGAACGCCCGGATCATGCGATACGGGTCCTCGTGGAAAATCTCGCGCGACTCGGGCTCGAGCCGGCCGTGCCGCGAGAGAAAGCCGTCGAACTTTTCGGTCTTCGGCTTCCCTCCGAACAGGCCGAGCAGGCCGGTCTTTTTTTTGACCGGCCGGGCCTCCATCCGCTCGAGCGCCGCCTCGGTGAGAAGGTGGATACTCCGCGTGTGGCTGTAAAAATCCCGCATGAAGGCCTCGACTTTGCGGAGGATCGTTTTCTGCTGGTAGTTGAACGCGACCGCGACCTTGCCTTGGAGTTGGAGCGTGAGCGTGTCCACCGCGCGCTCGTTCAGGTAGTGCATCTCGGTGCGGGTTCTCAGCAAAAAATCGTATCCGCTCTCGAGCAGGTGCCGCTCGGTTTCGCGCAGGATTTTTGCCTCGACCAGCTTGGCGGTCGTCGTCAGCCCGAGCTTGAACTGCGAGATCCACAGGAGGCTCTGGTAATCGCGGAGCCCGCCGATCCCGTTTTTGACATTGGGCTCCTGGAGGAAAACGGTGGACCCGTGCTTGACCCGGAGCTCGGCCTGGTTGTCCAGCCGCCAGGCGATGTATTCCTTCTCGCATCCGCGGACGCAATCCGCCTGGAATCGTTCCTTGAACCGGGTGAAAATCTCGCGCTCGCCGGCCAGGAACCTGGACTCGAGCATCGAGGTCTTCGTGATCATGTCCTCGTTCGATTTCTTGATGGCTTGAGGGATCGTGCGTGTCGCGTGTCCGACTTTGAAGCCGAGATCCCACAGAAGCACGAGCGTCTGGCGGATGACCTCCTCCATCTCCTTGTCCTGCTTCGGGCTGCTCTGGAGAAAGAGGATGTCCACGTCGCTGAACGGCGTGAGCTCGCGTCGGCCGTAGCCTCCAAATGCGGCCACGCAGAGCCTGCCGGAAAGGCCTTTGGGGGAGAGAGAAGTGACCACGCCCTCAAAAAGTTCCCGGAACAGGATATCGACGAGGTCCGACCGCTGCCGGGTGATTTCCCGTCCGCCGCCGCCCGCGTTGTGCCACATCCGGAGCCTCTGCTCCTCGACTTTCCGGAAACCCTTGAAAATCGTGATCGGGTCATCGCGCTTCCGGCTCGTGCGTTCCGAGAGATCGCGGGCGGTCTGCTCGAGTTTTTGTTCGCTGGAGGGAGTCATGGTTCCGGTGCGTGGATGGCGATCTCGACGCGCCGGTTGACCTGCTGCTGCTCGACGGTTCCATCCGCCGGGGCGAGGAGGCGGGATTTCCCGTAGCCGACCGTCTGGATCGAGTCGGCTTTAAGGCCCATGCTTTCGGTGAGCCAGGCTTTGACCGACTCGGCTCGCTTGCGGCTGAGCTCGATGTTGTATTCTTCGGTGCCGAAGGAATCGGTGTGGCCTTCGATGACGAAGTGTGCGCCGGGGTTTCGCTGGATGAGGAGGGCGAGCTTTCTGAGGCTGACGAGCGCCTCGATGCGCAGGTCGGGGGAATCGTAGTCGAAGAGCAGATCGGTCGGCATCAGGATCGGGGCGGTCTCCGGGGTGAGGGGACCGGTCTGGGCGAGAAGGTCGTCGAGGTTGCTGAAGCCTCTTTCCG
This sequence comes from Verrucomicrobiota bacterium, assembly GCA_037147455.1. Classification (GTDB taxonomy): domain Bacteria; phylum Verrucomicrobiota; class Verrucomicrobiia; order Chthoniobacterales; family Terrimicrobiaceae; genus QYQL01. The sequence continues at coordinate 21,762 of JBAWVC010000007.1, read as the reverse complement.
TGCCCGGCGCTCCTCCCCCGGAAGACTTCACGCCTTTTTCGAATCCCGGCCCTGGAAGCTGGACGGCTGGGTGTTCGGCGAGGGACGGTTTTTCGGAGAGCAGTTCACTGGTCAGGGTTTTGTCATCCGGAAATGCAGCATCCTTCGAGTGCAGGGATTGGAGGGAACCGGAGAGGGAAGGGGGCGAAATCTGAGGGGTTTCTGAGAGGATGTCGTTGTCGAGCTTCGGTGCCGGAGGCAGGGCCGGCTGGTTGCCGGAAAACTTTTCCAGGCCGACATGGTCGTCCGGGAGTTTGACGGCGACAGGTGCCGCTGCGGCCTTCTTGGTTGCGGCCGGGGCGGGGTTGAGGAGGCGCGGGTCGAGATCCGGGCTGGCCAGCTGGAACCGCCGGGGCGGGTTGGGATCGTAGTCCACTCCGCTCAGCGGGTTGACGGTCACCTTGTTCGACCACATCCAGAAGACGGCGTGCAAAAGCAGCGACAGGACCAAGGCCGGGAGAATCCAGGGCTTGATGCCGGTGCTGGAAGAGCCGAGATCGAGGGTGCGCGAGCGCCGGTTCATTTCTGCCATCCTACAGGCCCCGCAGGGAAATATCCACCAGAGGCTTAAAAAATCGCGCGATTCTTCCGCAGGTTCCGGATCTCAGCGTGCGGTGCGCAGGCGGGTGAGGACATCGCGGGCTGCGCCGCTGTCGATCGCCGCGCCGGCGAGTTTCATCCCGGCGGCCAGGTCGGCTGCCACCCCTGCGATTGCAACCGCCGCCCCGGCATTCATCTGCACGATCGTTCTAGCGCCATTCCGGAGATTTCCCGCGAGCACATCGGAGATGATCCCCGCGTTGGTTGCCGCCGTTCCTCCCGCGAGGTCTTCCTCGCGGATCTTTCCGATCCCGAGCTCGTGCGGGCGGATGAGGAATTCGCGGGCGCTTCCCTCCTCCCATGCCGAGACCTCCGTGATGTCCAGAGGGGAAATTTCGTCCAGCGGAACGGGTCCGGTTCCGTGAACCGCCCACGCCTTCCGGCGTCCGAGAAGGGCGAAAACTTTTGAATACACGGGGAGCAGGCGCCGATCAAAAACTCCCGCCAGCTGGAACGAAGGACGCGCGGGGTTCAGCAATGGCCCCAGCATGTTGAAGATGCTGGTTTCGCCGCGCTCCGCGAGAAGCCTTCTCACCGGCGCGATCGCTTGGAACGCCGGATGATAGTGCGGGGCAAACAGAAAACAGCACCCTGCGGACTCCAGCGCGGCTGCCGCGCCCTCGGGCGGAAGATCGATGCGGACGCCCAGAGCCTCGAGAACATCCGCCCCCCCGGCTTTTGAAGTGATGCCGCGGTTGCCATGCTTCACCACGCGGGCCCCGCAGGCCGCCGCAACAAGCATCACCGCCGTCGAGACATTGAACAGCCCGGCCCGGTCCCCTCCGGTCCCGCAGACATCCAGGCAGCCTTCGCCGGAAAACGGCACCGGCATCGCGCGATCCAGAAGCGCATCCACAAACCCCGCGACCTCCTCCGGAGTTTCGCCTCTTTTGTGAAGCAGGCTCAAAAATTCCGCGCGGGATTCGACCGGGACGCCTTCGTCGAACAATGCCTCGCAGGCACGGCGGATATCGGCGGCGGACAGCGGAGTTCCGGCGGAAAGAGCGGTGAAATTTTGCGGCATATCAGCGGGCATTGTTCGAGGCCAGGACGCGCTTCAACTCCAAAGCCGCCCACTGGCCGGGGACGTTCGGGCGGTGGAGCCAACCGTAGTTGAGGGCGGAGCCGCATTGCGCAAAGAGGACCCGCGATCCAAAGCCGAGAGCCCCCATCCCCATCACAGCCAAGGGGATCGGTGTAGATTGAAACAGATCCAGAAGCCTGCCGATGTCGGCGGGAGATTCTGTCCTCGTCGCAATCTTGAAGATGTCCGCGCCCTCATCGTGGGCCCGGGCGACAAGATCGCGGAGTTTTTTGGCGCCCGGCGTTTTTTTGAAATCATGATACGAAGCCACCACCCGGATGCGCCGGCTCCGCACGGCCCCGATGATCCCGGCAAGCGACACGAAGGATCTCAGCTCGATGTCCACGAGATCGGCCTCGGGAAGAAGCGTGGCGAAAATTTCCCTTCTCTGTGGCGCGGACAGTTTCCGCTTCCCGCCTTCCAGCGGATGCCGGACGGTCAAAATCCATGGGAACCGCGAGGGCGGGATCGGAAGACCGGGCGGCAGGCAGTCGGCCCTCCACTCCAGAAAATCCAGTGCGGCGGCGGGTAGTTTGACGGCTGCGGACAGCGCGGCGGGGGAGTCCACGATGCCGACGACGGGCGGTTGGGATTTTTTATTTTTTTGACGCATCGTGGCAATGGTTATATTGATGTGCCCCCATGTCCTAACCGGTCGCATGGCGAAAGTCCATGAGTGCACGCAGACGCGAAATTAACCTCCAATTCAACCAGTTCATTGACGCTCTCCTTCTGGGCGCGGTTTTCTGGTTCGCGCACTTTATCCGGTTCAACGGGATCGTCATCCTCGACAGCCTCTGGAACATCGACGCGTTTGGAAAGTTTGTCTGGATTCTTGCGGTGATCATGCCGTTCGGCCCGTTTCTCTTGGAGATGCAGGGGTTCTACAATTACCCGCTGGAAAAGTCAGTCTGGAAATCGCTGCGGCAGATGACGGCTGCTGGATTCTGGCTGTTCGTGATTATCGGGTCCGCGGTCATCTTCCTGCGGCTCGCTGTCCCGAGCCGGTCGGTTTTGATCCTCTTCGCGATCTTCGCTCCCGCCGTCCTGCTGGTGCGCGAGCGCATTTATATCTGGTATTACGTGAGCCGGCTCCGGGATGGGGCGGTCGGGGAAAGGATCATCGTCGCCGGCGAACGCGCGAGCATGCGGGAGCTCGTGGATTCTCTGACTCCCGCACAGAGGATGGAAGTCCAGATCGTTGCCTCGATCGACCTCGAGACGAATGGCATCGAGACGCTGGTCGAGGCGCTCCACCGCCATGCCGTCGGCCGCGTCGTCCTCTCCTTTCACCGCATGGAGCTGGACAAGGTCCAAAGGGCGATCGAGGCCTGCGAAACCGAGGGGGTCGAGGCCTGGCTGAACGCAGATTTTATCCACACTTCGGTCGCCCGCCCGTCCTACGAGATTCTCGCAAAGAAGCCGATGCTGGTTTTCCGGGCTTCCCCGGAGCTTTCCTGGGCAATGCTCGTCAAGGCTTCGATGGACCGCGTCCTGGCGACGATCGGGCTCGTGGTTCTTTCCCCGGTGTTCTTGCTCATCGCCGTCATTATTCGCCGGACCTCGCCCGGGCCGGTGTTCTTCCGCCAGCATCGCGCCGGCCTTCACGGCGAACCGTTTGAAATGTGGAAATTCCGCACCATGTGCGCCGATGCGGAAAGCCGTCGGGGCGAACTGACCTCGCGGAATGTCATGCAGGGGCCGGTCTTCAAGGTGGACGATGACCCGCGGGTGACAAAATTCGGGAAGTGGCTCCGCTTCACCAGCATCGATGAATTCCCGCAGCTGATCAATGTCTTGAAGGGAGAGATGAGCCTGGTCGGTCCACGCCCGCTGCCGGTCTATGAAGTCGAGCAGTTCGAGCGCGCCGCCCACCGCCGTAGGCTGAGCATGAAGCCTGGGCTCACGTGCCTCTGGCAGATCCGGGGCCGGAACAAAGTCACCGACTTCAAGGACTGGGTCCGCATGGACCTCGAGTATATCGACAACTGGTCCATCCTTCTCGACCTGTATATTCTGGTCCGGACGATCCCCGTGGTCCTGGCCGGAAGCGGAGCCAAATAGGAGCCGGAGCATCGCCGGCCATTGACTCCGGCCGTCTTCGCGCGATGATGTGGGTATGCAGGAACCGCGCGCAGTCAGCATTGAGATCCCAGGACCATTCCGCTCCGGGGCCGTCAGGGATGCTGCCCTGCACATCCGGGAGTCTCTCGGCCGGCCGGCGCGGGTTGCCGTGGCGTTTGTCAGCTCCGACTACCTCCCGCATCTGTCGGAATTTGTCGAGACGCTGAGGGTGGACGGCCACATATCGGACGTCGCCGGATGCACATCCGGCGGCCGGATTGTTGACGGGCACGCGGTGGAGAAAGATTCCGGCTGCGCGGTTCTGGCCCTGTGTGCCGATGTGGGGGAACCCGTGAGCTTGAATGCGCCCGATGCGGCATGCCGTTTTCCGGGCCCCCGTCCGCACGCCGGCATCCTGCTGGCGAACCCCTTCCGTTTCGGGACCGACGACTGGCTTCGGGAGTGGAATGTGCAGCACCCGGGAGCCGCCGTCGTGGGCGGGTTGGCCAGCGGCGGAGAGGAGGCAGATGTCGCAGTTTTCCTGAACGACCACATGGCCGACGCCGTCTGCCTGCCGCTCTCCGGACGGACCACGATTCTCCCGCTGGTGAGCCAGGGATGCCGCCCCATCGGCGAGCCTCTCACTGTCACCCGCGCTGAGCACAATATCGTTTATGCCCTGGGCGGCCAGCCGGCTTACCAGGCCCTGGAAACTGCGTTTCAGGCGTTGAGCGATTCCGAAAAATCCGTGGCCAAAGGAAATCTTTTCGCCGGGCTGGCCGGAACCGAATACCTCGAGGAATTCAAGCCGGGGGACTTCCTTATCCGGAATATTATCGGTGCGGATCCGGGTTCGGGAGCCGTGGTGATCGGCGGGATTCCGCGCACCGGGCAGACGCTGCAATACCAGCTCCGCGACCGCGACATCGCCAAGGCGGATCTCAAGCGCGTCCTGGCGACTGGAGCCCTCCATGGGGCCCGCCCGTTTGCGACCCTCCTTTTTTCATGCCCCGGAAGAGGCGAAGAGTTTTTTGGCAGCCCGAACCATGACGCCGCCTCCATTTTTGCTGCCGCAAGCGGGAGCCCCCTTGCCGGGTTCTTTTGCAACGGCGAGATCGCTCCGGTTGCCGGGCGGAATGCCGTCCACGGTTACACGGCGGCGGCGGCGTTATGGGTTGAAAAATCCGATTAACGAGCGAGACTCCCTCCAACCTTGAAATTAAAAACTCTAATAGCAGCCGGGATCCTGGTCATCGCCTTCGCGGCATGGCGCGGGTGGCTCCACCTTCCCGAGGCAAAGCCCAAGGGATCGGACAACCCCACCGCCACGGCCACCGTGGACGATGTGGCGCCGAAATTGTTTCTCTCCGGCGAGATCACGCCCGCGTTTCAGGTGGATGTGAAATCCGAGGTCGGCGGAAAAGTGAAAAAGATCTTCGTGGTGCCGGGGCAGTCGGTCTCCAAGGGCGACGAGCTCGCGCTCATCGACGATACCGATCTCCTGAACGAGAAGGCCTCCGCGGAGACCGAGATCGATGGGGCGAACCTCTCCGTGCAAAAAACCCGCGGCAACTACGATCGCGCCCATGCGCTCTTCGATCAAAAACTCATCAGCAAGGAGGTCTTCGCCAACCTCGAGGCGGATTTCAAAATCTCCGAAAACACGCTCGAGAAGGCGCGGCGGAAACTGCAGATCGTTGACGACAAGCTGAGCAAGACCCGGATCCTCTCGCCGGCGAACGGCACCATCCTGGACGTCAACGTGAACGAGGGCCAGGTGGTGGTCGGGGCGGCGAGCGTGAACTCGGGCACCGTCCTCGTGCTCTTCGCCGACCTTTCCCGCCTGCTGATCAACGCCCACGTCAACCAGATGGATGCCGGACGGCTCAGCGTCGGGCAGGAAATGGCGATCCGGTTTTCCGACGACGATGCCGAAAAAATCAAGGCCTCCATCGAGTTCATCGCCCCCGTTGCCACGGTGAAAAACAACATCAAGGGGTTCGAGGTGCAGGCCGTAATCCAGAATAATCAAGACCGGCTCAAGCCTGGCATGTCGGTCAGCATGGAGGTGCCGGTCGGCCACGCGGACAAGGTTGTCACCGTCCCGGTTGCCGGTGTCTTCAAGGAGAAGGATGAGAAGGTCGTTTATGTGCGCAAAGGCGCGGAAGTTCAGCGGCGCGTTGTCGCGGTCGGCCTGACCGACATGTCCAAGGCCGAAATCAAATCCGGGCTCGAAGAGGGCGAGGAAATCCTCCTCGTCGATCCCGGCATCCTCCCGCCGGGAAAATCCTGAGCACTCCGTGTCCCTCATCCATCTCGAAGTCGTCAGTAAATTCTATCGCGTCGGTGACCAGGAAATCCGGGCGCTCGATTCCGTGGACCTGCGCATCGAGGAGGGCGAGTTCGTTGCCATCATCGGGCCGAGCGGCAGCGGAAAATCGACTTTGATGCATCTTCTCGGCTGCCTGGATGCCCCGACTTCCGGGCGGATGGAGATCTGCGGAAATGACTTGAGCCAGGCCTCGCAGAACCGGTTGGCCGAGGTCAGAAACCGCGAGATCGGTTTCGTGTTCCAGGCGTTCAACCTGCTCCCCAAGCTGGATGTGGTTCATAACGTCGAGCTCCCGCTGGTCTATTCCGGGCTGCCCGCTTCCGAGCGCCGGGCGCGAGCGGAAAAAGCGGCGCGGGATGTCGGCCTCGGCGACCGGCTCGCCAACCGCCCGGTGCAATTGAGCGGCGGCCAGTGCCAGCGGGTCGCGATCGCCCGCGCGCTCGTCAACAACCCTCGCATCGTGTTCGCCGACGAGCCCACCGGCAACCTCGACTCCGCCACGGGAGAGATGATCCTCCAGATGTTCAAGGATCTCAACACCGGCGGAAAAACGATCGTGCTCGTCACCCACGATCCCGACATCGCCAGGATCTCGCGCAGGGTCATCGAAATCCGCGACGGAAAAATCCGTCGGGAGTATGCGCCATGAATATTCTCGTGGCGCTGCAGATCGGCCTCCGCGAAATCGCGGCCCACAAATTCCGGAGCTTCCTCTCGATGCTCGGCATCGTGCTCGGGGTCAGCAGCCTGATCTCCACGCTCGCGCTCACGACGGGGATCGAGCGCGGCACGCGGGCGTTTATGCAGCAGGTCGGCGGGCTCGAATACGTCGGCATCGTCAGCAAGGAAATCTCCAACGCAAAATTCGATTTCTGGAACCTGTCGCCCGGGCGCACGCTCCGCGACGCCATGGCCATCAGGGGCTCGGCCCCGCTCGTCTCCCATGTCTCCCCCGAGCTCGCGTTCGGGGGCGTGGTTTCCGCGCAGGCCCACTCAGACCGCAAGCAGATCCGCGGGGTTTTTCCCGACCACTTTGTTGTCGCGCGCCATGAGCTGAAGGCCGGCCGGTTCCTCACCGATCTCGATGTGGACCGCGCCCTGCACAGCGTGGTGGTCGGGGATGAAATCGTCACGCTGCTCTGGCCCGGCATGAATGCGAACGACATCGTCGGGCGGCAGCTCCGGATCAACGACCGCCCGTTTGAGGTGGTGGGGGTCCTGCCGAAATACGAGCGCGACGAGGACAGGCGCCGGCGCGAGTCTGGCAAGCCCGTTTCAAACAGCCGGATGTCCCGCCGGTGGGATGCCTTCCGCCAGAAAAACGAGTCCATCCTGATCCCCTTCTCGACGATGTTTTACGAGTTCCGAGCGGGGGCCTTTCCGCTGGACTCCATGGAGTCGGTCCGCCTGGACGGGCTGACGGTGAGGATCGGGGATCTCGACAAATTCCGGCCCGCCCTCGAGCAGGTCCGCTCGGCGCTGGAGATCACCCACAGGGGGGTCGATGATTTTGACTTGGACACCCGCGAGGAATGGTTTGACCGCATGGAGTCGAGCATCCGGGCCACGAAGCTGAGCGGCGGGCTCATCGCCACCATCAGCCTCGTCGTGGGCGGCATCGGCATCATGAACATCATGCTGGCGAGCATCTCCGAGCGCGTCCGGGAGATCGGCATCCGCCTCGCGGTCGGCGCCAAGGGGCGGGATATTTTTGTCCAGATCATTGTCGAGAGCGTGACGATCGCATTCATCGGCGGCCTGCTGGGGGTCATCGCCGCGATCGGGCTCATCGAGATCCTCAAGCTCCTCGCCCCCACGGAAAACATTCCGATTATGACCGTGGGCGGGATCGTGTTCAGTGTCGGATTCGCAATCCTGGCAGGATTTTTTTCCGGAATTTATCCCGCTCTGCGCGCCTCCCGGCTCAACCCGATCTCCGCGTTGCGATACGAGTAGAGCGCCGGCCGGAGCAGGCGGAAAAATTGCGGCTTGCCTGCCCCGCGGGGAACGTCCTCACTGGTGGGGCATGAAACGAGTGCCCGCCTACTTTGCGGCGCTGGGGCGAAAGCTCCTGGCGCTCCGGGATACGCCGCATGCGATCGCGGGGGGCGTAGCAATCGGGATGTTCATCGGCTTCACGCCGCTCTTCGGAATCAAGACCCTGCTGTGCCTCGGGCTGGCCTACCTGCTCCGCTGCAACCCGATCGCCGCCGTGATCGCCGTTTCCCTTCACGATGTCGTCACTCCATTCTGGCCGTTTCTTCTCAAAGTGGAATACGACCTCGGCGCGTGGATCCTCGGCCATTTCAACGAGCTTCCTCCCAAGGTCGATATGCGCCACTTCCACTTTCAGGACATGTTGAAATGGACGACGTTTTTCCATGTCGGGCTGCCATTGCTCGTCGGGTCCATCTTCGTCTCCGCACCCGCCGCCTTCCTCTCCTATACAGGCATGCTGTCTCTCCTCCAATTCCGCGAGCGGAAACGCCTCGCTCATGCCAAGGAACAAGCCTCTTGAAAAAAATCTTCTGGGTATTGTTGTTTGCCGCGACCGCCGCCGGGGCCGCGCTTCCCTTCCTGCCATCCGGTTCGTGGCCGTGGTGGGATTCGGCGTGGGTCTTCATTTTCTTCGTTGCGGTTTATGCGGACCTTGCCGGCGCTGCCGGACTTTCCGCCGCAAGATTTTCTGCGGGCATAGTCGTGGTCGCGATGGCGGTTTTGCTTGGACTCACCGGGCTGACCGGCTGGCCGTGCGGCCCGCTGCTGTTTACCGCGCACGCCGGTCTCCGTCTGGGCGGGGTGATTCCCCTGGTCCTCCCGGTGCTGGCCTTTTCGCTACTCACGGTGAGCGGCCATGCCGCCGCAGCGGCTTTTCCCGGGACCGGGCGGACCGGGCTCGCTATCGCCACCGCGGCCGGATTTCTTCTTTCCGTCGCCAACGGCCTCGCCTTCTTCGCGGCCGACAGGATCTGGTGGGTGTGGAACCCGCTCAATAGCCCGGACGCCGCCGGACGCGCGGTGTTCGGGCTCGCGTTTCTCGGAGCGGCCGCGTTCGCTCTTGCCTTCACCTATCCGGTCGACTCCCGCATGCGGCTCAGCCGCTGGAGCACCGGATCGATCGCGTGGCTGTCCGCAAATGCCCTTTTTCTCGTCGCGAATTTTGCCATTTTCCTCAAATGACGATCTTCGAATTCGTTCGCAGCAGGCTGCAGGGCGAGCCCCCGATGCATCCGATGGATCGGAAGATCGCCAAGCGCTGGGTGAAGGAGCGCTTGAAGCGGCTTTATCCCGAGCTCCGGCTCGACCCCAAAGCTCTGGAACAGGCGTATCAAGATCTCGGGGTTGAACCGCACCAGGGGGCCGGCAAGGGCGGGGGCACGGTTTTTGAAATCATTCTTCCAGGGGAGGTGCGATGACCTCGTTCTTCGTGCTCCTCCCGGTCCTGTTTTTTTTCGCATGGGCCGCCTGGGCCTACAACCACCTCGTCCGGGCCCGGAACCAGCAAGCCGAGGCATGGAGCGGGGTTGATGTGCAGCTCAAAAAGCGATCGGACCTTGTCCCGCCGCTTGTCGAATGCGTCTCCGCCTACCGGACACACGAGGCGCAGGTGTTGCGTGACACCTCGACCGCCCGGAGTCCGTCGGAGGTCACCCGCGAGATTCGCGGCCTCCTCGCTGTCGCCGAGGCTTATCCCGATCTCAAGGCCGCGGAAAATTTCCGCAAGCTCACCGGCCAACTGGTCGCGATCGAGGACGACCTCCAATTCGCGCGCCGCTACTACAACGGCTCGGTGCGCGACTACCGGAACCTCGCCGAATCGTTTCCTTCCAACCTCATCGCCGGCGTCTTCGGGTTCCAGGCGGGTGAGTTCTTCGAAGTCGAATCTGCCATCGAACGCGCAGCCCCGGAGGTCAAACTGTGAAGCGCGAGAGCCCATGCCACGCGGTTTTGCGGTGCGCAGCCATCGCGATCCTGTTTTTCTGCGCTCTCTCCCCTCTCTTCGCCGCCGAGGAAATCCGGAGCTTCGCGAGCCGCATCGAAGTGCTCCCGGACTCTGACATCATCGTCACGGAAACCCTCCGCGTGATGCCGGAGGGCGACAAGATCAAGCGGGGGATCTACCGCGATTTCCCGACGCTTTATTCCGGAACTTTCGGCCTGAACGCCAGCGTGCCATTCGAGCTTCTGGAAGTCCTCCGTGACGGGAAGCGGGAGCCATGGCGCACCGAGCAGCAATCGAACGGGCTCCGGATCTACCTCGGCAGCGCGGATGTTTTTCTGCCGCACCAGGAGACGACCTACACGATCAAATACCGGACGGCCCGGCAGTTGGGGTTCTTCAAAAGCTTCGACGAGCTCTACTGGAATGTGACCGGCAACGGATGGTCGTTTCCGATCCTCAGTGCCTCCGCCTGCGTGGATCTGCCGCGGGGTGCGGCACCGCGATCGATCGAGGCCTTCACCGGGCCGAAGGGCGGCAAAGGAACCGCCTTTGAGATCACGGGGAACTGCGATGTCTCGATCCGGACCACCAAGCCCCTCAATCCCGGCGAGGGCCTGACGATCGTCGTCACCTGGCCGAAGGGGTTCGTCAAAGCGCCCGCACCATCCGACCAGGTTCTCTCCGCCGTCTCCGCGAACCGCGGCGTCGTGATTGGGGCCATCGGGCTCCTCGCCGCCTTCGGATATTTTTTCGTGAGCTGGATCCTTGTGGGACGGGATCCCGAACACGGGGTCATTATCCCGCTGTTCGCGCCGCCGGAGGGCTTCACCCCGCAGGAGGTGCGGTATCTCGACGGGCTCGGCACGTGCGACAACACGACCCTCTCCGCAGCTGTCATGCACCTGGCCGTGCAGCGCGCCCTCACGATTACGGAATCTCACGGGAAAGTTTATACGCTGACAAAAGCCGACGGCTCCAGCCTGGATGACGCGGAAACCCGGCTGCTGGAGGCGCTGTTTCAAGGCGGCTCTCCGCTCAAACTCGTGCAGGCGAACCATTCCACGCTCACCGCCGCGCGGAGCGTCCTCGCCAAGGATCTGTCCATCCAGGTCGGCCCGTGCTTCGCCCGAAACACTGGCGTCTGGGTGGTCGGTCTTCTCGCCACGCTCGTCCCGCTCGGCATCTCCCTCCTTGATGCCCGCAACAAGGAGGGGATTCTGTTCATGATGGTCTGGCTGGGCATCTGGTCCATCGGGTGCGGGGTGCTCTCGATGTCGGTTTTCAAAGCCTGGCACTCCAGGAACAAACTGGCCGCAATCCCAATCACGCTTTTCTCGATCCCGTTTCTGGCGGGATGGTTCTTCGGCATGTGGATGCTCATGCGGTTCGCCTCGCCCTGGGTCTGCGGTCTTTACGCCGCAGGCGTCGCCCTCTGCATCATTTTCCAGCACCTCCTCAAGCGCCCGACTCCCGAAGGCCAAAAACTTCGGGACCAGATCCTCGGGTTCAAAAAATACCTTTCCGTCGCCGAGGCCGACCGGCTCGGTTTGGAAAACCCACCCGAGCGAACTCCGCAGCTCTTCGAAAAATTTCTCCCCTACGCGCTGGCGCTCGGAGTCGAGCAGGCCTGGGCGGAACAATTCGCCGACGTCCTCGCCGCCGCTTCGCAAGATCCGGGTTCCGGCACCTCAGCGATGCCGCTCGTCCTACCCCTCGCGGCCGCATCTTCATTCACGAGTTCGTTCAACAGCGCCATATCATCCGCTTCCTCAGCCCCCGGCTCGAGTTCCGGCAGCGGCGGAGGCGGCTCCTCGGGCGGCGGAGGCGGAGGAGGTGGCGGCGGTGGATGGTAAGCCAGAGCAACAAGACCGGGCCCCGACGCCTTGTTATCAACCGGAGTTGAGGCTGGGGAAATGCTGGCTGGCCCCGGGAATTGCGTGTAGGTTCGTTCCCATGAATGGATGGGAACCCGGGCAGTGAAAATTCCAAAGAACCATGGTGGTTCCAAGCGAAGCTCCCTCGTAAAAAGGCTCCTTCCCCTCCTGTTTTTCGCGGCTTGGATTCTTCAGGGAATTCAGCCGGCTCTCGCCCAGGAGCCCACGAGGATCTACTACGTCCGCCACGGACAAGGCGGACACAACGTGGTTTCTGAATGGAACAGCATCCCGAAGGACCAATGGCCGCCTTACGTTGGCAACGAGAACATGTTCACGCCAAAAGGAGAGCAGCAGGTCGCCGCCCTCACGAAAGAACTCCAGGGAATGAAATTCGACTTCATCGCGACGAGCCCGATCTGGCGCGCGCGCAACACCATTCTCCCTTATCTGAAAGAAACTTCCCGGAAGGCGGAGATTTGGCCCGAGCTCGCCGAGACGCCTGGCGTGCCTGTCGAACGGATCGCCTCGGATTCCAAGCCAAGTGCGGATCTGATCGGCGGCGGAGAAGCCGTCCGGCTACCCGAGGCCGAACAGCCGTTCTTCCTCATCAGGGAGGATGGCAAGCGCCAGGCGAACCAGAAGGCCAAGGACCCCGAACAGCAGATCGCCAACAGCTTGGCTCTGGCGCGCAAGACCGCCGACCTGATCAAGGAGCGGTTCGGAAAGTCCGGCAAATCAATCCTTCTTGTCGGACACGGAAACTCCGGTGTCACCCTTCTCCGGACCCTCACGACTCCCGAATCTCCCACCACAAATCTTAAGAACACCGGCATCTGGATGGCCGAGGAGCAATCGGATGGGACCTTCCGTTTGAAGCTGCTGAACAGCAAGCCGTGCGTGGAAAAATAAGAAATCTCGTGGCTGAAGATTGCTGGGCGCAGCAGCATTCTCCCGGAAAACAAAATCTCAGATATCCTGATGTGCGAGGAAAGGGTATCAGACGCGAAAGCTCAGGGAGCATGGGCGATGCTTCACTCCGTTTCGGTTGTGCTCCCTGCACCAAACATTCGTCCTTCCCTCTTTACGATACGATGCGCTATCGCGCTGGTTTTCCGCCCGTGTGGGCGCTGATTTCCGTTTCGAATGTGGCTATCAGTTTTCCTCGCCCTCTCCATTTTTTTTGGATCGCGGCGGGATGTCTAAACCTCTTAACAGACCTGCAAAAATCAGGACGCGGATTGCTCCTTCTCGCCGGGCTTGCGCTGTTTGCGGGCTCGGATGCTTGCGCGCAATCCGGGAGCTGGGTGGTGAAAGGCGCCCCATTCCGCGCTAAGATCCAGCTCCTGGAGGCCCCGAAAATTGCAGAGGTGGGCGTGGCGGTCGAACTGCCGGATTTCGGCGGCAGCCGCGCGGATCTTGCCGACGCCCTGCTGGTGGATTCCGATGGTGCCGCGCAGCCGGTCGCCCCGGTCTGGCGCGGAACCGGCCAGCAGGCGATCCTCCTCGCAAAAGATCTCGCCCCGGGGAAGGACTACGCCGTCTATTTCGGCGGCCAGACCGCCCGCCAGTCGCAAACGTGGACGCCGAAAATGAGCCTCTTTCTCGAGACGCGGCGCCTTCCCGCAAAACCAAAAATCGACACCTGGCCTGAAATGGAAACCACATGGCGCGCCGCCCCTGCTGCGGATGGGGCCGGCTTCGTCAGCTCGATTTACGTAGCGGGAAACCCGTTCGGCCCCGCCGCGGATTTCGCGTCCCACTTCACCGGTTGGCTGGTGACTCCGGGGGGAGGGGACACAGATTTTTACACGCTTTCGTCCGATGCTTCCTTTGTCCTCGTCAACGACAAGCCTGCCCTCGAATGGCCGGGGGTCCATTCGCCGGATGCCAATTTCAAAACCATGCGGAGCAAGCCGGCAGCCTGCTCTGCGGGCTTTACCAGGATCGACTACTACCAGGCAAAAATCGGGGGTGGCGTGTCAGCGTCGGTCCTTGGCTGGTGGAAAAACGGAAAGTTTGAAGCCGTCCCAAAAGAAGCGTGGCTGCATCCCGGCACGTCCCGGATCACGAAGCTGGAAGATGCCCGCGGCTGGCCGCTTCCGCTGATCGGGGTGGACTACAATTCCTACCTCGGCTACGGCGGTAATTGGTTCTTTGACGTCGGGTTCTCCGCCGACATCCCGCCGGAATGGACCGCCGAGTGGCAATTTGAAGACGGGGCGGTTATTTCCGGCGCGAAATGCCGCCGGGTCCTCGCTGGCGCGTCCTCCCAGTTTGTCACCCTGAAGCTGCGGCGCGGGAACGATGTCGTCACCGGAACGAAGCGCCTGAACTTTCCGGACAATATCCGCGCAGCCTCGGTCAAAACTCCCGCCGACCTGGATTTCTATTTCGGTCTGCTCGACAAGGAGGCTCCCGCCCAACTCTCCCAGTCCACCCTCGAGGCCATGCTGCCGCTGCTGCTCGACTTCGCCCATGACGATCGCGCCGCCGGGTTCGCCCGGGCCTGGCTGCAAAAAAAACCGGCATTTTCCAATCCTCTGTGGCTTCCGGCTCAGATGGCCTGCCTGCGCACCCTCGCGCAAGCCGACCCTCGGAAAGCTCTCGAGGAGGTAAGGAGGATCGATCCCGCCGCGCGAAAACTCCACGCCCAGATCTTCTCGATGTTTGAACTCGATCTCATGGTCTTTTCGCTCCGTGATGCCTCGGCCGAGGACGTGGCCCGGCGCATCGGGTTTGAGACCCGCGATCCCGAGGTGGCGGCTCTCGCAAAAATCCGCATCGGCGACCTCTACAGGCTGACCGGACGGATCAAGCCTGCCATCGAGCAATACCAGAGCGTGCAAAAACAAATTGCCGACGAGACAGGCGGCCGCAAAGTGCCCGCGCAGGACAGGGCCTACTCGATCGCAGTGGAGGATCTGCTCGAAAACGGTCTGCGCATCGAGGCATCGGACAAGCTCCGGAAATGGGAGCTCGGCCATCCGATGGCAAAATTCGACAGCGACTTTTTGCTCCTCCGGGGAAGGATGCTCAACGCCTTCGGCCGCTGGTCCGAGACCCTGGTCGAACTCGACTCGTTCAAAAATGTGCAGCCCGACAGCCCCTCCGAAATCGCCGCCGATTTCCAGCGGGCCGTGGCCCTCGACGCCCTCGGAAAAACGGACGAGGCCCAACAAATCTGGATGGCCATCTCGACCAAATACCCGCGTCACGAACTGGCCGCCCCCAGCAAGGCCAAGCTTGCCAAACCATGAAGTGCCCGATGGAAAGCACGCGCTCCACGCCA
Organism: Verrucomicrobiota bacterium; assembly: GCA_037147455.1. Classification (GTDB taxonomy): domain Bacteria; phylum Verrucomicrobiota; class Verrucomicrobiia; order Chthoniobacterales; family Terrimicrobiaceae; genus QYQL01. The sequence goes on along the minus strand of JBAWVC010000007.1, from coordinate 6,534 downwards.
CGGAGTCTTTTCTCAAAAGCCAGAAGGCTGCTTGTTTTTTTCGCATTATCTTTCGCAGCTGCCCTCCGCGCCGATCCCGGCAGGATTTACACCAACCCGGATCCCGCCGCGGCGGGAGGGATCGAAGGCTCGACCGCCATCGCGCTCACGCACGCCCTCGCCATCGATCACGACCGTGTCCGCGTTTACCGCGCGGATCTTGGCCACGGAGGGAAGACCTTCCAATTCCTTCACCTGCCGGTTGGAAAATACGATCTCGTGCTCGTCGCGGCCGGGGCTGTTTTCGAGGGACTGGCGCTCGGGGACCCGCCGGACAACCCTGATCCCATGTCCGCTCAAAACCTCCGGACCCGCATCGGCGCGGCGGATTCGTTTTTCAACCGGTTCGCCATCCATCGGACCGGCCTCGGCGGAGACCAGGCGCTGGCGTTTGTGGAGCGCGTCCGCGACCGCCTGACGCTCAAGCAGTCGGGCGAAAAGCTCGACGCCAATCTGCGGCGGTTCGAAATCATCGAGCTGACGAAAGCCGCCGACGACTGGCAGATGGCCACGACCCGCCATATCTACCGCGAGGAGGAGACCGGGAACACCGCCTTCCTGAAACATTTTTTTGTTTCCGCGATTGGAAATCTCCGCGTGGTGGATACTGTCAAACAACTTGGCACCCTCGCGCTGCCACCGAACTGAACCGTATGCCGCAAATCCGAGCAAAAAATGGTTTCCCGCGCGGCGGAGTCTTTCCGCTGGGGGACCGCGAACTGACCATCGGCCGCGATCCGGATAGCGACATCCGGCTCGAGCTCGATTCCCCGGCCTCCCGCCACCACGCCACGGTTTACAAGGCGCTTAACATCTGGCACGTCAGGGATCTCGGCAGCCTGAACGGCACCGAACTGAACGGGAAGCTGGTCAAGGACCAGCCGCTGAAAAACGGCGACACGATCACGATCGGCGAGGCGGTCTTTGTTTTCGAGGACTCCGATGCCCAAGGCCAGCAGTCGGGCTCGCGGCCATCCCGCACCATGCCCCCGACGCCGGAAGATGAAAAAATCCAAGCGGTCGTCCGCGAGATGAGCGCGAAGATGGAGCGCCTGAAAGCCGAGATTTCGAAGGCGATCATCGGCCAAAAGGAGATCGTGTCCGAGCTGCTGACGGCCATCATTTCCAACGGGCATGTCCTCATGATCGGGATGCCGGGCCTGGCCAAGACGATGATGATCCGCACGGTCGCCGAGGTGCTGGACCTCCAGTTCCGCCGCATCCAGTTCACGCCGGACCTCATGCCTTCGGACATCACCGGCACGGACATCCTGGAAATTGATGAGACCACCGGTCGCAAGGAATACCGCTTCATCAAGGGCCCGATTTTCACGAATATCCTGCTCGCGGACGAGATCAACCGCACGCCGCCGAAGACGCAGGCCGCGCTCCTCGAGGCCATGCAGGAACACCGCGTCACCGCTGCCGGTGAAACCTACCCGCTCGACCTGCCGTTCTTCGTGCTCGCGACCCAGAACCCGCTCGAGCAGGAAGGGACGTATCCTCTGCCGGAGGCGCAGCTCGACCGGTTCATGTTCAGCATCCACGTGGATTATCCGAGCGAAGCAGACGAGGAGACGATCGCCAGGGTCACCACGCGGCCGGAAATCGTGACGTTCCAAAAAATCCTCCGCGCGGACGAAATCCTCGAACTCCAGCGCGTCGTGCGCGAGCTCCCGATCTCCGACCACGTCATCAAATACGCCACCCGCCTCGCGCGCTCGACACGGCCATCCGACCCCCGAGCCCCGGATTTTATCAAAAAATGGATCCACTGCGGGGCCGGCCCCCGGGCGACCCAATACCTCGTCATCGCCGCGAAGGCCCGCGCCGTCGTGGACGGACGCCTCCTCGTGACCTCGGACGACGTGCGCTCGGCCGCAAGCCCCGTCCTCCGCCACCGGATGTTTACGAATTTCACAGCCGACTCCGAGGGCATGGATACGGACAAAATCGTGAAGAAGCTTCTCGATGCCGTGCCGGAGCCCGACGAGCGGGATTATTGACCCGAAATATCCGGGGAGAATCCGCGTCGCCTCTCGCATTCGATCCCATGACAAACCGCTTTCCGGCACTTGATGCCATTCACGGAATCCGCGCGATTTTCACGCGCAGGGTTCCCGGCCTCGATGTCTGCATCGGACGGGAGGAAGCGCTCGGGCGTCTGGAACCGTTCCTGCTGCAGGTGCGCAAGGACGCCGGTTTGGGAGACATGACTTTTGCCACGGCCGAGCAGGTCCACGGCAACCGGGTGGCCGAGGTGTCCAGCGATTCCCTCTTTCCTATCCCGAACGCCGACGGGCTCCTCACAACCGTTCCGGGCATCTGCCTCGGCGTTTATGTCGCCGACTGCGCCGCCGTCTTTCTCGCCGACCGCCACGCCCAGGGCATCGCGCTCGTCCATTCCGGAAAGAAGGGCACGGAACTCGGAATCGCTGCCGCCGCCGCAAAGGCCCTGTGCGCCGCAACCGGAGGTGCGCCGTCCGATCTCGTCGCCCAGATCTCACCTTGTATCCGCCCGCCCCATTACGAAATCGATTTCGCTTCCAATATCGTCCGCCAACTCAAAGATCTCGGGGTGGGCGAAGTTCACGACTGCGGCATCTGCACCGCCTCCAACCCGGACTCGTATTATTCCTACCGCTTGGAAAAAGGCCGCACCGGACGCATGCTCGCCATGCTGGCAATTCTGCCAGAAATCTCTACGGATGGGGAGCCGCAGTTGGTTTGAGTCATAGCGGCCTATTTGTCCCATATGGCTCATTAATGAGACGCTCTGGCGCACATTTTTTGCGCTCAAAAAAGATGTAGATATTTGACAATATGCTTACCAATAACGTGATAAGCGAAAAATTCTGTCAAGGCACACGAATTGCTTAATACCTGCGAAGTTTTTATATTTATGGCAAAAATTCTAGGCATTGATTTGGGCACCACCAACTCCTGTATGGCGGTGATGGAAGGCGGAGAGCCGGTCGTCTTGGAGAATTCCGAGGGAGCGCGCACGACGCCATCTGTTGTGGCATTTGCCAAATCCGGCGAACGTCTCGTCGGCCAGGCCGCAAAGCGCCAGGCGATCACCAACCCGGCGAACACGATCTTCTCGGTCAAGCGTTTCATGGGCCGCAAATTTGACGAGGTCCGCGAAGAGGAACACCGCGTTCCTTACAAACTCGTCAAAGCCGCGAACGGCGACGCCCACATCCAAGTGGAGATCGACGGCAAGCCGAAGGCGTTTTCGCCTCCGGAAATTTCGGCGATGATCCTCGCGAAGCTCAAGGCGGACGCCGAGGCCAAGCTGGGCGAAAAAATCACCGAGGCCGTCATCACGGTTCCCGCTTACTTCAACGATTCGCAGCGCAATGCGACGAAGGACGCCGGCAAGATCGCCGGACTCGACGTCAAGCGCATCATCAACGAACCCACGGCCGCCTCGCTCGCCTACGGCCTCGATAAGAAGGCCGACGAAAAGATCGCGGTTTACGATCTCGGCGGCGGCACGTTCGACATCTCGGCCCTCGAGATCGGCGACGGGGTTTTCCAGGTGTCCGCCACGAACGGCGACACCCACCTCGGCGGCGACGATTGGGACAACCGCCTCATGGATTGGATCATCGGCGATTTCAAAAAGGAGACCGGCATCGACCTCTCCAAGCAGCCGGACGCCGTCCAGCGCATCAAGGAGGAAGCCGAGAAGGCGAAGATCGCCCTCTCGTCCACCCAGGAATACGATCTCAATCTGCCGTTCGTCACGGCGGATGCCACCGGGCCGAAGCACATCCAGAAGAAGCTGACCCGCGCGAAGCTCGAGCAGCTCACGGACGACCTCTTCGAGCGCACGATCAAGCCGGTCAAGGATTGCCTCGGCGACGCGAAGTGGTCGAAGAGCGACGTGGACGAACTCGTCCTCGTCGGCGGCATGACCCGCATGCCGAAGGTGGTTGATACCGCCCGCGAGATGATCGGCAAGGAACCCCACAAGGGTGTGAACCCGGACGAAGTGGTCGCGGTCGGCGCCGCCATCCAGGGCGGAGTTCTCCGCGGCGACGTGAAGGACGTTCTCCTTCTCGACGTCACCCCGCTCACGCTGGCCATCGAGACGGCGGGCGGCATCGCCACGCCGATGATCCCGCGCAACACGACGATCCCGACCAAGAAGTCGAACGTCTTTTCGACCTACAGCGACAACCAGCCGGGCGTCGAGATCAAGGTCCTCCAAGGCGAGCGCCCGCTCAGCCGCGACAACAAAAATCTCGGGACATTCCACCTGGACGGCATCCCGCCGGCACCTCGCGGAACCCCGCAGATCGAAGTCACCTTCGACATCGATGCCAACGGCATCCTCAACGTCTCGGCCAAGGACCTCGGAACCGGAAAAGAGCAGAAAATCTCGATCACCGGATCCAGCGGCCTGAGCAAGGACGAGGTCGAGCGCATGCAGAAGGAGGCCGAAGCCCACGCCGAGGAGGACAAGAAGGCGAAGGAAGGCATCGAGATCCGCAACAACGCGGACACCCTGGCCTACCAGTCCGAGAAGCAGCTCAAAGACCTTGGCGACAAGGTGGACGGCGCGAAGAAAAAAACCGTCGAGGACGCGATCGAGAAGCTCCGCGAGGCGCTCAAAGGCACCGACATCGACGCCATCAAGGCCGGCTACGAGGACCTGCAGTCGAAGTTCCAGGAAATCAGCGCCGAGCTTTACAAAGAGGCCGCCGCAAAGGCCGGCCCCGCCCCGGATGCCGGCCCGCAGCCCGGCGGTCCCCCGCCTAAAAAGGACGCCGACGTCGTGGACGCCGAGTTCGAGATGGTGGACGAGGACAAGAAAAAATAATTTAACAAACCGCCCTGGTTCCCGCTCGCGGGGGCCGGGGGCTGTTAAAAACCAACAAAACCAAAAACCAGGAAGGAACAGCCAACATGGCCAACGTAAACATCAAACCTCTCGGCGACCGCGTGCTCGTGCAGGCGCTCGAAGAGAAGGAAGTCAAAAAAGGCGGAATCATCATTCCCGATACCGCCAAAGAGAAACCGCAGGAAGGACAAGTCGTCGCCCTCGGCACCGGCAAGCGTGACGATGAGGGGAAAATCATCCCGTTCACCGTCAAGAAGGGGGACAAGGTCCTCATTTCCAAATACGGCGGAACCGAAGTCAAAGTGGACGGCGAAACCTATCTGATCATGCGCGAGGACGACATCCTCGGCATCATCGGCTAAGCCACCACTACAATCACTGAAAACTGAACACTGAATCACTGAACACATAATATATGGCAGCAAAACAACTCCTATTTGACGAAGCAGCCCGCCAGGGTTTGCTCCGCGGTGTTGAGAAACTGGCGAAAGCCGTCAAGGCGACCCTCGGGCCGTCGGGACGCAACGTCATTCTCGACAAGAAATTCGGCAGCCCGACCATCACCAAAGATGGCGTGACCGTCGCGAAAGAAATCGAACTCGAAGATCCTTACGAGAACATGGGCGCGCAGCTCGTCCGCGAGGTCGCCAGCAAAACCAGCGACATCGCGGGTGACGGCACGACCACGGCAACCGTTCTCGCCGAAGCGATCTATCGCGAAGGCCTCAAGAACGTGACGGCCGGCGCGAACCCGACCAGCCTCCAGCGGGGCATCAACAAAGCCGTCGAGGCCATCACTGCGGAGATCGCCAAGATCTCCAAGAAGGTCAAAGACAGCTCGGAAATCGCGCAGGTCGCGACCGTCTCCGCCAACTGGGACACCACGATCGGCCAGATCATCGCCGACGCGATGGACAAGGTCGGCAAGGACGGCACGATCACCGTCGAGGAAGCCAAGAGCATCGAAACCACGCTTGACGTGGTGGAGGGCATGCAGTTCGACAAGGGCTATCTTTCGCCCTACTTCGTGACGAACACCGAGAGCCTCGAGGTCTCGTTCGACAACGCCTACATCCTCATTCACGAGAAGAAGATCAGCTCCCTCAAGGATCTGCTCCCGCTCCTCGAGAAGATCGCCAAGAGCGGCAAGCCGTTCCTGATCATCGCCGAGGACGTGGAGGGCGAAGCCCTCGCGACCCTCGTCGTGAACAAGCTCCGCGGCACACTCCAGGTCGCAGCCGTCAAGGCTCCGGGCTTCGGTGACCGCCGCAAGGCGATGCTCGAAGACATTGCTGTCCTCACCGGCGGCAAGCTCCTCAGCGAAGACCTCGGCATCAAGCTCGAAAACGTCGGTCTCGAAGACCTCGGCCGCGCCAAGCGCGTCACCGTGGACAAAGAGAACACCACGATCATCGAAGGCGAAGGCAAGAGCTCGGACATCCAGGGCCGGGTCAGCCAGATCCGCCGCCAGATCGAGGAGACCACCAGCGATTACGACCGCGAGAAGCTCCAGGAGCGCCTCGCCAAGCTCGCAGGCGGTGTCGCCGTCATCAACGTCGGTGCAGCCACCGAGACCGAGATGAAGGAGAAGAAAGCCCGCGTCGAAGACGCCCTCCACGCGACCCGTGCGGCCGTTGAAGAAG
>JBAWVC010000006.1:0-30275 GCA_037147455.1 Verrucomicrobiota bacterium | reverse complement strand
ATCAATATCGCGACCCCAATCGCTCTTGCCATGTTTTGTGGATTCATAATGCTTTCAGTCGAATGGAACCTGACCGTGCTGGCCGGGATGGCAAGGCTAAACGGCAGAATACCAGGTGATCGATTGGAGGCGCGGCAAGATTCCGCGTGGCGTGAGCGAGCCGCTCGCGAAGATGGGTGCAAGAGTATGTGGGCATCAACCTTCGCGGGAACCAGAAGGCTGTTTTTCCTGTGTCGGCCAAGTCGTGGGATTTCCTCGGCCTGTGGCACAATCTTGTCCCGTGCTGTCTCACTGTTTCTTGAAATTTACGAAATCGCCTTCGTGTTCCTTCAGCGCCTCGCGAAAAACTTTTCCCAAAGCGGGGGTGTCCTGCACGCGCATCGTCGTGTTGTGCGTCGGGTCGTCGTCATTTTCCCACCGCTCGTTCCACCAGGAGAACCCGCGCACATTGGGCCACCGGCCGGAGAGGATATCGCCCAGGGCGGCCTTCGCCCAATCCTCCGCCCGGACATGGGGATAGCCGGTCGTGCAGCCGAACTCGGGGATCATGACCGGCTTGTCCGGCGCGAGCTTCACAACGCGGGAATATACCGGGTCGAACTTCTCGCGGAAAGTGACGTTCTCCTCCTCGTCGTCCATCGGTCTTTGCGGTCCGTAGCAGCTGACGCCAATCCAATCGGCGTAATCTGGGCCGGGGTAGTAATTTTCGAAACGGTTCCAGGCCGCCTCGGGCGATTGCGAGGCGTCGAGATGAAAGACCCAGGTGATATTCGAGGCGCCGGACGCACGCACGGTGTCCACGATATGGCGATACGATGCGACAAACCGCTCGGGACCGTCGGCTTTCTTGGGATCGCCGAACCCGTCTTTCTTGCCGCCGCCGTGGAAGCTGCCGTTCCAGCCGAACCACTCGCCGTTGACCTCGGTGCCATACTCGACGATGAGCGGAGACCCGAACGCCGCCGCATCCCTCCCCCACGCTTTCAGGTCCTCATCGAATTTTCCGTCGATGATGGACTGCAGGGAAAATGCCTTCTCGGGTTTTCCCGGCTTGTGGTCCTCGCTGCGAAGCATCAGACGGATGTAGGGGACGGCTCCACGGTCGCGGATCCACCCTGCGGTTTCGGCGGGAAACCTGCGGCCGGCATACCAGTTGTTGGAAAAATAGACCCAGTCCACTTTTCGCCCGGCAACGTCCTCGTAGTTTTGAACATCGCGAACCGTGATGTCGTCCTCCTCTCCTGTCACCCCGCCCGGATAGCACCCATGGAAAAACTGGCCCGCCTCGGGTGCCGGGATGGGCTGGCCGAATGCTGAGGCTGCAACGCATATGCTTGCTAGCAACGCCGATGTCATGTGCGGGTTTTTCATAGTGGGGAATTCGGTTTGAGTCCGTTCTGCAAAGCGGTGAAATCTGCGGCAAAGGAACGATACTCTATTGGACCAAGAGCTGCCGCTTTTATCCGCAACCGGTCCATGCGTTCCTGCGGTGCGGGATGGGTGCTCATTCAATCGTCGTGGGATTCCTGTTGCTCCGACTGCCCTCCATTTGGTCCGGACTGATTGGTCGGCCAAAGCAGCAGCCCGGCGATAAGGAAAAGGCCAGACAGCAGCAGCGAGGAGGCCCACTTCGCCCGGGCCAGCATGGACCTGATCCATGCCCAGTGCAGAGCCAGATGAAGAACGGCCAAAGCGACAAACCCGAGGGCGATGATGAGATGAATTTCCCCCCAGTCATCCTGCCCCATGCCAAGAAGGCGCACGTTTCCATCCTCCTCGTCCATTCGGAGTTCGAGCAGGAGGCCGGTTCCAATAAGTGCGCAGGTCGCAAAGTAAAGTGCGGTGTTCCCGACTGACAAAAACAGTATTTTTTTGTTCATATACATTGTAATTATAAGTTGCGGACAGCGTGGTGTTCCCGAAATGCGGACGCATCGGGACGGGATCTCTCAATCGGCGATTTGCACCTGTGGACACAGTTCACCTGTGACCATAGAAATTTCCCGATTGAGGTTACGCCGGAGACGAAGGGGCTCTCGGAGCAGGCGCCGTGCGCAGAAGAAATTGCCAGCTTTGAGATAGTTGGGATGGCTCGCAGGGGTTGCTCGGATCGCTAGTCGGGATCGCTGCCGTGCAGATCGGACGGGAAGCCTCAACTGCTTTGGGCGCTGCCACTGTCGGGCATTCTGCCCTGGTATTTCGCGTGGGAGAAACCTCAATCGAACAGTAATCGCAGGGAAGAACGCCAGTGACCTCCAGCGGACAATGGATCGAAGCAACCAGCCAAACGGCTGTGCAGCATACCACGAAAATCAACTTCAAATGTGACATGGAACACTTCACGGGGTTACTTTGGGTGCAGACGGCAAAAGATCAAGAGGATTGAGCCGCCGCACCGTATCCTCGAGCGGCTTGAGCGAAACATCCTCGCCGGAATGGCGGTCGTAGTAGCCGAAAGGATTATCAAGATCCCGGATGAGCAGGAGGAGATAAATCATCAGATACGAGATCACGCAGACGAAGAACAGGGATTCGTAGAACGGCTCGATCCTCGACAAGACGAGCCCCACGCAAAGCAGGATGGTGATCAGATCCGCGAGAAGGTAGCCGGAGGAGATGAAGGATGTTTCCCGGATCGTGTGGATGCGGATGATGGAGCGCCGGAGATTGGATTGCTCCTGCTTGAGCCTCGCCACAATCGTTGCCTGCGCCCATTGTTCCATCGCCGCGAAGTGCGGGGTAAGCTCGTTCAGGTGGTCCAGCAATTCGGACGTCCGGTGTTTCTTGTGGAACCAGCTCAGAATGTCCCGGCTCAACCCGGAGACCAGGATGAGGCAGGGGCCGACGCGGGCCTCTGGTTTTGCGAACCGGATTCCGGCCACCTCCTGCGCCAGATTTTCCAGGGAAGCGCTGAGTTCGCCCGGCAGGCGCTCGCTCTCCTTGAAATCCGCGAGGACGCCGCTGAGAAGAAATCCCATCAGAAAAACATTTGCGGCCACGATCCCCGAGAAGAGCGGGTTGATGGAGAGGATTTCCCAGCCGAGAAAATGGACGACGAGCTTGCAGCAGACGACGACTGCCACGATCCCGCTGACGCGGAGGAGAAGCCGGCGGCGGTTGTTCGACCTCATCACACCTTTTTCGGTTTGTAAATCAGCAGCCGCAGGCCGTTGAGGCAGACGAGGACGGTGCTGCCCTCGTGTCCGACGACACCCATGGGCAGGGCCAGGTTGATTCCGAAGGCGGCGATCAGGAGGACGAGGATGACCCCGGAGGCGAAGATCAGGTTCTGCCAGAGGACGCGCTTGGCATGCCGCGCGATACCGATGAGCAGAGGGATGTTCTCGAGCTTGTCGCCCATGAGAACGACGTCTGCAGTTTCCATGGCGATGTCGGTTCCCGCCGCGCCCATCGCGACTCCGATATCCGACACCGCGAGCGCAGGGGCATCGTTGACCCCGTCGCCGACCATCATCACGCGGCCCTGCTTCTTGAGCGCCCGGATCGCCTCGACTTTGCCTTCGGGAAGCAGTTCAGCGAGGACCTCATCAACCCCGGCTTCCGCGGCGATCGCGTGGGCGACGGCCCGCTGGTCGCCGGTGAGCATCACCACTTTTTTCACGCCGAGCTTATGGAGGCTCGCGGCGATCGACTTGGCCTCATGCCGGATCGTGTCGGCCAGAGCGAGAACGGCGAGGGCGGCCACCGCATCGCCCGCGCGCGCGCCGACCCACACGCAGGTTTTTCCATGTTCGGAAAGCGTAGCGGAATGCGCTGCGATCGCGTCCATGCCGGACGCGCCGAGCTCGCGGAAGAGGCGCTCGCTCCCGATGACCAGCCGGACATCGTCGACCGTGGCCTCGGCCCCCTTGCCGGCGGTCGATTGAAAATCCGTCGCCTCGGGAAGGGCGAGCTTCAAAGCGGCCGCGCTCTTGAGGATCGCTGTCGCGAGCGGGTGCTCGGATTTTGACTCGAGCGCGGCCGCCGAGCCAAGAAGGGCGACAAGGTTCTCCGGCACCGAGCCATCGAGTTTGTGGGCTCCCTGGGCATCCACGATTTCGGTCACGGTCGGCCGTCCGACGGTCAGCGTCCCCGTTTTGTCGAAGGCGACGATGCTGATCTGCGCGGTGTGTTCGAGGTGCGAGCCTCCTTTGATCAGGATGCCCCTGCGCGCGGCTCCGCCGATTGCGGAGAGCACGGTAGCCGGGGTGCTGATCACCAGAGCGCACGGGGAAGCGACGACCATGACGGTCATCGCCCGGTAAAAGGCCTCTTCAAACGGCTGGTGCCACAGCAGCCACGGCACGAACCAGACGGCTGCGGTAAACGCGATCACGCCGGTCGCATAGTATTGCTCCGCCTGCTCGAGGAACCGCTGGGTGCCGGACTTTTCGGCCTGCGCCTCCTCGACGAGCTTGACCATGCGGGCAAGCGTCGAGTCCTCGGCGCGCTTGCTCACCGCGAGTTCGAGGCCTCCGCTCTGGTTGAGCGTGCCAGCGAAGAGCGTCGCTCCGACCGTTTTTGAAACCGGCATGGATTCCCCGGTGAGGCTGGACTCGTCGATCGCGCTGGTGCCCTCGGTGATTTTGCCGTCCACCGGGATGTGTTCGCCCGGGCGCACGACGACGATATCGCCGACCTGCAACGATTCCACGCGCACGAGCTCGGTGCCGCCATCGCGCTTGAGCAGCGCCTTGTCGGGCCGCAGCTTGAGCAGCGAGTGGATTGCCTTCTGCGTGCGCTGGAGCGCATAGCTTTGGAGGACGTTGGAAAAGGAAAAGAGAAACAGCAGCAGCGCCCCCTCGAACGGCTGCCCGACGATCCCCGCCCCGATCGCCGCGAGCACCATCAGCACATCGACATCGAGAACCTTTTCGCGCAGCGACGCGATCGCCGAGCGGATGCCCTGCTGCCCGCAAAAGATATAGGCACCGGCGTAGAGAACGTAGGTCAGGGTGTCGTCCAAACCGATCATCCGGTGCACGGCCAGCGACGCGACCAAAAACGCAAACCCGAGCGCACAGGAAATCTCCTCGTTCAGCTCCCCGGAAAAAACCTTCTGCCGGAACGTCGTCTCCTCATCGGGTTTCGGCGCCTCGTAAGGGCGGACAGCCGAGCCGGTCGCTCGCACGCCCTGCAGGACAGATGACTCGTCGGAAACCGAATCGTCAAATGTCAGGCACAGGATCTTACCGAGATACGTGGCGGTCGCCTTACGGACGCCGGGGATCTTTTCCACACGCTTTTCCAGCCGGATCGCGCAGGCCTCGCAGGCCGCCCCGTCGAGGCGGAGCGTGCGCTTCTGCAGCGAGGGAGCGGGCACGTTTGCCTCCGCGATCCGCCGCAGGTCGTCATCCGAGAGCTTTGCAGGATCGTATTCGATTTCAAACGCCGTCCGTCCGGGCAGCGGCAGCACGCCGACAACTCCGGCGTGTCCGGCGATGGATTCGGTGGCTTGCTTGAGGTCCTCGTCTGGCTTCATGGTTGTCATTGAGTAGATCGTTTCCAGACAAGGCGCACGGCAAAAAACTGTCCGTCGTCGCGAATCGAAAACCGGTGCCCCTCCATGCTGGCGGCGAGCGCGCGGACAAGCCGCAGCCCGATCCCGAGCCCCCCGGGCGCCCGGCTTTCGATCCGGTAGTCATTGTCCAGCGAAAGCGCAATTTGTTGCCCGTCCAGCGAAACCCGGAGCCTGGCCGTTGAGGCCGCATACCGGCAAGCGTTACCGAGAAGGTTGTGCAGGATCTGCCGCAGCAAATCGCCGTCGGAAACAACGCGCAGCCCCGGAGGTGCATCCCACTCCAGAGCGATATTCGCCTCTGCGGCCAGGATTTCGTATGGTTCCTTGAGCTCGTCCAGCACCGCGGAAAGATCGACGTCGGCGCGCTTGAACTCCAGGCACCCGGACTCCGCCCTGGCGGCGAGCAGCGAGCGTTCCACAAATTTCGAAAGCCGGGAGAGCTCGTCCTGGAGCTGCTCGGAAAGCTCCGGGGGAATCTCCTCGGCCGCCTGCTCGATCCGCATCCGCAGAAGAGTGAGAGGGGTCCTCAGCTCGTGCGCAACGCGCGAGGAATACTCCGCCATTTCGTCGTAGGCATTTCCCACGCGGAGCAGGAGGGCGTTGATCTGCGAGACGAGCTCGGACAGAACAGGGTCGCGCTCGGGCAGCGGGATTCCGGTTTTCAGGGTGCCGGGAGTTTTCTCCGCCAGCGCCCGGTTGATGCTCCGCACAGGCCGGAGGGAACGGTTCGCGAGGAGGACCCCGACCCCGAGGGCGAGGCCGAGAGAGGGAAGTCCGACCCAGATCCAGACCTGGACCAGCTCCCCGAGAATGTCGTGCACCTCGCCGTCCGTGTAGCTGCCGTGCAGCGACCAGTTGGGAAACTTCGGGTGCGAGCGGTCCCATTTTTCGAGGTGGAGCTCGTGGTCGAGGTGCCGGTGGGCCGTGAAAACGAGTAGCCCGACAATGCAGGCCAGCGCCAGCCCGAACCACGCGGCGATGCGGAGGCGGAAATTCACAGCGGATCCTCTCGCAGCGCGAAACCGACCCCGCGAACCGTGTGGATGAGCGGCGGCATTCCGGGCAGGTCGATTTTTTTGCGGAGGTAATTCACATAGACGTTGAGGACGTTCGTGCCGGAATCGAAATGCCGGTCCCAGACGCGTTCGACGAGGGTTGTTTTCGTGACGGTGCGGGGCGAGGCCTCGGCGAGCGCCTCCAGGAGGGCGAACTCCCGGTTCGTGAGGACGATTTCATTTTCGCCGCGCGTCGCCAGCCGCGTATGGAGGTCGAGCTGCAGGTCCCCCACCCTCAGGACGCTGCTCATGTCCGGACGGCGGCGCCGCAGCACTGCACGGATTCTGGCCAGCAGCTCCTCTGTGGAAAACGGCTTCACCAGGTAGTCATCCGCCCCGGCGTCCAGCCCTCCGATCTTGTCGCGCAGGTCGCCCCGCGCAGTCGCGAGAACGACGGGAAATGTTTGCCCGGCCTTGCGCAGGGCGCGGGTGACGCTGACCCCGTCCATCCCGGGCATGGAGATGTCGAGGACGGCGGCATCGTAGGCATTTTCCTTTCCGAGCCAGAGGGCCTCAAGCCCGTCGCCGGTCTCATCCACAGCATACCCACCCTGCGTCAATGCCTGCTTGAGGTGGGAACGCAATTTGGAATCATCTTCCGCGACTAATATCCGCATGGGATCCGACACTACCTGCTCCATGGAAGTGTATCCAGCGCGAACGCGAGCGGCAGGGGTGACACGGGCGCGTGGAAACCCGCGAGGTCAGCTTCGCCACGGCCGAACCGCTTCTCCACTCCCGCGATGGCTCTCTCCAGGAGTGGCTCCCGGGAAAAAGGGAACGCGCGGCCGCCGATCCTGAATCCGCAAAAGCGCTCGTCTTCCTCCGTTTATGATCTCAAAACAAAAAGCCCTGCCCGCGCCCATGTTCCGAGCAGTTCCCACGCCGGATGACATCTTACAACAACACTTTCACCACCACCTTTTTCACGAGCGAAAGTTGGCCCACCGCAATCGAGGGCATGTGGACATCCTGCGGAAAGAAAATCCCGAGGGTGCCCTTCCGGAAGTGGATAAAGTCTTGGATCTTATTGCCCGCGCCCGCCTGCCAAAACGCTCAAAACCTCGTCCTGCCGAGCCCCGGGCTCAACGGCACTTGCGCCAATCCTTTCCGCCCTTGATCGGCTCCAGAGCCGAAGCCAAGAAACAGTTAATCGCTCAAAACCATGAATGCTAGTGGCATTGGGCGGTCCGCCCATGCTCCCTCAGGGCTCCAGCGAAGTCCAATTTTCTCCAAGAGTTGGTATTTCATTCAGCCGGGGGTTCCTTCGAGGGTTTTCAGGTGGTCGCGCGCGGTGGCGGACTCCGGGAAAGCGGTCAGCTTTTCATTCCGGAGCATTTCCCGTCCGGTGCGGATCGCCTCGGGCTTCATGCCGAGCTTCTCAAAACATTCCATGCTCCGGACGTAGGACTTCGCCACCCAGGGCAGAAATTTCTGATAGGCGACAAAAACCCTCTGGTAAAGGACGTTCGCCTCGGCCCACTTGCCGCGCTGGAATTCGATTTCGCCGAGCGAAAAGACCGCCTGGGCGGTGGCATCGCCCCGCCATTCGCGCACGGAGGCGACCTGCTCGAAGGACTTCTGCGCCTCGTCCAGACGGCCCAGAGCAAGGAGCGCCCTGGCCCGCCCGATCGTGATCTCCTTGAGCTTCTGGCCTGCGACACCTTTGTCCACGGCCTCGTCGAACAACTCCAACGCCCGCGCGCTGTCCTTGTTTTGCAGGGCGATTTCGCCGAGCCCGCTGTAGGCGTAATCCACGACATCGCATTTCGGGAAGGTCTCCATGAGAAACCGGTAAAGCCCGGCCGCTTTGTCCTTCTCGCCGAGCCCCAGAAGATGGTCCCCGGACAGCGCAAGCAAATACGGGCTCAAATCCTCCGGGGCAAAGTTCCTGGCGATCTCATCGATCTTCGCGGCCTGCTCGTCCGTATTTTTGCGCAGCCGCGCCAGCTCCGACTGCGCGTAGAGGATCCTGGCTTTTGCCGCCGGGGATCGCTCTCCCGCTGCGCCGAGCAGCGATTTCAATTCCGCCGCGGAATCCGGCACGGGAGCCGTCCCGTCCGGCGGCTGCCTCTTCCGCACGCAAAGCTGGGCAAGCTGTGTCAGGAGCTGCTCGACGGCATCCCGCCTGGGATCGTCGATATAGCGCTTGATCGTGTCGGCGACGAACACCTTGGCTTCATCGGCCTTGCCCACCTTCGCCTTCGCCCGGCCGATCCAATACATGGCCATCGGGATGAGCGGATCGTCCGGGTGCTCTTTGGCGAACTCCTCGAACATCGTGCCGATCCCGGCCCAATCCCCTTTTTTTTGCATGCCCTTCTGGGCCGCGAACAGTGAGTAGCTGAGCACTTCCGCCGTGGTGGCCGCCTTGTAGGAGCGGACGTAGGCGTCGATCGATTTGTCGGCATCGCCCTTCGCCGCCCAGGCATCGCCGAGCAGTCCGAGCACCTCGCCGAGCTGGGGGTCGCTTCCGAAATCCGCCCGCCAGCGCTCGCATCGCGCGATCACGTCGTCGTATTGCTGCGCTGCGTAAAGGCAGACCGCGATCCGGTATCGGGCGTCGGAAGCGAACGATCCCCGCGGAAACAATTTGATGTAGTCCTCCAATGCCGCCAGCGCCTTCTCATACTGGCCGGAAAAAACCCGGCTCACCGCGATCCGGTATCCGGCCTCCTCGGCATGGGCACCCTTCGGAAAATCCGCCCGGTATTTTTCGTATTCCCCCAGCGCCTCCTCGTATTTCCCCTGGGCGAACTTCGCGTTGCCCAGAAGGAACCGCATCTCCTCGGCAAAAGTGCTTCCGGGCTGGTCCTTGAGCGCGCGGCCAAAATACGTCTCGGCAGCCGCGGGATCTTGCGCCTGAAGCGCCGTCGCCCCCAGCAGGTAACCCACGGTGTTCGCGTTCGGCCCCTGCGGAAAATCCTTCAAATACTTCTCGCAAAAGTCGCGGGCGGATTCCACGCGGTTCAGCTCGGCGAAGTTCACGATGCACGCGAAAAGCGCCGGCTCTTTTTCCTTGGAGTCCGGATAGCGTTTCAAGACGTCCCCGTAGGCGACCAGGGATTCCCACTTCTGCCCCAGGTCGTAGAAACAGCGGCCGAGGCGCAGATCCAGCAGCGTGGCAAAGTCGGGGAGCTTCCTGGCTTCCTCCTCCAGCGATTTGGCCCCGGAAATCTCACTGCGCAGTTGCCCGAGCCGGTCGAAGAACTGGGTGACGCCCTTCGGGTCGGCGCGGATCGCGGTGAGCGTTTCCTGCAATTTGTTTTCGAGCGAGGCAACCCGTGCGACCTGAAACTTGATGACATCGTCGCGCGAACGCACGACCTGGTAAACGGAAAGCGCCTCCGCCGCCTCACCGTCCTCCAACTGGCTGTCCCCCAACTCGACAGCCATCGCGTTCAGGCGGACCATGTTTTCCACCAGATCGGATTTTTTCAGGATCTTCTCCACGAGCGCGGTCACCTTCTTCTTCTCTTTCTTCTTCGCGTAGAGGCCGGCGAGGCGCATCGCGCCATCGACCGCCAGCGGGGTCCGGATTTCCGGCGAGATCAGCGCCTCGCTTTTCTTGATCGCCTCGTCCGGGCGATTCCCCTGTTCCAATGCCAGAGCCCCGTAATACAAGGCCCGCTCGCGCCAGGCCTTCTCGTTCTCGAGACGCGCGAACTGCGCGGCCGCCTCCGCGTAATCCTTCGTCATCAGGCTCGCCTGCCCGATCGAAGCGCACACCTCGATGACGCGAGGCTCCTTGGGATACTTCTTCAGATAAGTTTTGAGCACTTCGATAGCCCGGCCGTATTGCTCCAGATTGAAGTAGGAAGCGCCGAGAGTGAAATAGGCGGATTCCAGATTTGCCCCCTCACCCGCCCGCGCGATCACCTCCTCGAGCTTCGAGACCGACGTCGCATAGTCGGCAGCCTGAAAAGCCGTGATCGCCTCATTGAACTTGCCAGCGAGTTCGGACTGCAATGTCGCCGGCGAGGAATCCTGAGGGGCCTGCGCAAAGCCATCCATCGTGCCGAACAAAACCAGTGCCGGCAGCACCGAAGCAAATCGTCCTGCCCGGAGAAAAGCCAATAAGCAAGAGCCCATCCACCGCGATATCGCGGGAAATATTACAAAAGCGCTGTCGGGACGTAGGACCATCATATTCAAACGGGAGGACGATGAATTATCCGCTCGGTGAGAAACTGCTTCGCAAGGAAGTTTCCGCCTTGGGAAAATCCTTGAAAAAGTGTGCCAAGCAAACATCTGAAGTCAAGATATGCCCGACATCCCGTTCGGGCCAGTGTGCATGTTCTTGCATTTGCCAAGGCAAACAAGGGAAAATGTGGGCGACGGTTCAAAACGGGATTTCTTGCCGGTTCAGTTTTGTTCCGGCCCCGACACCCTTTTGATCACACCCGCGCGCGGGTGCATGCCCGAAAGGTGCAACTTCGCGAATCTTCCAAGGGGGCATGGGCGTCCCGCCCGTGTGAGGCACATCACTCCGATACGATTTCCAGTCTCTAAACGGGCGGGACGCCCGTTCCCCCTGTGCCATCAGAGATGCACCCGCACGCGCCCGCGACAATAAAAATCCCTTTTCATCCGCGCGAGGGCGCCTAGATTCGCCAATCCCAATGTTTAGCCGGCTTTCAGAAAAACTCCAGGACGTCTTCAAGGACCTCCGCGGCCACGGAAAAATCAGCGAGACGAACGTGACCGACTCGCTGCGCGAGGTGCGCATGGCGCTGCTGGATGCGGATGTGCACTTCCAGGTGGCGAAGGACTTTATCGCGCGCGTCCGGGAAAAAGCCCTCGGCGAGGACGTCCTCCGCAGCGTCACGCCCGGACAGCAGATCGTCAAAATTTTCCACGAGGAACTCTGCGCGCTCCTCGGCGGCGACGCGTCTCCGCTCAACCTGGACAAGCCGGCCCGGATCCTGATGGTCGGCCTCAACGGCGCCGGAAAAACCACCTCGTCCGCCAAGCTCGCCCGCTGGCTGAAATCCCAGGGCCGGTCCCCTCTCCTCATCGCCGCCGACCTTTACCGCCCGGCCGCGATCGAGCAGCTCGCCGTCCTCGGCGAGCAGGTCTCGGTGCCGGTCTTCCGCCCGGAAGCCGGGGAGACGGATGTCGTCCGCTCCTGCAAAAAATCCCTCGAATGGTGCGAGGCGACCGGCGGAAACGTCCAGATCTTCGACACGGCCGGACGCCAGGAAATTGATGAGCCCCTCATCAAGGAACTCCAGCGGCTCCGCGATTTTCTGAAGCCGCAGGAGATCCTGCTCGTGTGCGACGCGGCCACCGGCCAGCAGGCGGTCAGCGTGGCCGAGCACTTCCACTCGGCACTCGGGATCACCGGGATCGTCCTCACCAAGCTCGACGGCGATGCGCGCGGCGGTGCCGCCCTCTCGCTCCGCGCCGTCACCGGGCGCCCGATCAAGTTTGCAGGCGTCGGGGAAAAGCCCGACCAGTTCGAGCCCTTCCACCCCGACCGCCTGGCCGGACGCATCCTCGGCATGGGCGATGTTGTCAGCCTCGTGGAGAAGGCCGCGGAGTCGATCACCGAGGAGGACGCCCTCCGCATGGAGCAGAAGCTCCGCACCGCCAGCTTCGACCTCGAAGACTTCCTCCAGCAGTTCAAAATGCTCAAGCGCATGGGACCCCTAGAAAATATCCTTGGCATGATCCCCGGAATGGATAAGTTGAAAGATTCCTCGATTGACGAGAAGCAACTGAAGCGGGTGGAGGCGATTGTCCTCTCCATGACGCCGCAGGAGCGGGCGCGACCAGACATCCTGAACGCGCGCCGCCGCCAGCGGGTCGCCCGGGGCAGCGGCACGACCGTCACCGAGGTAAATAACCTTCTCCTGCGCTTCTCCCAGATGCGCAAGATGATGAAAAAAACGGGGCAGATGAAAAAACTGATGTCCCGTGCCGGAAAAAACTTTGGCCTTCAGGTCCCCGGGGGATTCTGAGGCGGAAGCCGATTCCGGAGAGGGCAATCCCTCAACCGAAAACTGAACACCGAAAACCGAAAACTTTATTACATGGCCGTTGCAATCCGACTCCGCCGCGAAGGCGCCAAGAACAGTCCCTACTACAAAATCGTCGTCGCCGACCAGCGCCGCGCCCGCGATGGCAAATTCATCGAGATCATCGGCACCTACGATCCGAAGAAAGAGGGCGAGAATTTCTCCATCCAGCTCGACCGCGCCGACTACTGGGTCGGGGTCGGCGCCCGCCCGTCCCAGACGGTGGGCAACATCATGACGAAGGCCCGCAAAAAGCTCGCGGCCTGATTTCCGCCATGGAAGAGTTCCTGCGCTATGTGATCTGCAGCCTCGTGGAGTTTCCCGACGAGGTCGTCTTCACAAAGACCGAGACGCCGGACCGCACGATCTTCCATGTGGCGATGAGGAAGACCGATCTTCCCAAAATCATCGGCAAAGGCGGGAACACGATCCAGTCCCTCCGGACGCTCCTGAACGCCGCCGCCCACAAGCGCGGCACCAAGGCCTCCCTCGAGATCATCGAGTGACAAAAATCCTCCTGCCGTCGCTGGCCGCAGCTTCCGTTCTCATCGGGGCCGGATGCGAGCGGCACGCGGCGTCCCAAACTGTCCCGGGCTACAGCGAGAAGGAGGCACGGATCCAGGAGATCCAGGATAAAATGGCCCGGACGCCGATCGCGATCAATCCGGACGCCCCGAAATTTTTCCCTCCCAAAAAGGAGCCGTAGCCGAAAGCGCGGGAACCCAAAGGGCAGGCATGTCAGGTTAAAGACCTTCAGTGGCCCAAAGGGCCTGAATTCAACAGCCCAGGGCAAGTCTGCGAAGCAGACGCCGCCCTGGGTATTCGCGTCAATAATGCATCCTGCCCTGAATGGGCAGTATCCCATCAAACCGCAACCACTTAACCCGCATATCACAGGCGGGTTGTAGCGTCGCTCTATGAGCGTCGATCCCCGCTTGATTGCCATGCGACCGACGGCCACCGCCGCTACAACCTGCGGCCTCCCAAATCGTGGCGTGAGATTTCCGGGTTAAATCACCCCTTTTTCGACGCGCGGATAAATCGCGGGTTGCTTCGACGGCCGGAATGAAATATGGAGTCGGGCATGAGCGAACTGCGCATCGAACCCGCTACCCTGGATGACCTGTCCGAGTTGACGGAACTGCTGATGGATCTGTTTTCGCACGAGGAGGACTTCACCCCGAACCGCGAAAAGCAGCTGCGCGGGCTGCGGCTGATTCTGGAACAGCCTTCGCGCGGGAGAATTTTCGTTCTCCGCAACCACAAAAAAATTGTCGGGATGATCAACCTGCTGATCACGATCAGCACGGCCGAGGGAGGCTTCGTGCTGCTGCTGGAGGATCTGGTCATCCGGCAGGAACATCGCGGGCAGGGGTATGGTTCGCGCCTTTTGAAGCACGCGATCGAATTCGCGCGGCAGAAAAAATTCCTGCGCATCACCCTGCTGACCGACAAGCCGAACGAATCGCGGAAGTTTTATCTGAAACACGGATTCTCAGAGAGCGGGATGGTTCCGATGCGCCTCTATCTCGCGGATGAATCCTGATTTTGTGCGGGTGGATCTCGACCGCGCGGAGCGCTGCGGCCGGGCGGAGGCGATCTTTTGCGAGGGCAAGCTTCCCTCCGAAGTCGCGGCCGTTGCAAAAATCCTCCGCGGGGCGGGCCAGGCGGTGCTGGCAACCCGAGCGGATCAAGCGCATTTCCACGCGGTCGCGGAAATTTTTCCGGAGGCCGTCTGGCATGCCCGCGCCCGCTGCATCACGGTCGGATCATACCCCCCTGCGGGATCAAATCACACCGCCGCCGTGGTCTGCGCGGGGACGGCGGATTTGCCAGTGGCGGACGAGGCGGCGGTGGCGTTGGAATCCTTCGGGCACCGCGTCGAACGGATCACCGATGTCGGAGTCGCCGGCCTTCACAGGCTGCTCTCCGAGACAGGGCGCCTCCGGTCGTTCTCCGTTCTGATCGTTGTCGCGGGCATGGAGGGGGCGCTACCGAGCGTGGTCGCCGGGCTGGTGGACCGCCCGGTGATTGCCGTGCCGACAAGCGTCGGCTACGGGGCTAACCTGGGGGGCATCGCCGCGCTTCTCGGCATGCTGACAAGCTGCAGCAGCAAGGTGACCGTGGTGAATATCGACAACGGGTTCGGCGCGGCCTGCGCAGCGGACGCCATCCTCCGCCTCGCGGACGGTGGGCGATGAAGGCTTTCGTGCTCGGGGCCGGTCTGGGAACCCGGCTGCGGCCCCTCACTGATCGCCGCCCGAAACCGCTCGTCCCCCTTTACGGAAAGCCGCTCATCACATTTGGACTCGACCACCTGATCGCCAATGGCGTCACGTCTTTTGTCGTCAACACCCACCATTGCCCGGAGGCCTATGACCGTCTGCTGCCCGGCGCTCACTACTGCGGACTGCCGATCGAATACCGTCACGAACCGATCCTCCTGGACACAGGCGGCGGAATCAAAAACGTGGAACCGTTTGTGGGGAACGATCCGTTTGTCGCCTACAACGGCGACATCCTCGCGGATTTTCCGCTGCGCCCATCCATCGAACGCCACCTGCGGTCCGGCAACCTCGCCACCCTGATCCTCAGATCCTCGGGAGGCCCGCTGCACGTCCAGGCCCGCGGCGGCCGGGTGACCGACATCCGCGGAAAACTGGGAAACGGAAGCGATCCCTCCTATTTGTTCACCGGCATCACGGTCCTCTCCCCCGAAATTTTCCGGCACATCCCCGCCGGCGGGATTGTCTCGATCATTCCCATCTTCCTCGACCTGATCCGAGCGGGAGAAAAAATCGGAGGGGACGTTGTGGATGATGGGCTCTGGTTTGATCTGGGCTCGCGGGACGCCTATCTCGCGGCGCACGCGCTCCTGCGCCCGGGCGGACACCGGCTCACGCATGCGCAAAACGGCTGGCCGGTTCCGGTGGCCGAAAATTCCCATGTCGCCTCCAACTCCAGCCTGCTTGGTGCCTGCGCGGTCGGGGCCGGAGCCTCGGTCGGCGACGGGGCGGTTCTCGAAGATTGTGTGCTGTGGGAAAATGCCGTGGTGGCCCCGCTCTCCCGGCTCACCCGCTGCGTGGTTCGTGACGGAGTGGAAGCAGGAGGGACATTCGCGGATGCCGACTTTTAGCCCAAGACGGACGGTTTATCCCGAAAACGGTTTTTCTCCGTGTCCTCCGCTTCTCCGTGTGAGGTATCGCCGTATCCGGGTTTATTGGCAAAACCGGCCGAGGGAAATTTCTTCGGCGACCTCTCTTGCAAAGTAGGTGAGGATCAAATCCGCTCCCGCACGCTTGATCGCGACCAGAGATTCGTTCCTCGTCCGCTCGTAATCCAGCCACCCGAGCTTCGCCGCCGCCTGGATTTGCGAATACTCCCCGCTCACTTGATATGCCGCCACAGGAACTGTTGACATATCGCTAACTTCGCGAATTACATCAAGATAGTATGAGGCCGGCTTAACCATCACAATATCAGCCGATTCACTAATATCAATATCAACCTCAAGACAGGCTTCCCGCCGGTTCGCCGAATCCAACTGATATGTCGCCTTGCTGATGGCATCTTTCCCGATTTTGCTCCCTACCGCATCTCGAAAAGGCCCGTATAACGCAGACGCGAACTTTGCGGAATACGCAACAATTGCGACATCCGTGAAGCCCGCAGCGTCCAGCGCACCGCGGATGGCCCCGACCCGACCATCCATCATATCCGATGGGGCCACCATATCGGCACCCGCTTCCGCCTCTAGTATGGCCAGCCGGCAGAGGGCCTCGACCGTGGAGTCATTGTCCACCGTCAAGCCATCCGGCGCGAGAAGGCCATCGTGGCCGTGGGAAGTATAGGGATCGAGCGCCACATCGGTGATGACGACGAGGTCCGGGCATTTCGCCTTCACGGCACGGACCGCGCGGTAGAGGAGGTTATCCGCAACCAGGCCATGAGATCCGGCGGGATCCTTCAGGGACGGCCCGATGGATGGAAAAATCGCGACGGCAGGGATTCCGAGCATTTCCGCTTCCTGGCAGCACTGGACGAGGGACTCGACAGAATTTCTGAAGACTCCCGGCATCGAGTCGATCGCGGTATTCTCAGCGCCATCCTGAACGAACAGCGGCCAGATCAAATCGCTGGCAATCAAGTGGGTTTCGCGCACCATTCGCCGGATGTTATCCGTTCTTCTCAAGCGGCGGGGCCGCCGCAGCAGATGGAGATTCATGGGGGCACAGTGATGGCAAAACCCTGATTTGGCGAGCAAGAAACCCGTAGAAGCGCGGCGAGGCGGATGGCTGAGGCCCTCGGTCGCTTTGCAGGCAGGAAAGGAGCGCCGCCACATCGCGGCCGCGAGAAATGCGGTCTACGAAGCCGCGCTGAATAGGAGCATCTGGTCTTTGTTGACCTCCTCCTCGCCGCGGCGGCTGCGCTCGACGCGGCGGATGTAGTAATCCAGAACCTGGTCCGGAATCCCGGTGATTCGCGATTTGGAAAATTCCTCGATGGCCTTGTCCCACTGTCGCTCGCGGTAGTGGAGGACCCCGGTCCAGTAGTGGTTGCGGCTGCGCTCGCGCTCCGGCGAGAGCCCGTGCTTGGGCGCGAGGATCTCGTAGAGCTCGACGCGGCGGCGCTCCCCGGCGGATTTCACCACCTCGATGGGGCGGACCTCCAATGTCTCCGCGGCCGGCTCGTAGGTTTCCGGGCCGATGAGAATTTTGCACCCGTAGGTGGCGCATGCGGAGCAGAGCCGGCGGGCGAACTCGACGACCGGCCCGGCGACGCTGAAGCTGCCGAGCCTCGATCCGCCGTAGGCCGCCGCGATCATCTCGCCGGAGTTGATGCCGATGCGAAAATCCAGCCGCCTCTGCCAGGTGGCGTCGCACTCCCGGTTGAGGTCATCGAGCCTGGCCGCAAGGTCCAGAGCCGCCCGGCAGGCCTTTGCGGCGTGCCTGTCGTCGGGGACGGGAGCGCCGAAAACCACCCGCACGCTTTCGCCTCCGCACTCGTCCAGATACCCGCCGACCTCGACCAGGTAATCCGAGGCGGTCCGCAGGTAAAGGTTAGTCATCGCCGCGTAATCCTCCGGCGTGAGAAGCTCCATGAGTTCGGAATGGTTGTGGACCGCGACGACCAGCACGGTCCCCTCCTGCAGGGTGCCCGGAAAATCCAGCGGCGTGTTCGAATTCACCAGCTCGTTGAACGCCCCGCGCGACAGCCGTTGACCGAACAGCCGCTCCATGACTTTTTTCCGCGAGCCGCTCCCGGTGCGCCCGTAGGCGAGCCCGATCAGGAAGCTGGTAAAAACCGCGAAGATCGAGGGAAAGGGGGAGAAAAAGACGTTGTAGAGCGCGAGGACCATCGAGCCGGTCAGGAGCAAAATCACCGCCCCGAGCGCCACGATCACCTTCAGGACCGGACGCGTGATATCGACGGTGGTCCATGCGGCGGCAAAAGCCAGAATCGCGATCAACGCCACATGCACGCCCTGCTGCGTCACCATCGGCTTCTTCATTTTATAGGCCTGGAGCGACACGAGATCGAGCGTGTTCGTCAGCCACCCCGTGGCATACAAAACCAGCACGAGCGCTGCGGCAATCGTGCCGATCAAAATTGTAGCTTTAAAATATCTCATGAAATGTAACCCGTCTCCGATCCCCTGATTATCAACAAACGGACCGCTTCCGCAAGTTCCCAGAGCGGCGGTCCCGGATTCAGGGTGCGGCCGCCCTGGCTTTGGCCCTTCTTTCCATGGAGTCTAGGCGCTCGGTGATTTTCGTTCCCGTCTGGACCTGCGAGCGCGCCCTCTGGATCTGGGCGAGGACTGCCGACGCCGAAGCGGGGGAATCCACCTTCGCAAACGCTTTTTCCAGAGGTTCCAGAATCTTCCAGTCGGCGAGGTATTTCTCGGCCAGCGGCTTGTATTTCGAAGGCCAGTCGTCCGGCGAAACCCGCGACTCAAATGTCTGCAGCAAGGATCCCGCGTCCGCAAACGCGGCCTTCGCCTCCCAGTCCCAAAGCGCAAATATCAGAAGCGCAAAATCTTCGCTCTTGCCATCGTAGAGGGACCGGATGGACGCGGGGACCGGCTTTTTCTGGCTGACGACGCGGCTCACCTCGACAAAGAAATTGGCGAGGTGCTGGTCCTCCGGCTTCGTCGTGGGATAGAGCCCAGCCTCGCTCAGCCGGGTCAGGCTCTCCAGCGCCGCGTTAATCTCGCCGAGCACGAGAGAGGCCAGGGCGCTGTTCAGGACGGCCCAGCTCTTCTGGGGCTGCGGGCAGCCGGCCTGGGTCGCGAGGCGCTCGAACTCGGTCCTCGCCCCATCCGAATCTCCCTGCGCCATGGTCATGACACCGGAAAGAAGCTGCGCCTGCGCCTCCTCCTGGGTCTGCTGCACAGGCCCTTTTTCCACGGCGGCGGCCGGGAAGAGCTTGTCGCGCATAAGATACACCCCGAGGCCTGCCAGGAGGACAACGCCGAGCAGAACCAGCGAGATGATCGCTCTGAGCTTGCGCGTTTCGTCGGTCTCCAAAACCACCCGCTGCTTCGGCTGGTGCGGTTTGCGCGCCCGTTCGATGACCTTGTCGCGGGCGTAGGTGAGGTGGCCGACCAGATCCTCGTAGGATTGATACCTCTCCTCCGGTTTTTTCGCCATCATGCGGTTGATCACGTAGGCGGTCTCGCTCGAGACATCCGGGGCGAACGCCTGCAGGCTGATCTGCTGGCTTTTGAGCTGCTTGAGCGCCACCATGGAGGCGGACTCGGCCTCGTAGGGCGGGCGCCCGGCCAGCGCGTGAAAAAGCGTTCCGCCCAGGCTATACATGTCGCTCCGGAAATCCTCGGGCTGGTTGTCGAGCTTCTCGGGCGCGATGTAATACGGCGTCCCCCAGATTTCGCCGCGCTCAGTCGCCTCCTCGTCCATCACGATCGCCAGGCCGAAATCCACCAGCTTCGCCGTGTGCGCATCCGCAAAAAGAATGTTCCCGGGCTTGATGTCGCGGTGGATGAGGCCGATATCCAGAGCGGCCCCGAGCCCCATGGCGATCTGCGTGCCCACCTCCAGCACGTGCGCCTCCGCGATCCGCTTCTGAACCGCCATCAGATCGTCGAGCGATCCCTTTTCGACGAGTTCCATCGCCAGATAAAACTGCCCGTGATCCCGCCCGAAATGATAGACCTTCACGACGTGCGGATGGTTGATCGCTGCGGTCATGCGCGCTTCCTTAGCCAGCTTCTCCTGCTCCTCCTCGTTCGCGCTGATCTCCTTTTTCAGGATCTTGAGTGCCACGTAGCGGTTCAGGTTGTTGTCGAGCGCCTTGAAGACCGTCCCCATGCCCCCCTCGCCGATCCGGTCGATCAGCGTGAAGTGGTTGAAATTTTTCCGCGCCCGCAGGCTGTGCCGGCAGTTCGGGCAGGCGACCTCCGTGAACGGCATCACGTCCGACATGTCCATGACGGTCTGGCAGGAGGGGCAGGCTTCCAACACGCTCTCGGCCCCCGATTCCACGGGCGTCGCGTCATCCAATGTCTCGGCAGACTCGGGGCTAGGGTGGGATTCGTTTGCCATTATGGGCGGCAGAGATCAAAAATAAGACTATCTGAACAGATAGGCTGTTGCCATGATTCCGGCAATGCAAAAGCCGGATATGAATTGCGAGACGTGGGTTGCGGAAGAGGCGGGCCTCCGGCTGGACCGGTATCTGAGCACGAAGATGCCGGATTTTTCGCGCGTCCGGCTCCAGTGCTTCATCCGCGAAGGGCGCGTGCTCGTGAACGGCGCGCCGACGCGGCCCTCCCAAAACCTCCGCGCCGGCGACGAGGTCCGGGTGACGGTTCCCGACGCGGTCGAACCCGCCGTCGCCAGGGCCCAGGACATCCCGCTGGATATCCTCCATGAGGAGGCGGAATTCCTCGTGCTGAACAAGCCGGCCGGCCTGGTCGTGCATCCCGGCGCGGGGAATGCGGAAGGCACCCTGGTCAACGCGCTGCTTTTCCACTGCGCCGGCCTGAGCGTGGTCGGCGGGGTCGAGCGCCCGGGCATCGTCCACCGGCTGGACAAGGAAACCAGCGGGTGCCTCGCCGTCGCCAAAACCGACTCCGCCCACCGCTCGCTCTCCGCGCAGTTCGCCGGCCGCCTCGTCCAGAAAACCTACCTCGCCCTCGTCGAAGGAATCCCGCGCATGCCGCACGGAAAAATCGAGGCCTCGATCGGCAGGCACGCCGTCCACCGCCAGAAAATGACGGTCACCGAACGCGGCCGGGAATCGGTGACCGGATACCGGGTCCTCGCATCCTTCGAGGGAAAAACCCTCATGGAATGCCAGCCCCGCACCGGCCGCACCCACCAAATCCGCGTCCACCTCAAACACCTCGGCCATCCGATCGTCGGCGACCCGCTCTACGGACGCCGCGGCGGACAGGTCCGCCATTTTCTCCACGCGTGGAAAATCGCCTTCGCCCACCCGGACAGCGGCAAGCCGCTCGCATTCTGCGCTCCCCTCCCCCCGGACTTCCCCGCGTGGGCGCTCGAGGCCACGAAGGCCACGCGGAAGAAGTAAGATCCCTCGGGGCAAGCCCCGCGCCATTTGGCCCGCAACATCTCACGGGTGCGTTGTAGCGTCGCTCTATGAGCGTCGATCCCCGATTGCCCACAAAGCGACCGACGGCCACAGGCCGCCGCTACAACCTGCAGCCTCCCAAATCAAAGTGTGAGAGATGCGGGGGAACTTTGAGCCATTCATCGCAGACATCGTTCTTTTCAACCGGGAAGAAGACTCTCCAGGATCCGGACGGTTTCCTTCGCGTTGCGCTCGATGGAAAACTCCGCAGCGCGGGCGAGGCGGAGCGGGCGGGCGGTTGCGCGGGCCTGCGGGTCGCGCCATTTTTCCATCTCCCCGGCGAGAGCGGACGCATCGCCCTCGGGGACGACGGCCCCGTGGGTTCCGGGCTCAAGGATTTCCGCGAATCCGTTAGCGGGCGTCGTGATCACCGGGAGGCCGGCCGCGAGCGCCTCGAGGCAGGCGTTGGAAAACGGATCGTAATACGTGGGCAGCACAAAAAGATCGCCGGCACCGAACAGCGCCGCGAGGTCGTCCGTGGGCCCCACGAATTTCGCGCGGCTGGAGCGGAAGGCGTCCGCGGGCCCGCGTCCCGCGACAAGGAGCGTCGCGTTTTTCATTTTTTCGACGGCGCGGATCGCGGTGCGCAATCCCTTGCGCTCCCATCCGGAACCGACAAACAGGACGCACAGGTCGCCGTCTTCGAGACCGAACCGGGCGCGGGAAGCCGCGCGGCCGGCCGGAAGCGTGGGGGACGACAGGCCGTTGTAAACGACATGGATTTTGTCCGCGGGAAATTCCGAATGCGCGAGGATCTCGCTGCGGACGAGATTCGAGTTCGCGATGATCGCGCGGGTGTTCGCGGGATCGAAAACCTGGCGCTCGAGATTCAGGAGCTGGCCGTGTTTGGAATTGACCCAACGGGTGGCGCGTTTCCAGAACGGCTCGAAGGCCGCGCGACGCGCGAGCCATGACGCATGGACGCCATCGCCCGCGCGATAGACCTCGCAGCCCGGAACCCGCTCCAGGCTGAGGTGGATGTCACAGCCGGTTTTTGTGGTGCGGAAAGCGGCGGCAAATTCCTCCGGCGTCCTCCCTCCGAGTCGGAGGATCTGGTTGTTGGGCCAGCGCGCATCCGGCCAGTCCGCCGTCGTCACGAGCGCCGGGATGTGCCCGAGCGCCTGGAGTGCGGCAGCCAGGCGGATCAGATAGGCCTCGGCCCCACCGGTCGAGGAATGCCCGCGCCGGACAAGGCCGATCTTCATCCCGGTTGAACCACTAATTTTCACTAAAGATCACTAAAGGATTGCTGATCGATAGTCCGCCGGTGAGGGCAATGAGAGGCGTCCTGACCAGTCGCATTTTTTAGTGTTTCCCGATCTTCATCCGGGATGCGAATCGGATTCCGCCTTGGGCGGACGTCCGAGCAGCTCCCACATTGCCTCGTGGGGCGGCTTGTCCTCGTAGAGCACGGAATGGATCTGCCTGGTGACCGGCGCCTCGATACCGTGGCGCTCGGCGCACTGCCACGCGCCCAGGGCGGTGGGAATCCCTTCGGCGACCATTTTCATCGAGGCCTGGATCTCCGCGCACGACTCGCCCCGGCCGAGCCGCTCGCCCACCTTGCGGTTGCGGCTGTGGTGGCTGAAGCAGGTGACCATCAGATCCCCCACTCCGCTGAGGCCGAAGAAGGTGTCGCGCCGTCCGCCGAGCGCGACCCCGAGGCGCATCATCTCCGCAAGCGAGCGGGTGACGAGGGCGGCCTTGGCGTTGTCGCCCATGTTGAACCCGTCGGAAACCCCCGCCGCGATGGCGAACACGTTTTTCAATGCGCCGCCCAGCTGGATCCCCGTGACATCGTCGCTGGTGTAGGCGCGGAAGCTCGACAGCGAAAACCCGCGCTGGAGCGGCTCGAGAAGGTCGGCGTGTTTCGAGCCGATCACCCCGGCGGCCGGAATGCGCTGGGCCACCTCTTCCGCATGGTTCGGCCCCGAGAGGACGGCCGTCCGGCATCCGGGGAGCGCCTCCGAAAGCACGGCGTCCATCAATTTCCCCGAATCGTGTTCGATCCCCTTCGTGCAGGACACGACAACGGCGCCATCCTTCGGCGCATGGGACGCCAGCCGCGCCGCCACCTCGCGCGTGGCTTTGGACGGGGTGACAAACAAAAACAAGTTGGCGCTGGTGGTTTCCGCGAGGTCCCCGGTGGCATAGACGTTCGGCGGCAGTCGGACTCCGGGCAGGTAGGCGGTGTTGGTCCGCTGGTCGACGAGCTCCCCGACAACCTTCGGGTTGTGCCCCCACAGAAGGACCTGGCCGCGGTGCTCCGAGAGGAGAACCGCGAGCGCCGTCCCCCAGCCACCGGCTCCGATGATGCTGATTTTTTTGAACATGACGATTATTCCCGGGCCTTCCGCTCGAAGCGCTTTTCCGTCCCCGCGAACAGGCGCTTGATATTGTCCTTGTGGCGCCAGATCGCAAGCACTCCCATGATTCCGGATATCCCGGCCAGCATCGGGTCACAATATCCGAAAAACCAGGAATCCGGTTTCCCGAAAAAATACAGGAGGACGGCCGCGGTCGGGAGGGTCACTGCGGAGCCAAGCGAGGCGACCGAGACGAACCGCGTCGTAAAAAAGAGCAGGAGCCAAATCGCGAGGCCCGAGGCAAAAACCGCTCCGGGAAAAAGCACGAACATGATGCCGGCCGAAGTGGCGATCCCCTTGCCGCCCTTGAAGCCGAGCCAAACCGGGAAGCTGTGGCCGATGATGGCGAAAAGCGCGGCGACCACGCCGACGTGGGAGGGAACCGGTCCCTGGAGCGCGGGGATTTTGGCGAGCGCCAGCCCGGTCAGCACGGCCAGCGCCCCCTTGAACGCGTCGGAGGCAAAGACCGTATAACCCCACTTTTTTCCCAGGACGCGAAGCGCGTTTGTGGCCCCGACGTTGCCGCTGCCCGCCACGCGCAAATCGACCCCGCAGATCCGGCCCGCGAGGAACCCGCTCGGGAA
This sequence comes from Verrucomicrobiota bacterium, assembly GCA_037147455.1. Taxonomy (GTDB): domain Bacteria; phylum Verrucomicrobiota; class Verrucomicrobiia; order Chthoniobacterales; family Terrimicrobiaceae; genus QYQL01. The sequence goes on along the minus strand of JBAWVC010000006.1, from coordinate 6,113 downwards.
CGAACCGATCAGGTAGGCCAGAATTGCGGCGGCAAGATACGCGAACACGGTTGAGAAATGTCCCGCGGACCGTCTCCCCTCAAGAAAAATCAGCGAACAAAATCGTCATGCTGAACGCCACAAGTTTCTTTTGCGGGGGATCATGCGCGTCAAGTTAATGACCTTCAGTGGCCCAAAGGGCCTGAATTCCACAGCACGGCTCGCAGGGCCGGGTATCGTCGTCAGACACAATGGCGGCCTGAAAGGTCGCGATCCTCTCATCGCTCCCCTTCAGGGCGCTTCGCATTCGTGAGATAGGCCCGGCCCTGCGAGCCGGGCTTTGGGATTTCCTCGCCTTTGGCGCTCTTGCCGACCTTGGCTTCAGACATCCTGACGTGATGGGAAAGCTGGTGAGCCATTATTGGTGGGGATGGCTCGCCAACCAGGCGGCCCGGGAGGCCGCTCGGTAGACTGCCGAAGGCAGCCCGCAGAGAGGGCGGGACGCCGGGGACGGCGCAAGTCAACTGATCGCCGTCCGACTTCTCTCGACGGACGGCGATGCGTCCCCACCATCGCGGGTTGCATCATCCGTTTTCCTCGCTCCACTATTTTCTATGTGTGACATCAGGATGTCTGAACTTGACGCGCATGTCGGGACGGGCGTGCTCCCCGGAAGGCCGCGCCTCGAGACTCTGGTTTTCATGCGAACGCCCCGTTCTCCATCCTTGCTTTACCGGCCCGGAAACCCGATAGTTGCTCAGGCACAGGACTAGTTCCAAGCCACTTGCCGGAAGTCGCACGAGCATATGAAAAAAGCAAGCCCACGCCGGTTGAAATCTCGCCCGGTAGCGGGCGTCCGCCAGAAGCCGGCGAGCCAGCCAGCCAGTCCGCCTGCCAACGGCATAAGCGGTTTTCCCATTGTCGGGATCGGGGCGTCGGCCGGCGGGCTGAAGGCGTTCGGGGAATTTTTTTCCGGGATGCCGGCCGATTCGGGGATGGCGTTCGTGCTGGTGCAGCATCTGGCCCCGGACCATGAGAGCATCCTCTGCGAGCTGGTCCGGCGCTTCACGCCGATGCAGGTGTTCGAGGTCGAGGACGGGATGCCGGTGCAGATCAACTGCGTGTATATCATCCCGCCGAACCGCGACATGGCGCTTCTGAACGGCGCGCTGCAACTGATCGAGCCTCTCAGCCCCCACGGCCATCGCCTGCCGATTGATTTCTTCTTCCGCACGCTCGCGCAGGACCAGCACGAGCGCGCGATCGGGATCGTGCTTTCCGGCACGGCCAGCGACGGGACGCTGGGGCTGTCCGCCATCAAGGGCGAAGGCGGCATGGTCATGGCCCAGAGCCCGGAGTCCGCGGAGTTCGACGGCATGCCCCGGAACGCCATCGCCACGGGCCTGATGGATTTCGAACTGTCGCCGTGCGAGATGCCCGCCAAGCTTCTGGCCTATGCCACCCATGCCTTCCACAACCGCATCCGCCTGACAGCGGCACCCACGGCGGGATCCCGGGACGACGACGCACTGAAAAAAATCTTTGTCCTGCTGCGCTCGTTCACCAGCCACGATTTTTCCCAATACAAGCCGAGCACGATCCGCCGCCGGGTCGAGCGGCGGATGGCCATGCAGGAGATCGAAACGATCGACAACTACGTGAAGTTTTTGCAGCAGTCCCCGGCCGAAGGGACCGCTCTTTTCCGCGATCTGCTGATCGGCGTGACCAATTTCTTCCGCGACCCGGAAGCCTTCAAGTTTCTTGAGGAGCAGGGCATTCCCAAACTCTTTGAGGGCAAGCCCCCGGGCAGCACGATCCGCGTCTGGTCGGCCGGATGCTCGACCGGCGAGGAGGCCTATTCCCTCGCCATCCTCCTGCAGGAGCGCATGGAGGCGCTGGGCCAGTCGCATACCCTGCAAATCTTCGCCACCGACATTGACAGCCGGGCCGTCGCCACCGCCCGCGCCGCCCGCTACCCGACCAGCATCGCCGCCGACATCACCCCCGCGCGGCTGAAGCGGTTTTTTACGCCTGAACCCGGCGGCGACGCGTATCGTGTCCACAAAAGCATCCGCAACCTGCTGATTTTTTCCGAGCACGACCTGATCAAGGACCCTCCGTTCTCGAAGATCGACCTCGTGAGCTGCCGCAACCTGCTGATCTATCTGAACGCGGATCTCCAGAATCGGATCATCCCGATCTTCCACTACACGATGAACCCGGACGGCCTGCTTTTTCTGGGCACGTCCGAGACCGTGGGCGGGTTTGACGATCTGTTTGCCCCGCTGGACCGCCGCGCGAAGCTGTATCGGCGCAAGGAGAACCGCTATGGTGCCCGGCCTCCGGTTATGGATCAGCTTTCCGCCACGCAGCCTTTGCTCAATGCGGAGCACCCGCAGTTCGCGGGAAAGGCGGCTCCTGCCTCGAAGCTTTCGCCGCGCGAGCTGGCCGAAAAGGCCATGGTGCAGCACATTCAAGCCAGCGCACTCGTCAACGAACGGGGGGACCTCCTCTACATTCACGGCCGAACGGGTCGGTATCTGGAGCTGACCCCGGACGATGTCGGGATCAACAATATCCTGAAAATTGCCCGCGAAGGGCTGAGGCATGAGCTGTCCGTGGCCCTGCACAGAGCCGCGCGGGGCAAAGAGGTGGTGGTCTCACCCGGCGTGCGCGTCAAAACCAACGGGGACTTCACCACGATCAACCTGACCGTCTCCCCGGTTCTCGCAAATCCGGGCGCGATGCCCGAGGTGCCACTTTATGTGGTCATCCTGGAGGAAGCGCCAGATCCGCCAGATCCGCCAGATCGGTCGGATCAGCCAGATAAGTCGGATCGTTCGGACGCGCGCGTCATGGAGCTCAACAAGAAACTGCAGGTAAAGGAGGAATACCTCCAGACCTCCCTGGAAGAGCTGGAGAGCTCCACCGAAGAGCTCAAATCCTCGAACGAGGAAATGCAGTCGGTCAACGAGGAACTCCAATCCTCCAACGAGGAGCTGGAGACCGCCAAGGAGGAATTGCAATCGACTAACGAGGAGCTTCACACGGTCAACACCGAGCTGCAGATCAAGGTGGTGGACCTGGCGCAGGCCAGCAACGACATCAACAACCTGCTGGTCGGCACCGGCATCGGCACCATGTTTGTAGATCTGCATCTGCGCATCCTGCGCTTCACCTCTCCCGTTACTGAGATCATCAGCGTCACCTCGAATGACGCGGGGCGGCCCGTGCACGACTTCAGCACCCGCTTCAAGAAGTATTCCACCCTGGAGGAGGATGTGCGAGCCGTCCTGAACTCGCTGGTTCCCGTCGAGCGAGAAGTGCAGACAACACAGGACAAGTGGTATCTGCTGCGCATCCTGCCCTACCGCACGACAGAAAACGTCATCGAAGGTGCGACCATCTCCTTTGTGGACATCACCGAGCACAAGCGGGGGGAACTGGTTGCCGCCAGGCTCGCGGCGATCGTCGAATCTTCAGACGACGCCATCATCAGCAAGGATTTGAACGGCATCATTATCAGTTGGAACCGGGGGGCGGAAAAGCTTTTCGGCTACCCCGCCGCCGAGATCGTGGGGACGTCCATCCTGCGGCTGGTTCCCGACGACCGGCGCCAGGAGGAACAGGACATCCTGGAGAAGATCAAGGGCGGCGAAAGCGTGGATCACTTTGAAACGCTGCGGCAGGCCAAGGATGGAAGGCTGCTGGATGTTTCCCTCACGGCCTCGCCGATCCGCGATGCCGACGGCGCTGTCGTCGGCGCGTCGAAGGTGGCGCGCGACATCACCGAGCGCAAGAAGGCGGAGGAAGCCCTGCGGAAAGCCAACGACGTGCTCCGCCTTGCGGTGGTCGTGCGCGACGCGCACGATGCCGTCACGGTCCAGGATTTGGAGGGCCACACGATCGCGTGGAACCCGGGCGCCGTGCGCATGTATGGCTGGAGCGAGGACGAGGCGCTGGCAATGAACGTGCGCGACCGCATCCCGCAGGGGCTGCGCGAGGGCGCGCTGAACACTCTCGCCCAGCTCAGCCGGTCACAAATCCTGGAGCCGTATCGCACGCAGCGGATCAGCAAGGATGGCGCGGTTTTGCAGGTCTCGATCATCTCCACCGCACTGCTGGACGAGGCCGGAAAAATGTATGCCATCGCGACCACCGAACGCGCGGCAAGAGAAGACAATATCCAATGACCGGAATTCAATATCCAATGTCCAACAAGGAATATCCAATCATGAAGGACAGAGCGGCCGGCCGCGCGACTCCGGCATTGGGTATTGGAAATTCTTCTTTCTCTTCCCCTCCGGAACACCCTGCGTCCGGGAGCGCCACATCCCATGAGTGAACAGCCCCCACAATCTCCGATGGCAGCCTCTCTCCGGGAGCGGGCGGAAAAGCACTTCCGGGAACAGGAGGAGCTGTCGCCGGAAAAGCCGGACTCTCTCTCGCCGGAGTCCATGCGGACGATCCTCCATGAGCTGCGCGTGCACCAGATCGAGCTGGAGATGCAGAACGACGAACTGCTCGCGGCGCAGGCGGACCTGGACGCCTCGCGGGAGCGCTACTTCGACCTCTACGATCTGGCGCCGGCCGGCTATTGCACCCTCAGCGAGCAAGGGCTGATCCTGGAGGCCAACCTCACGGCGGCCACGCTGCTCGACATGAATCGCGGCGCGCTCGTCAACCAGCCTGTCACCCGATTTATCCACAAGGAAGATCAGGATACCTTCTACCAGCGCCGCCAGCAGCTCATGAAAACCCGCGAAGCGCAGCAGTGCGAGCTGCGGATGGTGAAGCAGGACGGCTCGACATTCTGGGCTCACCTGCAAGCCGCAGCCGCGCGGGACGAAGAGGGTGCGCCCGCTTACCGGATCGTGCTCAGCGATGTCAGCGGGCGCAAGGCGGCACAGGAAAAGATCAGAGCGAGCGAAGAACGCTATGCCCAGACTCTCGAGGCGGTGAACGATGGGCTCTGGGATTGGGACATCCCGACGGGGAACGCGTTTTTCAGCTCGCATTATTATTCGCTGCTTGGATATGACGATGGGGAATTCCCTGCCAGTTACCCATCCTGGCGCACATTGGTCCACCCGGATGACCTCGACCGCGTCGAGGCGGATCTGCAGGGGAGCATCGAAACCGGCACAAGCTTTACGATTGATCTCCGGATGAAGTTGAAATCCGGAAAATGGGGCTGGGTCTCGACGCGCGGAAAAGTGACCGAGCGGGATGCTCAGGGGAATGTTCTGCGAATGATGGGGACCTTGAGCGACATCGCCGGTCGCAAACGGGCGGAGGAGCAGATGCTCAATCTCCGGACGGCGGTCGAGCAAAGCGGGAACATGATCGTCATCACCGACATCCGGGGGAACATCGAGTATGTGAACCCCGCCTTTGAAAAAACCACGGGCTACTCGGCGGCCGAGGCCGCCGGTAAAAATCCCCGAATTCTCAAATCCGACGAGCAGGACGCGGATTTTTACCGCCATCTCTGGGCAACCATCACGGCCGGAAATATCTGGCGGGGCGAGTTTCACAACACGCGCAAGGATGGCTCGCTCTATTGGGAGGCGGCGACGATCTCGCCGGTCCAGAACGACAAGGGCGAAACGGTCCGCTATCTCGCGATCAAGGAAGACATCACCGGGCGGAAAGCCATAGAAGCCAGCCTGGCCACCGCCCTCCAACGCGCCGAGGCCGCCAACCGGGCAAAGAGCGAGTTCCTCAACGTGATGAGCCACGAGCTGCGCACCCCGCTCAACGGCGTTCTCGGATTCGCGCAACTCCTCTCCGACACACCGCTCGACGACGAGCAAAAATCCTTTGCGAAGACGATCAGTTCCAGCGGCGAGCACCTCCTCGCGATCATCAGCGATATCCTCGACTTCTCCAGCATTGATGCGGGCGCACTGGCACTCCATGCTGCGCCGCTGGCAGTGGCCGACCTCGTGAGGACGGCGGAGGACACCGTCCGGAAAGCCGCCGCCGAAAAAGGCATCGAACTCCGCAGTGAATTGGCGGCCGGCGTCCCGGAGCAGATCGCCGGCGACGAGCTGAGAATCCGCCAGATCCTCATCAACCTGCTCGGCAACGCCGTCAAATTCACAGCCAGCGGATCGGTTGTCCTCCGCGTG
>JBAWVC010000005.1:0-30812 GCA_037147455.1 Verrucomicrobiota bacterium | reverse complement strand
TTCTCTCTACAAGCAGGCAGCCGGGACGGCCGCCCCACATATCCCATATCCCGCTGAAGTTAGCGCCATTCGGGTCTGTCCTTGCCCATTGACATGCCTGAAACACCAACGGATACGGGCGTCGCTCTTCCCCTGCCGCTTGCAGGACTTTCTATCGCAAGGCCGGCGCGATGCGGAAGCTGGCCTTTGATTCGAGCGATTCGATTTCCGGGCGAATGGCGGATCGCCGGCGAATTTTGCGGGCAACAAGGAACCCTCTTCACTTCGATTTCAAGTCGCTGGGCGGCTTGGTTTTCCGAAGTCTCAAAACTTGCCGGATGAGCGGGATGTGGGCCAAATCCTTTGGGCGCCTGAGTGCTTGCTTGCTCTTCAAGATCGATTCCAATTTAAAAGCCTTCCTCGCGGAGGACGAGAACAAGCCGTGCGAGCGGAGAAACCTCTCGTGCCGGTCCCATCGCTCGTCGGGGTTCGCACTCAGGCTCATCGCGAACAAAATCCTCTCGTCCGGCGACAGGTCGGGAAACTTTCCCAGCCTGCGATGCTCGGCCTCGATTTATTTTTTGTTCATCGATGAAACGCTACCACCCGCATGCGACGAAGGCAACCCAACACCGGATCCCCTGATCCGCGCGTATGCGCAATGAATGGGGGGCGGTCGCCCTCGGCCGCCTTGCTGAGCAGCCCGAGGGCGGGGTGCCTCCCTTTATCTATCGTCTGTCGATCCTCTTCCCAGCGCCCGTCATTCTTACGTGATTTGGGAATCTTTCCGGCAGGTTGACGATTCCCCTCTAAAAAATCACTCCCCGCCGCGCCTGCGCATGAACCATGAGATCAGAATGCAGATCTCGTAGAGCACATACATCGGGCCGCCCATCAGCAGGAGGGTGACCATGTCGGTCGTGGGGGTGATGATCGCCGCGACAAAAAAGATCACCACGAGCGCGTAGGCGCGCGTCCGCCTCAGCAGGTCGTAGTCCACGATGCCGAGCTTGACCAGGACCAGCACCACGAGCGGCAGCTCGAAGGCGAGGCCGAAGCCGATGACGAACTGGGTCGTGAACGAATAGTATTCGCGCACGGTCCACGTCGGCTGCCAGTGCATCTGCTGCGCGTCCTTGAAAAAAAATTCCAGCGTCTGCGGCAGGACCACGAAGTAGCAGAAGCCCACGCCGGTGAGGAACAGCCCGAACCCGACGATCGCGACCGGATAGAGGATCCGCTTTTCCGAGGCGTTCAGCGCCGGGAGGACGAACTCGGCGAGGAAGAGGAGGATGAACGGGAACGCCAGGATGAGTCCTCCGTAGAGCGAGAGCTCGAGCGAAATCGTGAACGAGTCGGCGACGCCGAGGGACTGGAGGTTCGCGGCCCGGGCCGGGTCCACGTCAATCAACGGGCGCTGGATCACTGCCGCGAGCTCGCTGCGGAACATGAAGCAGAGCGTCATCGTGACGGCGAGCGCGATGGCGATCTTGATGAGCGTGGCGCGCAGGTCCTCGAGGTGAGCCAGGAACGGCTTCGCCTCGTCGCGCGTCTCGCGGAAATCAAAGAAGCTCTTCAGGCTCATCCAGCGAGTTGGGCGGACCACCGGGCCAGTTCCCGTGCGACATTGTCCGGCGAGGGCGCGCCGATTGCCCGCCGGGCTTTCAGCGCCGACTCCAGATCAAATGTCAACGCCACCACATCGGGGGTGAGCACGGCGGAGGCGGCGAGGAAGTCCCCGTGCTCCAGCTTATTGAGCGGAACGCCGGATTCCTGCGCGCGGGCGACGAGTTTCCCCACGATCTCGTGGGCCTGCCGGAAGGGAGTCCCGCCTTCGACCAGGCGGTCGGCGAGATCGGTGGCCAGGAGCAGCGGGTCGGAGGCGGCGGAGCGGGCGCGGTCCTCCCGAAGCGAGGCGGCGGCGATCATCTCCGCAAAAATGGCCAGCGTTGTAAGAACGGTATCAACGGAATCGAAGACCCCTTCCTTGTCCTCCTGCATGTCGCGGTTGTAGGTGAGCGGCAGGCCCTTCATCGTCGTGAGCAATGAGATCAGGTTGCCGTAAAGCCGCCCGGTTTTTCCCCGCGCGAGCTCCGCGATATCGGGGTTCTTTTTTTGCGGCATCAGGCTCGAGCCGGTCGTGTGCCGGTCGCTCAGCTCCAGATACCCGAACTCCGCCGAGGCCCAGAGAATAATGTCTTCGCTCAGCCGCGAGATGTGCATGCCCAGGATCGCGAGCGCCGAAAGAAGCTCGCACGCAAAATCCCTGTCCGCCACGGCGTCCATGCTGTTCGTGGTGACGCGCGAAAAACCCAGCTCCTCCGCGATCGCCTCGCGGTCGAGAATTAATGTCGAACCCGCGATCGCCCCGGAACCGAGCGGCATCGCATCCATGCGCCTGGCGCAGTCCGAAATCCGCCCGGAATCCCGCTCGAGCATTTCGACATACGCGAGAAGGTGGTGAGCAAAAAGGACCGGCTGCGCCCGCTGGAGGTGCGTGTAGCCGGGAATCACGGCATTCGCATGGCGGGCGCCGAGGCCGACGAGCGCGCGCTGAAAACTGCGGATGCCCGCGCCGATCGTCCCGCAGGCTTCGAGCAGGTAGAGACGGAAATCCAGCGCGACCTGATCGTTCCGGCTGCGGGCGGTGTGCAGCTTCGCACCCGCATCCCCGATCCTCCGGGTCAGCTCGGCCTCGATGTTCATGTGGACATCCTCGAGCTCCTCGAGGAACGGGAACGTCCCTGCAGCGATCTCGGCCTCGATCTCCTTCAGCCCGGATTCGATCCGCCCGAACTCCCCGTCCGTGAGGATCCCCGCCTTCGCAAGCGCCCGCGCATGGGCGATGCTGCCACGGATATCCTGGCGGTAGAGCCTCCAGTCAACCGTCACCGACTGCGTGTAGGTCTTCAGCAGATCCGATGCCTCCTGTTTGAATCGTCCTTTCCACATGGCCGTGTCAGGGTTCCGCCTCCACCAGGCGCTTCCCGCAGGTGCCCCGCAGTTTCAGTTCGTCGCAGTGCGCCTCGATCTTTACCATCTTGTTGGCCGGGGAAAACCCGAGCCGGCGGGTGATGCAATTTTCCAGCAGTTCCATATTGATGTCCTCGAATTCGATGATTTTTTTACAGTCCAGGCAGACCAGGTGGTTGTGGGTCGGGTGCTCGAGAAAGTTCGGGTCGTAGATTTTCGTCTCGCCCCCGAGGTCGAGCTCGCGGAGCAGCCCGCTCTCGACGAGCAGCGGCAGCGTCCGGTAAACCGTCGCGCGGGACACCGAGGAATCGATCTTTTTTGCCATGGAAAAAAGTTCCTCGGCATTGAAATGCTCCTTGGTGCTGAACGCGGCCTCGATGATGGCGTCCCGTTGGGTGGTTTTGCGCAACCCCTTGCCGGCAAGGTAGCCATACAAAACCTCCCGCACGCTTTCTCTGGCAGTCGTCTCCATCCGCGCGCCAGAGTAATGCGGACGCGCCATGAGTCAAGGAGGGGAAAAGGCCAGAGAGCTACGGCAAAGGGGAGCGGAGTGCCGTTGCTGCATTCCTGCTCTGGCGGGGTTCGTCCGTCCCCAGTCCATAGTCCCTGGCAGCGCCAACATAGAGCGCGCTGGCGGGTTGGCAATCGGAAATCCAGAGAATTTGTTGCATTTGCGCTTGCAACGGGGATCCGCTTCACTTATTCACAACCTCGCTCCTTAACCAATTTCAATACCAGTCATGGGCAAAGTTCTCCTCTACGCTTCGATCGCCGTCACCCTCGCAACCACGGCTCTCGGATTTATTAACAAAGGCAAGCTGTCCACCGCGAAGGACGAACTCGCAACCTCGGAGCAGGCGGTGATAGCCAAAACCGCCGCCGTCGAGCAGGCCCAGAAGGAAGTCAAATCCACGAAGGATAAGCTCGAGACGGCCACCACGGAAAAAGATCAGGCCGTCGCCCAGGCGGAGACAATGAAAACCGACCTGGAGAAAAATAAATCCCAGGTGTCGGATCTGACAACCCAGATCACAGCGAAGACGACCGAGATCGCCAAGCTGACCGCTGATCTTGAAGAGGCCAAGAACAAGGTTGCCGTCAATCCAACCGACGTCAAGCCCGCTGGCCCGAGCCCGGAGGAGCAGGCGAAAATGCAGGAGCAGGAAACGCTGATCGCCAAGCTCCAGTCCGATCTGGAATCCTCGCGGGGCCAGCTCGAAACGCTCCGCAAAAAAGATCAGGACAGGACGGCCCTGAAAATGCGCAACGGGCTGGAAGGCCGGATCCTGGCCGTGAACCAGGCATGGAATTTCGTGGTCCTCAACCTCGGCGACAAGAACGGCGTGGTCGGCAACGCCGAAATGCTCATCAAGCGCGGCACGCAGCTCGTCGGCAAAGTCCGCGTCACCTCGGTCGAGCCCTCGACCTCGATCGCCGACATTGTCGCGAATAGCGTTCCCCGCGGATTAAGCATCCAGCCTGGAGACAATGTCATTTACCAAGCGACTGCTGAATAGCCTCCTGCTCGCCGCAGCCGTTTTCCTCATCGGAGGCTGCGCGACCGACAAACCGGAATCCCAACAGGCGGGATCCAACCTGCCATGGAACCGTCCGGAAAAATGGGAAGGCCCCGGGGTCATGGGCTCGATGATGCAGGGCAACCGCTGATCCCCGAACTGATCTATCGTCCCAGCCACTCCCAAACGGGCAGGATGGAAAGTTCCCCGTCGCGGAGGGTTTCCTTCTGGTCGAGAGTCAGGATGAGCTGCTCCCGGCGGGACTTGCTGCCGGGGAGCTTGGCGGCGGCTGCGAGCCCGCGCAGTTCGCGTCCCTGATTCTCCGGGGTGAGTTCCGCACAAACCTGGATCGCGGAATCGGACGTCACGAAATCGCACTCCCAGGCATCTTTTTCCCCAGCGTAATGAAGGGGTTCCCCTCTCGAACGCAGGGCGAGGAAGACAAGATTTTCGAGGCGGCGTCCGACGTCCGGGGTGGACTGGGGTGAGTTCGCGCGACGAAGCCCGTTGTCGATGGCGTAATATTTTGCTGGCGCGACGATTCGTTTTTTGAACGAAGGGCTGAATTTTTGGAGGGGAAGGATGAGATAAGCATCCGCCAATGCCTCAAGATACCGGGAGGTCTGTGAAACCGACGGGATCGCCAGCGACTTGGTCAGCGTCTGCATGGAGAACGGCAAGCCGGTGTTGGCGAGAAGAAAAAGGCAGAGGTTCATCAGGTGCCGGGTCTCGCGCAGACCTTGGCGGGTGGCGATGTCGCGCTGGATCACGTCGCGGAGCAATTCGCGCAGGCCCTGCGCGTTCCGGTCGCGCAGGTAGGACGGAAACCCGCCGTCATCCAGATAGGACAGCAGCGAAGCGGCACCCCGCCGCTGTCCCGTAAAGGCCAGGTATTCGGAATACTCGAAGGGAAAGATTTCCAGCGAAAGGTGGCGTCCGGTGAGCTTCGACCCGACCTCGGGCCCGAGCAGGGAGGCATTGGAGCCGGTGACGCAGACGTGCCATCCCCGGTCAAGCAGCGAACGGACGAGCCGCTCCCAGCCAGGCACCTCCTGCACTTCGTCCAGATAAGCGGTGCCGCCGGAGGGCTTCAGTTCCTCCATCGCCGAGATCATCGCCGGGAAATCAGCGGGGGTGAGCCCGTAGAGCCGTGTGTCCTCAAAATTGCAGTAGAGGGCGCGGCCACGGTGCTTCATGAGCTGGCGCTGCAGGGTGCTTTTGCCGCAGCGGCGCACCCCTTTCAGCACAACCGCACGGTCGGCAAAAAGCGGTATTTTGATCCGCCTCGACACAAGCGGGGAGCCGGCGCGGGGGAACTCGGCAGATGACAGGACATCCAGAATTGTATTTCTTAATATCACATTATTACTATTTCACAAAATACACATTTGTCAACACGTAAAGATTCTTTCTATCGCCTGTTTGTGTTTGCCATGTTCCCTCTTGTGATGGCAGAGGCTTTCGGATAGATTCCCCTGAATACTTGTCACCCCGACAGGTGCGGAAACCTCCTTGTTGGGACGGCGGGCAGATTGGACGAACCACAAAATCCCATGAAAAACGAGACCTCCCGGCGCAACTTCATAAAATCGGCTTTGACCGTTCCTGTGGCCCTCACGCTGGGGCCGGGATTGATGACTCAATCCGCCACCGCAGCCCCGGCCGCAGCGGAAGCCGGCGGCCCGCTGCCCAGGCGCAAGCTCGGCAAGAACGGGCCGGACGTCACGCTGATCAGCCTCGGGGGAATGATGTCCGCGCTGAGCCCCGACTACCTCGATATCGCCTGGTCGATGGGCATCCGGTATTTCGACACCGCCGACTGCTACCTCAAGGGGAATTCGGAAAAAATCATCGCGGAGTGGCTGGCGAAATATCCTGCGCGCCGGAAGGAACTTTTCCTCGTCTCGAAGGATCATCCGAAGCCCGGTCCGGAACAAATGCTGGAGATGATCGACAAGCGGCTCGCGGCTTGCGGCACCGACTATCTCGATCTCTTTTTTGTTCACGGCCTCAGCGATCCCGCCTGGCCGAAGAGCGATGCCTTCAAAAAGGTTTGCGAAAAATTGAAGAGCTCGGGAAAAGCCAAAATGGTCGGTTTTTCCTGCCATGACAAAACGCTGAACGAGTGCCTGATCTCTGCGGCGGAGGGCGGGTTCGTGGACGCGATCATGCTCAAATACACGCCGTTTTTTACGCCGGGCGACCCGTTCGACAAGGCGGTTGACGCCTGTCACAAGGCCGGGATCGGCCTGGTGGCGATGAAGACGATGCGGTGCGCGGGCGAAGTGCCGGCCAGGATTCCGGAGTTCGACAAGCTCGGGCTCACGACGAATCAGGGGCTGCTGCAGGCGGTTTACAGCGATCCGCGGATCGCGGCGGTCTGCTCGGCGATCAACAATGTCAGCGAGATGGAGGCCAACACGGCGGCCGCCCGCGAATTCAAGGGGCCGCTCAAGCTCGCCGACCTCGACGCGCTGAAGGAAACCGTCCTGGCCAGCCGCCGCACCATGTGCCCGGGCTGCCCTTCCTGCGACGCCATTTCGGCAGCCACCGGGTTCGCATTTTTGGATATTTCCCGATACGTCACCTACTACGAGCAGGACGGGGACCTCGGTGCGAAGGACCTTTACCGCCAGCTCTCCGCAGCGTCGCGCGACCACTCGCAAGTCGATCTGGCGGCCTTGCGGGAAGGATGTTCATTCGGGACCGATTACCCCGATATCATCCGACGCGCCAACCGCTACTTCGCTTGACCCGGCCCTCACAGGAATCCCCGCGCCCGGGACGGAAACCGTTCCAGCGCACGAAGGTTTCCTTGCCGGAAAGGATTGTCAGTATTTCGATGGTGGGGCTGCTTGCCGCGATCGGCGCGGCCGTGTGGGTTGCAGGTCGGAATTTCGACCCCGGCCTTTACAGCCTGCGCGCCGAGGCGCTGAAATCCACAGTGGCCCCGGATGAAAGGCTAACAACCATTCAGGGAGAACGGGCGTCCCGCCCGATAGGAGACCCGGCATCGAATCGTAATATAGCGCCGCACACGGGCGGGACGCCCATGCCCCCTGATCAGACCGAATCTCCGGACGGCCACGAGGCAGCCGCGCCAGCCCCCGCAGCGAAAGCAACAGCGATCGAAATCCCCGGGGCCAAGCCGATGGGCGACACCGAGTTTTATTCCCCGGATTCCCTCTACGAGAAGATCGACGGCCGCGCGCCCGCCTACATCGAATTCCACTTTCAACAACTCCGCACCCGGTCGTTTTCCGTCCCGGACAGGGCGGGAAGCTACGTGGATGTTTACGAGTATCGCATGGATTCGCCGGTCAACGCCTTCGGGATCTTCGCGCTCGAGCGCGACCCGGACGGCAAGCCGCTGGATTTCGCGGCGGATGGATACTCGGGCGGGATGGGATTCTATTTCCGCCAGGGGAATTGCTACGTGCAGGTCATCGCATCCGACCAGAAACCGGCGACGATGGGTCTGGCGAGGTCGGTCTCCGAACACCTCGCAAAAGCGATTCCGGCCGACGACGCCGGTCTCGGCGCACGGCGGCGCCTGCCCGCTCAGGGACTCGTCCCGGGATCGGTGAAATTCACCCAGGACAACGCGCTCGGTCAGGCCTTCCTGAAAGATGTCTTCCAAGCCGACTACAACTTTGAGGGGAGCAAGGTCACATTTTTCCTCATGGCCACCACTCCGGAGGCAGCGGCCAAGGCGTGGGAATCGTTTTTCGCATTCAGCGGGCGCTACGGCGGAAAGGCCGAGGCCCTGCCGGACATCGCCGGGGCGAAGGTCTTCGAGGCGCAGAATTTCGGGAAATCAAAATTGATCTACCAGCGCGACGGCGAGCTTGGCGGCGTCCTGGACGCGCAAGATCCGGTTGCCGCACGCGCGTTTCTTGGCAAGGTATTGGATGGAAAATAACGCTGATTCCAACGGCGCGAGCCTACAAATCCAACAAGTCTCGAATGGCTGTTTTCACCATTTGAAGCTGAGCCTCGGGCAGCCGTCCGAGTTTGCGCAGCAGGCCGTTTTGATCGATGCTCGCGAACCCTTGGACGTTCACTGCGGAATGTTTGGGAAGCCAGCGAGGCTTGCCAATGTCCACTTCCCCACGCAGTCCCCGTTGCTGCGATGTGAGAGGAACCACTACGACCAGCGCACGAGCATCCTGAGGTTGCGGAAAAGCCAGAACCAACACCGGGCGCTGTTTCGCGACGAGGCCGAAATCCACCATCCACACCTCGCCGGGAATGGCATCAATACTCACCGAATGCATCCTCCCACAGTTTCCCCTGCTGGCCGGTTGTCAGCAGTCGTTCCGGAAAAGTCGTGACAGGAAAAGGCATGTCGTTTCGCAGTTCGACCTGAGCCAGAAAAATATTGAAGGCATCGCCCGTCTTCATCCCGAGCCGGGAAAATATCTTTTCGGCCCGCTTCAAGCGATCCGATGGAACACGTGCACGAAAGAGGGTGGAAGAAGCCATGCGTCAAAAATGCTCAGAAATGCTCAAGAGTCAATGCTTTTCACTTGCCCGGCCACACGAAACCAGAATCCGCCCCGCACCCTCCATGCCATCAGGGATGCACCCCGGCTGGATGGGTGAGGATCGGTGACGGAAGATGCAGTTGCCGCGCGCTCCTTTCTGGGCAATGGTTGAACACTCGATCTTCCTGTGACAAACCCACCCACACCCGAACCCTCCCCGCAGATCAGCCGGCGGGAATTTCTCCTGCGCGCGGGGGCTGCCGGAGCGCTGATCGCGGGATCCCTCGGGGGCGGCCTGGCGTTGTGGCAGCGGCGGCATTTTGTGCCCGGGTTTCAGGAGCAGGGCGGGCTGCACCTTCCGAGCTACTCGCTGGCGCCGGACAAGCTGCTGCCGGAGATGGCGATCGCGCACGGATCCGATCACGAAAAAGTGGTGCGCGCGGCGATTGGTGCGCTGGG
Organism: Verrucomicrobiota bacterium; assembly: GCA_037147455.1. Taxonomy (GTDB): domain Bacteria; phylum Verrucomicrobiota; class Verrucomicrobiia; order Chthoniobacterales; family Terrimicrobiaceae; genus QYQL01. Next base: position 21,397 of record JBAWVC010000005.1, on the reverse strand, counting down.
CGGCATGGGGCGGTTCATCCAAAAAGGCGACGTTGTCGTGATCAAGCCGAACATCGCGTTCGACCGTCCTCCAGCGCTTGCCGCGACGACCCACCCGGATGCCTTGCGCGCGGTGGCGCGGATGGTCCTCGAGGCCGGGGCCGCGAAAGTCCTCGTCGCCGACAACCCGATCAACAGCCCGGCCGGATGCTACCTCAAGAGCGGGCTGCTCGCGGTCGCCGACGAGCTCCACCTCGACCTCCTCTACCCTGAGACAAATTCGTTTGCGCCGATCCAGATGGATGGCGAAATCCTGCGGAACTGGGCGTTTTTCGAGGCCCCGTTCAAGCGGGCGACCAAGGTCATCGGCCTCGCGCCCTGCAAGGACCACAACCTCTGCCACGCCTCGATGACGATGAAAAACTGGTATGGGCTCCTCGGGGGGCGGCGCAACCAATTCCACCAGCACATCCACAGCATCGTCTCGGATTTCGCGCTCATGATGAAGCCGACGCTCGTCGTTCTCGACGGCATGAACGTCCTCATGAAAAACGGCCCGACTGGCGGGCGGCTCTCCGACGTGAAGCCGATGGGCACGGTCGTCGCCGGGACCGACATGGTCGCCGTGGACAGCTACGGATACACGCACCTCCTCGAACGCGACATCGCCGAGCTGACCTATATCCACAAGGCCAACGATCGAGGGCTCGGCAACATGGACTGGAAGCAGACCCGCTACAAGGAAGTCCAGGCGTAAACCTGGATCTGGCGATTCGGGCTGAAGAGGGGGGAGCCTTTGGCCCGTGCGCGCGAATTTTCAATAATCTCGTGAAATCGTCGGGCGATCTGGCATGGTCGGGACGTGAAATATTGGGTTTTCTGTTTTTTTGTCCTCGCGGCAAATGTCCATGCGGACACCGAAGCGGAGGAGATCCTGAAGGCCGCGCGCACGAACCCGCTCGGGCGGCCGGTGGTCCTGAACGCCCAGCTCCGCGCGAATGGAATAAAGGTCCCGTTCCAAATCGCCGTCCGGGACGGAAAGATTTCCTACCTTTTTGAAAACCCGGCGCAGGAAATTCTTCTCGGGCTCGGCGAGGACAGTTCGACTCTCCAGGAGCGGAAAGGCGGCCGAGCCGAACCCGTGGCACCGGCGCGCTACGATGATTCCGTCCGGGGAGGGCTGCTGACCTACGAGGACCTGGCTATGCGGTTCCTCTATTGGAAAAACCCGAAGCTTCTGGGGGAGGAAAGGGTCGGCCCTAGCAACGCGTATAAAATTGAAATTCCCGGCCCGCCCGCAGCAACCGAATATGGGGTCGTGCGCGTCTGGGTGGACAAGAACACGGGGGCGCTGACGAAGATCGAAGGCTACGACCGCAAAGGCCGGCTCTCGAAAAAGTTCACCGTGGTTTCGATCCAGAAAATCGACGGGCAGTATCTGCTGAAGTCGATGAGCGTCGAGCGGGTGGATCCGGAGACCCGGAAAGTCGCGCTCCGCACCTATCTCGAGATCCTCGGGAAAGCCGGGCCGGCCGGATCGAATTAACCCTCCTCCCAGGCGCGATGTAGCGGCGGTCTATGACCGTCGCATTTTTTAAGCATCGCGCCCACAAGCAACCGACGGTCAAACCTGCAACCGACGGTCATAGACCGCCGCTACAAAAACTTTTTATGGCTCGCGCAAGGCCGTGGGCACGAACACGTGCGCCATTCCGGCGGCCTCGGCGGCAACGATCCCGGTCGGGCTGTCCTCAAAAACCACGCAGTCGCCCGCGGGCACGCCCAGCCGCCTGGCCGCTTCCAGAAACGGATCCGGGGCCGGCTTCCCGTGGACGTAATCCTCCAGGCAGACCACCGCGTCGAAGAGTTCCGTGATGCCGAGCGCCGCGAGTGTCGCGTCCACCAGCTCGTGATGGCCGCCGGAGGCGATCGCCATCGGGGCGGTCCCGTGGATGCTCTTCGCAAAATCCAGAACCGGCTGCACGGGCCTGACCTCCTGCACCATCGCGAGGTAGTAGCCCTCCTTCCGGCTGACCGTTGCTTCGACATCGAGCGAGAGCCCGAATTTCGCGTTCAGCTCCGCGACGATGATGCCGGTCGGCTTGCCCCCCCACGAATAAAAAAGCTCCTCGGGAAATGTCCCCCCAAAGTCCTGCATCGCCTGCGTCCACGCCCGGAAATGCAGCGGCATCGTGTCGGCGATCGTGCCGTCACAGTCGAAGATGTATCCGCCGAACCGGCGGGTTGGAAAAGCGATGTCCACGCGCGGGAGAGTTGATGAAACCTCCCGGCCTGTCCACTGAAACCTCACATTCCTGAAAACTGAAACCGGGCCAGCTTGGCGGCCATCGCCGGTTCGACGGAGCCGTCGCCCGAGGCGAGAGGGCGTGAGCCGGAGTCAAAGATCTGGGCGCTGGAGCCGTCCTGCTCCGGCACTTCCTCGTTCAAGGTTTCGGTGAGTTCCTTTTTTTGAATCGCGACGAGGACGGCAAAACCCGCGAGCGCGAAGAGCCGGGGCCGACGGTCGGCGGACAAGGTCCTGGCGTTCATGTTCTGCTCACTCCATCAGGAGGTTTTTTGGTATGGAATTTCGTTGGCGGCCAAGCAAACTTTATGAACCGGGGGATCGTTCTTGCAATGGATTTTGGCGCTGTGTATTTAACGGCGCCAGTGAACACCAATCCAGAAAGCACAGCGGTCTCCGGCGCACGCGCCGACCTGAGGCCTGAACACATCAGCGACGCCGTGATCCGGCTCGCCGGAAATTCGCAGGACGGCATCCAGAGCGCGGGAGCCATGCTGGCCCGGCTCGCCGGCCGAAGCTCGCAGGACGTGATGACCTACATGACGATCCCGTCCACGATCTCGGGCGGCCCGTCCATTTTCCAGGTCCGCGTCGGCACGGGCGAAGTCCTGTCGCCGGGCGACGAGGCGGATTTTCTCGTCGCGTTCTACCAGCACAGCTACGAGGAGCATATCGGGTTCCTGCGCGAGGGGGGCGTGCTCCTTTACGACTCGGACCACGTCGAGCCGGACACGAGCGACAAGCGCTACGTCTATGTCGGCATCCCGATCACCGGGCTGACGGTCGAGGCCCTCGGCGGCACGGCGAAGGACAAGGGAAAAAACGTCTTTGTGCTCGGGCTGTTGACGAAGATTTTCGGCTTCGACGTCGAAAAAGTCGAGCGCCTGCTCCGGGAGAAATTCGGCGGAAAAGACGTGAGCGTCCTGAACACCGCACTCATGGCTTTCCAGGCCGGCCTCGCTTACCCGGTCGGCGGCGTGCTCTCGAACCGATACAAGTTCGCGCCTGCTGAGGACACCGGCGGCCCGGCCCAGGTGACGATGGACGGCAACCAGGCGATCGCCTACGGCCTGATCGCGGCGGGCGTGCGCTACGGTGCGGCGTATCCGATCACGCCGTGGACGACGGTCATGGAGATTCTGCGCGCCGAACTCCCGAAATACGGGGGCTTGTTCGTGCAGTGCGAAGATGAGATCGGCGCGGTGTCGATGGCGCTCGGGTTTTCGTATTCCGGGCACCTGGCGATCACCGGAAGCTCCGGCCCCGGCATCTCGCTCAAGACCGAGGCGATCGGCTGGGCGACGATGGCGGAGATGCCGCTCATCATCGTGAACGTCCAGCGCGGCGGCCCGAGCACCGGGCTGCCGACGAACGTCGAGCAGAGCGACCTCTACCAGGCGATCTTCGGCGGCCACGGCGACAGCCCGCGCGTCGTGCTCGCGCCCTCGACCGTCGAGGATTGTTTCTACATCGCGATCGAGGCCGCGCGCATCGCAAAAAAATTCAGCACGCCGGTTTTCATCCTCAGCGACGCCTCGCTGGCCACCCGGATCCAGGCGTTTGACGAGCCGGATTTAAAAAGCGTGATGCTCGAATTTCATCCGGATCTCACGCCCCGCCCGGTCGGCTTCCAGCCCTATCCTCTCGATGCGATCACCCAGCACGCGCCGCCCGGCACCCGGATGCTGGGCGGGGTTTATCCGACCGTCACCGGCCTCGAGCACGACGAAATGGGCCACCCGACAGGCAGCCCGCGCCTCCATTCGGCCATGACGGCCAAACGCCGCAGCAAGCTCCAGCAGCTCGCGGCGGAAATCCCCGCGCCGGAGGTTTTCGGCGGACCCGAGGGCGACGCGCTGATCGTCGGCTGGGGATCGACCTACGGCCCGATCCACGAGGCGGTGAAGATCGCGCGCCAGCAAGGTGAAAGCCTCTCCGCCATCCACCTGCGGCATTTGAACCCCCTGCCCAACGGCCTCGAAAAAATCTTCGCGAAGTTCAAGCGGATCATTGTTCCCGAGATGAACGACCAGGGGGTCTACGGCTACGGCCAGCTCGCCACGATCCTGCGCGCCCGCTACTGCGACAAGAAAATCCGCAGCCTGAACAAGACGAACGGCCTGACATTTAACGTGAAAGAAATCCTCGAAGGAGTTTTGAAATGAGCGCCATCCCCCCGACCGCCGGCCCCACGCCGGAAAAGCTGACAAAAAAAGAGCTGACCGCCGACCATCCGACGTGGTGTCCTGGCTGCGGCGACTTTGCGGTGCTGGCCTCGTTTTACAAAATGCTCGAGCGGCGGCAGCTCCCGCACGAAAGCATCGTCACGCTGGCCGGCATCGGCTGCTCGTCGCGGTTCCCGTATTTCGTCAACACCCACGGCGGCCATTTCATCCACGGTCGTGCAGTCCCGCTCGCCTCGGGCGTGAGCCTCTCGCGGCCGGACCTGCACGTCTTCCTCTTCGGCGGCGACGGCGATGCCTTTTCCATCGGCGGCAACCACCTCGAGCACGGCGCCCGCAAGAATATCAACCTGACCTACGTCATCATGGACAACTCGGTCTATGGCCTGACCAAGAAGCAGACGTCCCCGACATCGCCGGTCGGGTTCAAATCGAAAACCGACCCATACGGGGCGGTGGACCAGCCGGTCAACCCGATCAAAAAGCTCATCACAGCGGGCGCGACATTCGTCGCCCGCACTCACGCGACCCAGGTGAACCACATGATCGCGATGATGGAGCGCGCGATGGACCACCCCGGGTTTTCCGTCGTCGAGATCCTCTCCGAGTGCGTGGAGTTTTTTCCGGGCGCGTTCGATGCGGGCAACCCGCGCAAGGGCGGGGAGTTCCGCCTGATCGAGGAGAAAAAGCGGGACGGCACGCCGGAGGATGAAGAGCGACACGACACAACCGACGAGCTCGCCGCCTACAAGCTTGCAAGCCTCACGTCCCCGGGATGCTTCGGCGTCTTCTATGAGAGCGACCGCCCGACAAAAAACGCGCTCGAGGAGAAGTGGATCAAGACCGTGCAGGAGAAACTCGGCAAAACCACCGCGCTGGAACAGCTCCAAAAAACATTCGACCGGATGAAGTGACCGGGCTGGTCTCATGAAAAGCTGCTCGAAAAATTGCGGGCACCGGCATCCGCTTCAGTGCGCGGTTCCGCCCTACATGCTGGAGAAGGTCGCGGCGTTCGGAAAAACCGAAAAGGTGCGCGGGGACGCGCTGAACTCGCTCCGGGTCTCGAACTTCTTCCGGTCGAAACGGCGCGAAATCCAGCGGTCGTTTCAGGCGATGGGATTTGCCGGTTTGGCGGCAGCCCCGGGCGCGACGGTTTCCTCAAAATTGGAGCGGCGGGTTTTCGACGCGAAAAACTCGAAGGATTTGCCCGGCGTGCCCGTCCGTTCGGAAGGCGGCCCGAAAAGCGCGGACCCGGCGGTCAACGAGGTCTATGACGGGGCGGGCCAGACGGACAGCCTCTTCCGGGACGAATACGGACGGAATTCCATCGACGACCACGGGCTGCCGATCGTGCAGACCGTCCATTTTGACCGCCAGTATCAGAACGCGTTCTGGGATGGCGGGCAGATGATTTACGGCGACGGGGACGGGAAAATTTTCGGGAGCTTCACATCCGATCTGGACATCATCGCGCACGAGCTGACCCACGGCGTGACCCAGCACGAGGCCGCGCTCGTCTATTCGTTCCAAAGCGGCGCGCTCAACGAATCCTTCAGCGACGTTTTTGGCAGCCTGGTCAAACAGCGTGCCGCGAACGAGGACGCGAAGGAAGCCAGCTGGCTGATCGGCGACAACGTGCTCATCGGAAAAAAGTATGCCCTGCGCTCGATGAAAGCTCCCGGGACCGCCTACGTGAACCACCCGGTTCTGGGCACGGATCCGCAGCCGCCTTCCATGGCCACATACGCCGACCTTCCCGCCTGGGAAGACCAGGGCGGCGTCCATATCAACAGCGGCATCCCCAACCATGCGTTCTACCTGGCCGCCATCGAAATCGGAGGCTACGCGTGGAAGAAGGCGGGCCTGATCTGGTATCGCACGCTGTGTGATCTGCTTCCAGCCGACGCCACGTTCGCGCGCTGCGCCCAGGCGACGATCCAGGCCGCGCGAAACGAATTCGGTGCCGGAAGCCTCGAGGAAAAAGCCGTGACCCTGGCCTGGAAAACCGTCGGGGTCCTCTGACCGTGCTCCGCGTCGAGGCTATCCTGAGCGGAGGGATCGTCCCGGTTTCCAAACGATGGACATTCGAGGAATGCGCCGAAAATTCGCCTGACGCGCTCGAGATCCGCCGTCTCCTGGATGACAGCGGATTCTGGTCCCACCCCTCGGGCGACACCCTCTGTCATCCGGATCAGCAGCGCCTGTTTTTGCGCGTCCGGGACACCGGGAGGGCGCGGGAAATTTTTCTTCCCATGGCCGGATGCGGCGAAGGCATGAAAGCGCTCGGCGCTTTCGTCACCGCCCGCATCACCTGGTCGCCAAAAAACACTTGAAGCGGCCGGCCCTTGTGACACGGAGGCTGCTAGCCCCAATACTGTTCACTTTGCAGCGAAAATGTGGCATCGGCGTCCCGCCGATGGAGAAAACCAACATGGCCGGGACGGCCATGCCACTTGAAAGTGACCAGTATTGCTGCTAGCCCGGAAAAATCACACCCCGATTTAGGCGCCCTCAGGTTGTAGCAGCGGCCTGTGGCCGTCGGTCGCTTTGCTAATCAAGAGGGATCGACACTCTCAAAATGCGACGCTCGTAGAGCGCCGCTACAACCGTGAGATACGCAGCCTCAGCGGTGCCAGCCCCCGCTGTTGCCCCCATAACCCCGGTAACCGCCACCCCAACCGCGGTTCCAGTTGCCAGGGCTACAAGCCCGGTAGCCGCCCCAGCCGCGGTTCCAGCCGCCACCACCCCAGCCCGGGTAACTGCCGCCACCCCAGCCACGGTTCCAGTTGCCCCAAGCCGGCCATCCGCCTCCCCATCCGAGGTTGATGACAGGTGCCGGAAGGGAAAATGCGGGGGCCGCATATGCGGAGTAGTAGGCGGGATACCCCGCGTAGTAGGCGGCGGGCCAGCTGCTTGTCGCGCTTGGTGCCAACCCCATGCTGGAGAGCAGCGCCGGGTTGATCGTACCCGTGGGCGTGAGCCGGTGGTCGCGCTGGTAATTGCGGATCGCCCGGCTCGCCGCAGGCCCGATGGCCCCGTCGATAGGCCCTCGGTAATACCCCTGCTTTGCGAGCACGGTTTGCACCGCGGCCTCGATGGATTGCGCCGGCACGGATGGGCCGATTTCCACAGCGCAGCCGGACAGGGCAACGCAGATCAGGATGAAAAAACCGTATCGGATCCCGGTTTTGAATAATTTGTTCATGCGGTCGCTCTCAGTTTCAAGCCCTGGGCAAGGGGGAATTCCGAATCAGTTCCCCCTCACGCTCGCGGTCTTGTTTTGGTTCGTGAGATGGATGAGATCTTCGACGACCCGCAGAGTTTCGTTGCGGATGGGGTCCGGCTCCGGGGGTTTCGGGCCATCCTTTTTCTCCTCCGCGGCCTCCTCGGGGTCACCCGCGTAGTGCTTTTCGCGATCCCGCTCGTAGGCGACCGGCTCGAGCTTGTCGCGCTTCGAGCGGACGTCGTCGAGCGTGAGCTGCCAGACTTCCGCGCTGACCAGCGGGCCGCGCCGGGCGCGGTCTTTCTGCCGCTCTTCTTTGCGCACCTTGTCCTCTGCGAGCTCCTGGCGACGGACCTTTTCGCTGAGCGACAGCCGGTTCTCGGTGATCCGCTCGCGGAGTCGCTTCATGTCCTGGCTCACGAAGGCGAATTCCGGGTCCGAGGAGACGCGGGCCTTCGAGTTCGCGCGCAGCTCATCGAGGAAGAGCGGGCACGGCCATTCCGCGAGCTTGAGCGGGGCGACCTCGTCGTATTCCAAACGGTTTTTTAATGATCCTTCGCCGATTTCGACGTTGTCGGTCCGCGAGGGAAGAACGATGTCCGACGCGACCCCGTTGAGCTGGGTCGAGCCGCCGCGGACGCGGTAAAATTTGTTGATCGTGAGCTTGAGGGCTCCCGCATCGGCGGCGCCCAGGCTGAAAAACGGCATGGCTTTTCCGATATCAAGAACGGTCTGCACCGTGCCTTTGCCGAAGCTCCGCTCGTCCCCCACGACCACCGCGCGGCCGTAATCCTGCAGCGCTGCGGCAAAAATTTCGCTGGCCGAGGCGCTCAGGCGGTTGGTGACGACAACCAACGGGCCGCTGTAGGCGATTCCGGGATTCGTGTCGCTGGACACGGAGATTTTCCCGTTGGAATCCTTGACCTGGACGACAGGCCCCTTGGGGATGAACAGCCCGGTGAGGTTGATCGCCTCCTCAAGGGAGCCGCCGCCGTTCTTTCGGAGATCGATGACAAGCCCCTCGATCCCTTCCTGCTTGAGCCGGCCGAGAAGGGAGGCGACGTCCCCGGTCGCGCTTTTGGCCGCGCCCTCGCCGCTCATGTTCGCATAGAACGCGGGAAGCGTGATCCACCCGATCCTAGCCGTTTTTTGATCCGGCCCCTGCACATCTATGACCTCGGCCTTCGCCTCCTGATCCTTCAGCTCGACCTTGTCCCTGGTGATTTCGATGATGTGGCGTTTCGAGGGATCGGTGGCATCTCCGGGAACGACCTGCAGGCGGACGATGGTCCCCTTTTTTCCGCGGATCTTTTCCACGACCTTGTCGAGCTTCATGTCCACGACGTCCTCGAATTCGTTATTGCCCTGGGCGACCGCGGCGATCCGGTCGTTTTCCTTGAGCCGCCCGTCGCGGTCCGCCGGCCCTCCTGGAACGACCTCCATCACGCGGGCGAACCCGTCGTCCGTCCGGAGCACCGCGCCGACGCCCACGAGGGAGAGCTTCATGGAGATGTTGAAATTATCCATCTCGCTCGGGCTCATGTATTCGGAGTGGGGGTCGTAGCTCTGCGCGAGCGCGCTCAGGAACGTGTTCACCACATCGGCGGGCTCCATCTCCCGCACGTTCCGCAGCGCCTGGTCATAGCGCTTGATGACGGTCTGCTCGGGCGGCCGGGGTTTGAACTCGTTCAGGTTCTCCTGGAGGAGTTCCGCCTCCACGCGCTGGGTCCAGAGCTTGTCCGCCTCGGCGAGGTTCTTCGGCCACGGGGCCTTCTGACGGTTCAGCTCGACGGAGTCGGCACCGGAGAAATCCCATTTTTTTACGGCCAGTTTTTTGTTGCTGGCGACGCGGGCTTCGACGCGTTCCTTGAAGCGTGCGAAGATTTCATGCGCGGGGGAGAGGTCGCCGCGGAAAATCTCCTCGTCGAGGTTCGTGGCGTATTTCCTCGTGAATTCATCCACATCCTGCTGGGTGAAGTAGAGCTTGTTGTAATCGAGCGCCTCGAGGTAAGTGGTGAGGAGCTTCACCGACATTTCCGAGTCGAGTTTATGCCGCGAGTAGTGCGCCTGTTCCAGCCAGCGCGCCACCGCCAGGGCGATCTGCCCGGAGTCGGGCGATGCGGCCGCCTGCGCCAAACGCGGGAGGGGAACCGCCGCCAAAATCCATGCCGCCAAAAGGGCTCTCGAAAAGTATTTCATAATAGGTGCCGCGAAAACCTTGCAGAGCCCGGCGGAAAAATCAAACTTCGTCATCAACATTCAGACCATTTCCAGATGAATCAGTTCAAAACATTTACCGGCGGCCAGCTCGAAACCAATGCGTATTTCCTCGAATCCCCCGGCGGAAACATCCTTTTTGACGCCCCGGAGGGTGCCGACGGGCGGTTTGCCGGGGAAAAGGTGGACTGGCTGCTGCTGACGCACGGCCACTTCGACCACACGGCGGATGCGGCCGCGATCGGGCGGCGGCATGGGTGCAAAATCGCCTACCACCCCGAGACCGCGCCGATGGCGACCGACCGCGGGTTTTTCCGCCGCATGGGGTTCCCGCTCGAAATCGAGCCGTTTTCGGCGGACCGGCTTCTCGAGGAATGCGACGGGTGCGAGGTGGCGGGAGTGAAGATGCGCGTGTTTCACGTCCCCGGGCACTGCCCCGGGAGCCTCTGCTTTTTCTTCCCCGACTCGCTGAGCCTCATTGGCGGCGATGTGCTTTTCCGGGAAGGAGTGGGGCGCTGGGATCTGCCCGGCGGGGATGGGCCGCTCCTGTTCGAGGGGATCCGCGAAAAGCTTTTCCCGTTGGATCCGGCAACCGTCGTTTTCCCGGGGCATGGGCCAGCCACGACGATCGGGCACGAGCGGGATCACAACCCCTATGTGGGGAAGTGATTTCTGAGGCTATTCCCGCGGCGTGCCCTCTTCGAGTTTTTTGACACGGTCGAAGAGCGCGGCGAGTTTGTTCAGTAGGGCCAGGCTGATTTTGTAGTCCTTGATCGGCCGCGCGGGGGCACCGATGACGATGACCCCGGGCTTGATGCTTTTCGGGACGCCCGACATGGCTCCGATGATCGCCCCGTCCCCGATCTCGATGTGGCCGTTGACCCCGACCTTGCCGGCCAGCGTCACAAAATTTCCCACCCGCGTGCTGCCGGAAATCCCGACCTGGGCGCAGAGGATGGAGTGTTCGCCGACGGTGACGTTGTGGGCAATCTGGACGAGGTTGTCAATTTTCGTCCCCTTGCGGATCCACGTGCGGCCGAACCGCGCGCGATCGACCGTCGAGTTGGCGCCGATTTCCACGTCGTCCTCGATTTGGACGATCCCGGTCTGGGGAATTTTTTGATGCGCCCCGTCCCGGAACTCGTAGCCGAACCCGTCGGATCCTATGACCACGCCAGGGTGCAGGATCACGCGGTTTGCGAGGGTGCAGCGCTCGCGGATCGTGACGTGAGGGTAGATCCGGCAATCCTCGCCGATTTGAACCCCGTGGCCGACGTAGGCGTGGGCGGAAATGATCGAGCGTGATCCAACCTTCGCTCCCGGCTCGATGACGGCATGAGCCCCGATGAAAACATCCTTACCAAGAGTGGCCTCCGGATCCACGACCGCCGTCGGATGCACGCCGGAAACAAAAGCGATTTCCGGGGGAACAAAGGCAGTCAGCAGCCCGGCAAAGGCCGCGCCCGGGTCGTCCACCCAGATCCGTGTGGGAGGAACTTCCTCAGCGAATCCGTGCGGAACAAAAACCGCCGTGGCTCGGGACTTCCGGAGCGAGCGGACATACCTCGGGTTTCCGAAAAACGCGAGATCCCCGGGAATGGCATCATCGAGTGACGCCATTCCGGAGATCTCCTGCGCGGCGGCTTCCGGTGCCACCCAGCCGCCCGCTTGGGCGGCCACCTCACCGAGCGTCATGCGCTTCAGGGAGCTTTCGCCCCGTCTTTCGGTGCGTTTTTGTTCAGCGTGTCAACAATGTCCTTGCTGAAATCCAGGTCGGCGCGGGAGTAGATGAGGACGGGGATCTGGCCCATGCTCATGCCGGACTTGTCGAAAACGATGTCAAACCCGGTGGCTTTGACCTTGTCGCTCACGACCTTCATGATCTCGTCGATGATGTCCTTGCGCATGCGGACAAACTGTTCCTGGAGCTGGCGCTCGCGCGTTCCGCGGAACTCCGTGATCTCGCGGTCGAGGTTGCGGGCGTCGTTGACCTTTTCGTCGCGGTTTTTTGTGGCCTTGTCCTTCGCGTCCTTGCTGAGCTCGGGTTTTTCGAGATCGGTGTTGATCTTGTTGATCTCGTCCATCGCCTTCTTGAGCGTATCGAGGCGGTCGTCGAGCTCCTTCTTGGCGGCGGCGCGGGCCTCGTTGAGCTTCGCCTCGGCATCCTTGGTTTTGTAATACTGGGTGAAGATGGCGTTCATGTCCAACGTGCCGATTTTGTTCTCGGCGTTGGCTGACGGGGCCACGGCGAAGAGCGCTGTGGCCAGGATGGTGATGGAGAGGATGGATTTGAGCATGTTGGTTTGTTGGTTATGAGAATGTGTGAGTGTGACTTGTGGAATGGATTGGTCAAGTTTGGACCGCCGTCCCGCGAATTCGTTCAAAATTGGTAGCCGATATTGAAATTGAATTTTCCGGGAGGCCCGTTCCAGTTGTCATAAATGACCGGGATGCCGTAGTCAACGCGGATCGGGCCGATCGGAAGGTCGAGCCGCAGCCCGATGCCGATGTCCACGTTGGCGTTGCTCGTGGTAAAATCGTTGGGCTGGACGTTGACGAACCCCATGTCGCTGAAGACGGCCCCGCGGACGCGGGAGACGATCGGGAACGTGAGCTCGAATGTGAGGTAGGCCAGGGAGTTGCCGCCGATCGGGTTCCCATACACGTCCACGGGGCCGACTTCGCGGAAATTGAAGCCGCGCATGTTGTTCGCGCCGCCGAGGTAGAGGCGGTCGAAAATCGGGACCCCGTTGCCGTATCCGCCGTCAACCGAGTCGGTGTTGCCGCCCCATCCGTTCACGATGGCGAGCTGCCCCTTGACGAGGAAGATCAGGTCGAACGGGAGCGAGAAATATTTTGTGGCTTCGAGCGAAAGCCCGTAGTCCTGCACGTCGCCGCCGAGAGGGCCTCCGGCGATAAAGCCGGTGAGTTCGACCAACTCGCCTTTCCGGGTGAGAAACAGGCTGTCCCTCGTGTCCCAGGTGAGCGATCCGGTGAACGCGCTCTTGACGTAGGTGCCGGCGGAGTTCTCGATGACGAGCCCCGCATTCTCATTGCCGTTGTAATCGTCGTTATAGCCGAAGGGGTAGTAGTAGCCGTTCTGGTCGGTGTTCCCGACGTCGTAGATCTTTATCTGCTCGATCCGGTATTCCAGCCGGGCGGAGAGGGCGCGCCAGAGCTGCTTGCGCGCCTGGAAGGCGACGCCGAGGTTCGACTGGTTGTAAACGGCCGAGAGGAAGTTGGCGTTCCGGTAGTATCCCTCCACACCGACGGAAAGCTTTTGCCCGAGGAACCACGGCTCGGTCAGGGCTATGACAAAGTCGCTTCTCTGGAGTCCGTATTGGCCGCGGATCCGGAACCTCTGGCCGCCGCCGGTGAGGCTGGGCCAGTTGAAGATGTCGAAATTCGTCTGCTGGAGTTCCGCGAAGCCGAGCAGGCTGTCGATCGTGCTGAACCCGACGCCGAAGTTGAACGAGCCGGTGCGTTTTTCGTCCACGATCACGTTCAGGTCCTTGCGTCCGGGCACGATCGTGTCGGCGGGCGCGGTGTCCACCCTCGAAAAGTAGTTGAGGTTTTCGAGCCGTTTTTTGCTGACATCCACGAGGGTGGTGTCGAAGACATCGCCCGGCTTGACGGCCAGCTCGCGGCGGATCACGCGGTCCTGGGTGCGTGTGTTCCCCTGGATGTTGACGAGGTTGACGTAGGACTGGACGCCTTCGTCCACCCGGTAGGTCACATCGACGGCTCCCGGGCCAGCGGGAAGCACTTCCGGCGCGGCCACCATATCCACGTAACCGCGGCTGCCGTAGAAATCGCGCAGCGCCTTGAGGTCGTCGCCCATCCCCTTCGGCGTGAAAAGCTGTCCGCCCTGCATTTTCAGGCGCGCAAGAACTTCGTCCGGCGAGGTTAAGTTCACCCCTTCGACCTTGACCGAGTTCAGCCGGTATTGCATCCCCTCGACGATGGTGACGGTCATTTCGACGCCTTTGCCGTCGGTCGGCAGCGTCTGGATGTCGGAGACCTCGACATCGGCAAACCCGCGGTTCTGGTAAAGGGTCTTGATCGCGGAGCGGTCCTCCTCGACCTGCGCGGGGACGAGGCGCCCGCTCTTGGTGAAAAAGGAGAGGATGTCCTCCGCCTTCGTCTTCATGACCTTTTTCAGGTCGCGGGATAGGACGGATTCGTTTCCGACAAAGGTGATGCGCTTGACGATCAGCTTCGGCCCCTCGTTGATCGAGTAGATGACCTTCGAGCGGTTGTTCCCCGGGACTTCCTGGATTTTGTATTGGACGTCGATCTCGGAGTAGTTTCTGTCCTCGTAAAGCTTGATGATTTTCTGGCGGTCGTCCTCGATTTTTTCCTCGCTGACGACATCGCCGACCCTTGTTCCGATCTCGCGGCGGACGCGGTTCAGGGGAATCTGGTCCGTGCCCTCGATGAGAATTTCCTGGATGACCGGGCGGCCCTGCAGAAGCACCGTGACCTTGACGCCGTCGCCGAGGGGTTCGGCGAAAATGCGGACGTTGGAGACGCCGCCGGTGGCGTAGAGCGCGCGGATATCCTGCTCGGCTGCCCGCTCGCTGTATGGCTGCCCGACCTTGGTGGCGAGGTTGGCGAGCACGCGCTCCTTGGAAATGCCCTGCGCCCCGACATTCTCGACCGCGATGTCTTTGATCACGGGGCCGGCGCCGGTCTGGGCGTTCAGCGGGTGAAGGAGAACGGCAAAAATCACCGGCAACAAAACCGGCAGGAATCTACGGAAAAACGATCGGCAAAAGGTCATGGTTAGGGCGGCAATCGGAGCATTCTGCCCCGGCGCGGAAGAGATGACATGCCGGAAGTGCCGGAAAAGGTCAAGAAACGAATGCGGGAGAGATTTGTTATTCCCGGTCGCGGCCGAGCCAGTGCCGGAGGGTGCCCTGCCATTTCTCGCTGGACCTCGTGTTGAGCAGGGCCACGTTGATGTCTTCAAATTCCGGCAGCTTGTCGTGAACGGGGATTCCGATGAAGACATCCTGGAAGCTCACCGATGAAACCCGGAACCGCACATCCGGCCTGTCCCCGGCCATGCTTTTTGCAAGGTAGCGGAGGGAATTTCTGTCCGCCAATACCGCTTCGATCTCCCCATTCGAGAGCGCCTCGAGCGCGGCCGCGATCGAAGGATACGGCCGGGAGGGGATCCCCTGTTTTTGGAGGTATTGCAGCGAAACCGAGTTCGCCATGACGCCGCAGGAAACCCGGTAAAGGTCGCTCGGGCGGGTGACGATTTCGTTGACGCGGGCCGCCGCCACGTTGGCCGCGACCGCCGCGGTGAAACCCGCGACCAGAAGGACCCCCACCAGCATCCAGACAAAAGAGACCAGCCGGCCTGAAAGCGTGGAGGGAGTCTTGTCGCCATACCCGACCGACGTCATGGTCGTGGCTGCAAACCAAAGCGCCGACCCGAACCCTGTCAGCCCGCCGCGAAAATGCCCCCGCTCATGGTTGCGCTCCAGCAGCCAGATCAGCGCGCTCACGACGACCATGCCGGCCAGGATGGCCAGCAGCACCTGGAAAAGCGTCCAGTTGAAGAACTCTTTCGCGAGGGAGATCCAATCCGGATGCCACGACCTGCTCTGGAGCGCGATGCCGATCGAGGACATCAGATACGGCTGAGTGAAATCGACAATTTTTTCCGATTCCGTCGTGATCTCGATCTCCCCCACGGCGGCATCCAGTTTCCCGCTGGCCACATTCGGGATAATATCCTGATACGGGGTTTCCACGAACTCGAAGCGGAGCCCGGTTTGAAGGACGATGCTGTTCCAGAGATCCACGGCGATCCCGTTCCACTCGCCGGAGTTTTCCTTCGTGGCGTATGGCGGCTTTTCGTGGATGCCTACCCGCAGGACCTTCCGCGGCTCTTCCCCTCTGCCTGCGCCGAGAAAAAGTGCGAGCAGCAAGAAGGCGAGCAGCGTGGCCTTCATGGGGAGTGAAGCGACTGCCAGACCGGGCCGGAAATTCGCTTTCGGAGCGCTGGTGGGACCGGCGCTGACCGGTCCGAAATTTTCGACGGACGACACGGTGGTCGTCGCTCCATCGAACAAGACGCGCGCAGGAGGTCCTCCCCGTTCTTGAGGATCCAACCCCCCGGCCATTCCGCGGCCCGCACGACCACATGAATGGTTTGCAGAAGCCACGGAGTGAAAATCGGAGCCTAGCGTTTCGAGAACTGGAAGCGCTTGCGGGCGCCGGGCTGGCCGGGCTTTTTGCGTTCCTTCATCCGCGGGTCGCGGGTAAGCAGGCCTTCCAGCTTGAGCGGTCCGCGAAGCGTCTCGTCCACCTGGATCAGCGCGCGGCTGAGGGCCAGACGGAGAGCTCCGGCTTGGCCGTTGATTCCGCCGCCGGTCGCTTTGACCACCACGTCGTAAGAATGCACGGCGTTGGCGATTTCCAGCGGGCGGAGGATCTGGTTCTGCAGCGAAAGGCTCGGGAAGAAATCCACGAAATCGCGGCCGTTGACTTTGATGGCGCCGGCGCCGGCCTGCATGCGCAGACTGGCGACCGAGGTTTTGCGGCGGCCGGTGGCGAGGATGGGATCAGTTGTGCTCATTCGGTAAATTCTCAGGCGGGTTGCGGGTTCTGGGCCGTGTGCGGATGCTCCGCGCCGGCATAGACTTTCAATTTGGTGTAGATCGAACGCCCGAGGCGGTTGTGGGGAATCATCCCGCGGACCGCGCGCTCGATCAGAAGCTCCGGATGGCGCTCGCGGCGCGCCTTGAAAGTTTCGGAATGGTGTCCGCCGACGTAGCCGGAGAAGCTCGTGTAGACCTTCGCCACCTCTTTTTTTCCGCCGACCGTCACCTTCGAGGCGTTCAGCACGACGACAAAATCGCCGGTGTCCACGTGCGGGGTGAAAATGGTTTTGTTTTTTCCACGGAGGAGATTCGCGGCCTTTTCGGCCACGCGCCCGAGAGGCTGGCCGGCGGCGTCAATGACCCACCAAGCGCGCTTCACCTCCTCGGATTTTGCTGAATAAGTTTTCATCGGGTAGTTAATAGGAACCGAAAAGAATGGAGGGTTCCGGGGGGCTTGTCAAACAGGCAGGCAAGATTTTTTTCGGCCGCTCACGGACGGGCATCCCGCTATTCGTTGCAGGCGGACTCGCCGTGCTGCGAAACATCGAGCCCGGCAGCCTCCTCCTCAGGTTCGACCCGCAGGCCGATGACCGCATCGACGACTTTCAGAATCACGAGCGTCGCGACACCGGCAAAGACGGCGGTGACAACGATCGCGATGATCTGGTTCCTGAGCTGCTCCAGTCCGCCGGAAAAATCCAAAACCGGAATCTTTCTCCCGAGCGCTTGATTGCAAATCGGTCGCCGGCCACAGGCCGCCGCTACAGCCTGCGGCCTCTCAAATCGGAGGGTGATCTTTCCGGGCTCATCCTCTCCGGGTGCAGCCAACGACCGCGCAGTGCACAGACCGAGATTCCGAGCAGGACCAGCGCCCGCACGAAGCCAACCCGCGTGGAGGCTTGAAGAAGTGTCCACTTTCCGAAACACGCGCAGGTGACATCGAGCCCCCGTGCCAGCGCGGAGGCATAGAGCAACACAAAGCAAACCGAGAGGCCGCAGGCGGCGAGAGCGGCCGCGCTCCGGGTTCGTCCGCACAAGATCCCGGCGCCAGCAAATATCTCGAAATAGGGAATGCCCATGGCCAGCGGATTGATCGTCCAGCCGGGAAAAATCTGGAATGCCGCGATCCCGTCGGCAAACGCCAGCGGGTCGCCCAGCTTGAGCGCTCCCGCGACCAGAAAAACCAGTGAGATAAGAAGGCGCGGGATCATTTTTCGACAGGCGAGCCAGTGGCCGACCATTCGTCCCATCCTCCCGCATAGAGGGCGACATGCGCGTGCCCCATCGCAAGCAGCCCTTTGGCGACGAGCCGGCCATCCTCGCAATCTTCCTCCGAGCAATAAACGATCAGCGGCCGCGATTTGTCCGCCAATGTCCCGATGGTTTTGGCTCGAAGGATTTCCCCGCGCGGCAGGTTGATGGCCCGCGGGATGTGCCCCTCCTCGAAAAATGCAGGCTCGCGGGCATCCACAAAGAGAGCCGCAGAATCCTTCCATGCCTGCAGCGCGGCTTGGAATTTAATGATCTCCGGCTCCCGGAATATCGTCTGCGACCCGGAAGACACGGAGCGCAACATCCGCACCTCGGGGCTCTCGTAGACCATCGGGAGCGGGGCCCGGCGAAGAGAATTTGTCAGAATGCCGAGAAGACACGAGGCCGCGAAGGCCACGAAAACACCCCCCGTGTCTCTGAAGATCCGCGTCATGGAAGTCTAAGCGCCATCCCACAGGGTTTGCTCCTGAACACTGAATCACTGAAAACTGAACACCTGTCTGTTTTCACTCTTCGATCCTGGCATGCAGAAGCACCGATCGCTTCTTCGGATCGGCCACCACGACTTTTATCGAGGCATCGACCGGGACGGCGGTCGAGCGGGGGGTGACGACAACCCGGTATCGACGCCCGGCCTCCATCTCCTCAAGCCTCGCATCGAACTGGTCGTTCATCGACTCCGCACTTACGATCCGGGCGCCGGGCCCCACCTCGACGATGGATTCCTTCGTCGTTGCCGGTGTCCCGGAGGTCCAAAAGAATTCCTTCTGGCTGAACGAAACCGGATCCTGGATCAGCGCGCGCAGGACCAGGCTTTGTTTGGCGCGGTCTGATGTCTTGACCACAACCCCTTTGACCTGCTCGCCCTTGCGTCCGCCGATATCGAACCTCACATGGACCGCGCCTGACTCCCCCGGCAGGATCTGCTTGCTATCGACCTTCGCCGAAGTACAGCCGCAGGAGGTTTGGATCGAAGATATGTCCACCCTATCCTGCCCGGTGTTTTTAAAACCGTAATCAACCAGCACTTCCTTTTGATCCGCAGGAACCCGGACCTCGCGATACGTGGTCTCCCAAATCAGCCCGGCAAACACCGGCTGCGCGAGCAGCACAAAGAAAATCGAAAAGATTCGCATATTCACCAGGAATAATGGACCTTATACGTGATCTTGCGCTCCTCCTCCGGTTTGAGTTCGACCCGGAACTCGATCCGGTCCGAATTGAGCTTGAGAAACGTGTCGGATTTTTCCGTGATCTCCCAGTTATTCCAGCGATAGAGGTGCTCGACGACGCGGATCGTGACCGGTTCTTTCTTGCGGTTGCGCAGCGTGATCTCAAAACTTTCGTCCGCCCAGTGGTTCGAGTTGTCCAGTTTGAAATTCGTGCGCTTGCGCTCGCCGACGAGGTCGAACGCGTCGCCGGTGTAGATTTTCACCAGCTCGTCGGACGGCGTGTGGTCGATCTGGTTTTCGCCGGTGAATTCGAGCTGCGAGGCGTTGCTGCGGTAGAACCGGACGCGGCCCTTCGGGAGCGGGATGCCGAGGCCGTTCGCTTTCGTGTTCTTGAACTCGCGCATCACGGCCACTTTCGTCTGGCTCTGCGAGCCGAACTCCTCGTTTGTGCGGCGGTTGCTCAGGTCGTATCCGCGCCAGCGGTTCCAGTCGATGGACATGCCGTCATAGACGTAAACCACCTCGGATTTCACGCCGGATGCCCTGACAAATTCCACCTGCTTCGTCTCCCGGTCGCGGAGCGTGCTCGGGCGCTCCAACGTATAGAGATGGTATTCGTCGAAGGCCTTTTCCGTGACGGCCGGTCCCGCGTCCATTGATGCCTTCATGGCCATCCCTCTCGAGCGCATGATGCTGTCCTCCTCTCGCGCCCCCGGAGGCGCGAGCTTGTTGACGTCGCCCGCCATGAGCTTGATCCTGGCATCCACGAAATCCCGTCCGCTCTGGTTGTCCATCGTCACCCACCCGATGATGTCGAGCATGTCGCCTTTTTCGGGGGCGACGACATTGTAGCTCGCCTCCCACGACATCCCGCCGGTGATGTAGCCGAGCTCGGCCTGCGTCTTCAGCGCCTTCGGGGATTGGATTTTCCAGGCCAGTTGCGGCTTGAGGATCGTGTCGTCGCCGAGCGACGGAAACACCGGCTCGCCGGGCAAGTTGAAGCGGATTTGCCCGTCCACCTCGATAATCGGCTGCCCGGCCCCGCCTGCATTCGCCATTCTCATCTGGCTCATCGCATATTGGTTCCCGTAGCGGTTCATCGCCGCCCCGCCGTGCGGGACGTAACCCGAGCGGATGATTTTTCCCTTCACCACGCGGTCCGGCTTGTTCATCTCCCGGACATAAAACTCGATCTCCTTCCCCTCGAAAAGCGAAAGCAGGAGCTGCTGGGTCACAGGGTCGTTCCGGTAGTTCTGCTCGAGGATCTGGAGCGGGCTGCCGGCAGGATCGCGCAGGATTACGGAATCCGGCTCGAGGTGGACCGTCGCCCCGTCGAATTTGACATCGTTTTCGCCCTGCTTGAGATCGAGCGGAATCGTGTCGCGGACGACCGCAAAGTTCTGGTTGTAAATCGTCAGCCCCGGCGCACCCACGAGCGCAGCCGGTGAAATTGCAAGAAGGAGAGCAGGGAGGATTCGCATAGGTTTGAGGAGTGGAAACAAGAAGCTAATGCAGAGGCACGCTTTATGAAGCACGAAAGCGTCGATTGCCAGAAATGAATCTGTAGCGGCGGTCTGCGCCGTCGCATGATCTTCTTGCGACGCTCATAGAGCGCCGCTCTCGAGATTGGTTCAAGCTGCGGCGGCGAAGATGGTGCTGCGCAGGTTGGGTTCGCAATTAATGGGCTTCGTGCGGTGGAGAGCCGCGTTCATGAAGTCGCTTAAATGCTCTGAGCGGACGGCTTTTGCCCATAACTCCCTGCGCAGTTCGTTGAGCAGGTCCTGAGTGGAGGGTCTTATTTTTCTGCTGGGGCGCCTCCATTTTGCGGGAGGGATAGCGGTGGGTTTGCCGCCTTTGCCGTAGGCTTTGATGGCGGCGACAAGGAGCATGGCATAGGCGGCCACGGCGGTGGCGGGGATGTTTTCTACGGAGTTTTCGTTGCGCACCTGGGCCTGGCCGACGCCGAGGATGGTCTTCTCGTCGCGGTGGTTGACCTCGATGTCCCAGCGCCAGACGTATTCCTGGAGCAGGTCCTCCAGAGGCAGGTCCGGATCGGTGCAGATCAAATACGCGGGCTGGGTGTAGGACATTCTGGCGCCCCGGCGCGGGCGGTATCCAACCGGACGGATGACGACGAGCCGCAGGTCCATTTTTCCGGCCGCTCTCCAGCGAACCGGGGCGATGGTTTTGATCTCGAAGTTTCTCCACTTGCCGTTGACCCGCGCCTGGACGGCAACCCAGGGGATGGAGGGATCCTGGCGGATTTGCTCCGGGGTGGGCAGAGCTTCGCCGTAGAGGCGTTTGCGTCCGTGGGCGGCTTGCGCAGGATCGTGTCGTCGAGGGCGACACAAAGTGGGCGATTTGCCTCGCCGAGCGCTTCGACTTCCTTGCGGACCTGAGCAAAGATCGCCTCCTCGTGGACGCGCTCC
>JBAWVC010000004.1:0-31214 GCA_037147455.1 Verrucomicrobiota bacterium | reverse complement strand
CCTCCGCCCACCCCGGCCCCGCTCTCCGAATAGAGAAGCCGCCAGCGCAGGTTTGCCCGCCGCCTTTTCCGCCAACATACCATGATTCTTCCAAAAAATCTGGAGATGAAAATCTTCACCGGTAACGCCCACCCGGCTCTTGCGGGCGATATCTGCGATTACCTGAATGTCGGCCTTGGCAATGCTTCGGTGAGCTCGTTTCCCGACGGGGAAACCTACGTCAAAATCAACGACAACATCCGCGGCCGCGACGTGTTCATCATCCAGCCCACCTGCCCGCCGACGAACCAAAACCTGATGGAGCTCCTGATCATGGTCGATGCCGCCCGCCGCGCGAGCGCTGCCAGGATCACCGCAGTGATCCCGTTTTTCGGCTACGCCAGGCAGGACCGCAAGGACCAGCCGAGGGTGCCGATCACGGCCAAGCTGGTCGCCAACCTTCTCGTCGCCGCCGGCGTCAACCGCGTGCTCACCATGGACCTCCACGCCCAGCAGCTGCAGGGATTTTTTGATATTCCGGTGGATCACCTCCATGCCCGGCCGGTGATGGTCGAGCACCTTCACAAGCTTGCGATCGGAAACCTCGTGGTTGTTTCGCCGGACGTCGGCGGAGTCAAAATGGCCTCCGCCTACGCCCAGGCTTTGGGAGCAAGCCTGGCCATCGTCGTCAAAAAACGGAAAAGCGCCAGCGAGACCGAGGCCTCGCACATCATCGGCGATGTCGGCGGGCAGAACGTGCTGATCGTGGACGACCTCACCGAAACCGCCGGCACGCTCACCAGCGCGGCCAGGATGCTGAAAGATCACGGGGCCCTCGATATTTATGCTGGCATTTCACACGCGGTCTTGACAGATTTGGCCGTTGAGCGATTAAAGGGCTCCGAAATCAAGGAGTTGATCACGACGGACAGCGTCCCAGTCCGCCCCACATCCGAACAGCGCGTGAAAGTGCTCTCGGTAGCCGAGTTGCTCGGCGAGGGCATCCGGCGCATCCACGACGATGAGTCGGTGAGCTCGCTTTTTGAACTGAAACCAACATAGCAAATATTATTTATGGCCAAGCAAGCAAAACTCTCCGCACGCCCCCGCTCCGAAAGCGGCCGCAACGCGGTCAAACAGGTCCGCGCTCGCGGCGGGGTTCCCGCCGTGATCTACGGCTCCAAGGACAAACCCGCTAACCTCGAGGTCTCGCGGCGCGATATCGAAGCCCTTCTCTCCCACGCCGTGGGCGAAAACATCCTGGTTGAACTCCAAATCGAAGAGGGGGGAAAATCGACCAGCCGCCTTTCGCTCATCCAGGAAGTCCAGCATCACCCGCTGCGCCGCGAGGTTCTCCATGTGGACTTCCACGCGGTTTCGATGACCGAGAAAATCTCGGCGGATATCGTGATCGAGGCCTTCGGTGAGTCGGACGGCGTGAAAAATTTCGGCGGGCTTCTGGAGCAGAGTATGCGCTCGGTGACGATCAGGTGTCTCCCGCAGAACCTGCCGGAGATCATCCGCGTGGACGTTTCCGCCCTGAAGATCGGCGACTCGATCCATGTGCGCGACCTGCCGCTGCCGGCGGGTGTCGAGGCGGACGAGGATGCCGACCTGACAGTCTTTATCGTGGCCGAACCCGCCGTGGTCGAGGAGCCGGTTGCTGCCGCGGCTCCCGAGTCTCCCGAAGTCATCAAGGAGAAGAAACCCGACGCTGCCGCGGCAGGTGCCGAGGAGAAAAAGTAGGGGCTTTCGCGCGTGGAACAACCCGCGGTTTTTCGTCTGGTGGCTGGCTTGGGGAACCCCGGCCAGGAATACGTGGGAACCCGCCATAATGTGGGTTTCCTCGTCGCGGACGAGCTGGCGAGGCGGTCGGCCTGCCAGTTTTCCTTCAACACGAAGTGGAATTCCAAGGTCGCCGCCTGCGGCGGCCGCACGATCCTGAAACCCCAGACGTTCATGAACCTGAGCGGAGAGGCGGTCGCAGACTATGCCCGGTATTTCAAGCTCGAGCGCGGGGAGATCATGGTCATCATCGACGATGCCTCCCTCCCGCTCGGCGCCCTGCGCCTGCGCAGGTCAGGAACCGCCGGGGGCCACAACGGGCTGGAATCGATCCTCGTCCATCTCGGAAGCGAAGCCGTCCCGCGCCTGCGTGTCGGGATCGGCGCCCCCGAGGGAAGGGGCCTGCACGACCATGTGCTGGGGAAATTTGAGCCCGATGAGATGCCTGCCCTCCAGGAGGCAGTCTCCCGCGCCGCCGATGCCTTCGAATTCGCGAACGCCCGCGGGATCGAGGCCGCCATGAATCAATTCAACCAAAAACCACAAGAACCATGAAACGTTACGAAGCACTGCTGGCCCTGGATACCCGGGGAAAAGAAGACACCGCAAAGGAAACCATCGAGCGCCTGGAAAAGGTGATCGCCGCCGAGGGCGCGGTCATCGAGCAGGTCCAGCGGCTCGAAAAACGCGAGCTCTCCTACGAGACGCACCACACGAAATCCGCCTATTTTGTGAACTTTATTTTCGAGGCGGACCCCGCCGTGATTGACAAGCTCCAGAAGAAGTTGAAGCTTGAAGACGATGTGATGCTGCAGAATTACCTGCAGCTTCCTTCAAAGAAAAAGGCGGTCGCCGCCTAACCCACTCCAGCACCATGGCCAACGTCAACAAAGTCATCCTGATCGGGAACGTGACGCGCGATCCCGAGGTCAAGTTCACCCCGAAAGGGAGCGCGGTCGCGGATGTCGGTCTCGCAATCAACCGCAACTACACGCTCGACAACGGCGAGAAGCGCGAGGAGACGATCTTCGTCGATGTGGAGCTCTGGGGACGCCTCGCGGAAATCGCGGGCGAATATGCAAAAAAGGGCCGCCCCATCTACATCGAGGGACGCCTGCGCATGGATACCTGGGAGGACAAAACCTCCGGGCAGAAGCGCAGCCGCATGAAGGTCGTCGGAGAAAACCTCCAACTCCTCGGGAGCCGCCCGTCTTCGGGCGGTGGAGGTCCCGAGGAAGAAGGAGGCGGACAGCACGAATCCCGCCCCCAGCGGACCACCCGTCCGGCTCCGGCTCAGCAGCAACCGCCGAAGTCATCGGAACCGGATGACGACATCCCGTTTTAGGCCGCAAACGGCTTCCCACGTAGCGGAACAAGGAACGTGTTTCGTAAATGCGGTCCGCGCGTCCGATGCCAGCATCGAAATTCTTTCAGAATTCCGCTACGCAGCGGAACACCGAGCGTGTTTCGTAGACGCCGCTTTCAGCTTTAGGCCACCAGCCGGCATTTTCGCATGAGCCGGCCCGACCCGAAATCCCCCGATCCGGAGCCGCTCGATGCCGCTTTCGAAGTCTCGTTAAGGCCGCCGCTATTTGAGGAGTTCTCGGGGCAGGAGAAGACGGTGGCCCGTCTACGCCTCATGGTGGATGCCGCGCTCCAGCGCGGGGATTCCCTCCAGCACATCCTCCTCAGCGGACCGCCCGGGCTCGGAAAAACGACTCTGGCCTACATCATCGGAAATGCCATGGGAGCGGAGGTCCGCACGACCAGCGGACCGATGATCGAGAAGGCGGGGGACCTCGCCGGGCTCCTCACCAACATCGAGCGGGGAGGGATTCTTTTTATCGACGAAATCCACCGCCTCCAGCCCGCGATCGAGGAGTATCTGTATCCGGCGATGGAGGATTTCAAACTGGACATCGTGATCGACCAAGGGCCGAGCGCGCGGAGCGTTCGCCTGAATCTGGCCCCGTTCACGCTGATCGGCGCCACGACCAGGGCGGGGATGATCAGCGAGCCGCTGCGATCCCGCTTCGGCATGAACTGCCGGCTGGATTATTATCCGGCCGAGCAGCTGGCGGGGATTATTTCCAGGAGCGCGGGATTGATCGGGACCGAGATCCTCGGAGGAGCCGCCCCGGAGATCGCGCGCCGGTCCCGCGGCACGCCCCGCATCGCGAACAACCTCCTGCGCTGGGTCAGGGATTTCGCCCAGGTTCGGGCCGACGGAAAAATCGACGCCGCCGTCGCGGCGGACGCGCTCACGATGCTCGAAATCGACGAGGAGGGATTCGACGAGATGGACAAGCGGATCCTCGAAGCGATCATCGGGCTCTTCGACGGGGGGCCGGTCGGCGTCAACAGCCTGTCCGTCGCGCTCGGCGAGGAACCCGGAACGATCGAGGAGGTCCACGAGCCGTTCCTCATCATGCAGGGGTTCCTCAAACGCACCCCCCAGGGCCGCGTCGCCATGCCCAAAGCTTATCGCAAGCTCGGCATGGTCGCCCCTCAAAAGCCTTCGCAGCAGGATCTGCTGTAGGGATGAACCGCTTATCATTATGACACCACTGACCGGCAGAGAGCGCGTCAACCGCGCAATGGAACACCGCGACCAGGATCGCGTTCCGAGACATGAGTCGTTTTGGGGGGAGACGATCCTCCGGTGGGAAAAAGAGGGGTTGCGCGGCGGGCAAAGTGCCGTCCTGGATCTTCTGGAAACGGATTTTCACTCGTTGAACTGGCTGTGGCCGCAGGTGTTTCCCGGGCAGGAGGATCTATTGGAGGAAGATGCCGAGACCCGCGTCATCCGCGATGGCCAGGGGAAAGTCGTCCGCTACTGGAAATCAAAAAGCGGGACGCCGGAGCACATCGGGTTCGGCTGCGAGACCCGCGAGATCTGGCAGGAGACCTACAAGCCGGCCCTGCTCGACGCCGGCCTGCAGGTCGATCCGGATGCGATCGTCCGGTCGTATCGGGCCGGCCGCAAGAAAGGCCGCTGGTGCCATCTCACCTCGGTCGAGCCGTTCGAGGAAACCCGGAGCGTTTTGGGCGACGAGATCACCCTGATGGCGATGGCCGAAGATCCCGAATGGATCCAGGATGTGTCGCTCACGTTCACCGACCAGGTGATCCGCAACCTGGATGCGGTCATGGCGACGGGCATCCAGCCCGACGGCCTGTGGATCTACGGGGACATGGCGTTCAACCACGCCACGATGTGCTCTCCCGCGATGTATCGGGATCTCATCTGGCCCGACCACAAGCGGCTCGCCGACTGGGCGCACGCGCACCGGATGAAATTCATTTACCATACGGACGGCGATGTGAACGGCGTGCTCGACCTTTACGCGAAGGCCGGGTTCGACTGCCTCCAGCCGCTCGAATCAAAAGCCAGCATGGACATCCGCAAGCTGGCACCGGATTACGGGGATCGCTTCACGTTCTTCGGCAACATCGACGTGATGAAGATGATCACCAACGATCTCGATTTGATCGAGGAGGAGATCACCACAAAGTTTCCGGCCGGCATGGCTCATCGCGGGTATATTTACCATTCCGACCACTCGGTCCCGCCCCAGGTCTCGTGGGAAACCTACCAAGCCATCATCAAACTGGTCGACAAACACGGCCGATACTGAAATTTTGCTCAGCGGGGGTCGGCCTTCCCCTTTGAGCCGATCCAATCGGGCCGCGCAACCCCCTCCCGGAATGCCTCCAGGACCTTGGGGGAGGAGTTGATGCGCAGGTTGCTGAAAGTGCCGTCATCGTTCTGCCAGCGCTCGTGCCAGTAGATGGCGGCTTTGATCCGTGGCCGCTCGGGGATCATCGCGAAGGCGTCCCTGATCCATTTGGCCTTGTCGCCGGACTTTGGAAAATCCCCGACGCCGAACTCGGCGAGCATCACGGGCTTGTTGGGATCGAGGGCGGTGATTTCCTCGTAGGGCCATTTGATCAGGTCGCGGAAATTTGCCCAGTTTCCCTGGTAGCGAAACTGCTTTCCATAGACGCTGATGCCCAGCCAGTCCACGTAGTCGGAACCAGGGTAGTAAGATGCCATCATGTTCCAGACGTCGTTGATACCGGGAAACGCGTTGACGTGAAAAACCCACAGGATGTTGTTCGCTCCGCGCGCCCTCACCCGGTCCACGACGTATTTCCAGGCCTGCTTGAACACCGCGTTGCCCCCGCTCTCGGCCCCGTAGAAAATCCCGGACCACGGGAACCAGGACCCGTTCATCTCGTTGCAGAACGAGACGAAAAACGGCTTGCCGAACGCCTTGGCCCCATCGGCCCAACTGTCGATGTAGGCATCCCATTTTCCTGCGAGAATCTCCCGGAGTGAAAACCGGTCGGGCCCTTTTTCTTCGCCG
This sequence comes from Verrucomicrobiota bacterium, assembly GCA_037147455.1. Lineage (GTDB taxonomy): Bacteria > Verrucomicrobiota > Verrucomicrobiia > Chthoniobacterales > Terrimicrobiaceae > QYQL01. The sequence goes on along the minus strand of JBAWVC010000004.1, from coordinate 25,080 downwards.
TAGGGCCTGTCCCAGGGCGACCAGTAGATGATGGGGATCGCCCCGTGCCGGGAAATCAGCGCGAGATTTTTTGACGGGAAGCTCTGCTCTCCCCAGTAGCTCGATGAGGCGATGATCGCGGGCGGTTTTCCCACGAGCTTCTCGAAGTCCTCGATGGCCTCCAGCGTCACATGATCCTCGGTTTCGCCAAAGTCGATATAGGCGCCGAACATAACTCCCGCAGGCAGCGGGATGGCCTTCGGGCTCGCGGGTGGCGGATCGGCGGCGGTCAGCCGAGAGACGCAAAGGGCCAGGCAGAGCAGGATTCGTTTCATGGCATCGTAACGGTGGCCGTCCGCTGCAGCTTCCCCCATCCGACCAACGCCCCGCGGAGCGCGTGCAGGATGGATTTCCAGATCACGTAGCTCAGCAGCGGACGGTAAACAAACCGCTGGGGGATGACCCGGAGAGCCGTGCGCAGAGGCAGGCCCTCCATGGCGACGGCCGCCACAGACAGGAGGAGGTCGCACAGAAGGAAGGCCAAAAAGTAGGGCAGGATATCCCACATGTTTCCGAAGACGAGCGACTGGAGAAAGAGGAGATCGATGAACGGCGAGAACGCCACAAGGATCACTTGGAAAAACCAGATGCCCGGCAGGCTGAACCAGCCGAGCGCTTTGAACTTCGGATTAAAAATAATATCCCGGTGCTTGCACGCGCACTGCAGCGTGCCGTAGGCCCAGCGAAACCGCTGGCGGGCGAGCGCGGAAAACGTCTCGGGAGCCTCGGTGTGCGCGACCGCCTCGGGCTGGTATTCGATGCGGTAGCCGGCCTTGTGGATCGAGAGCGTCAGGTCCGTGTCCTCCGCGAGCGTCTCGTAGGAAAATCCTCCGGCGGCAAGGACCGCCGATTTCCGGACGGCGCTGATCGCTCCGGGCGCGACGGTGATGCAGTTCCACGCGGCATACGCCCGCCGGTCGAGATTGAATCCGCACACGTATTCCAGGTCCTGGCACCTCGCCAGAAACTTCTTCTGATTCCCGACTCTCGCATGGCCGGACACGGCCCCGACCTTCGGGTCCTGGCAGGCGGATATCAGGTGGTGGATCGCCTCGCTTTCGAACTGGGTGTCGGCATCCACAAATACCAGAAATTCGCTGGTGGACTCCTCGACGCCTTTTTGCAGCGCGTGGGCCTTCCCCGCATTTTTCTGGCTGATCAGGCGGACCCGGGGATCCTTGATGGCGAGCACGGCGGCGGCGGTGGCATCCGTCGAGCCGTCATCGATCACCAGGATCTCCATCTTCCCGGCATACTTCGAAGCGAGCAGGGACCCGATGGTTTTAGAAATCACCTTTTCCTCGTTGAAAGCGGGGACAAGAATCGTCACCGCGGGAGCCACGAAGCCGGTTTTGGCGGACGGGTTTTTGTGCGTGCGCGCGAGGATGAGGACCAGCACGGTGCGGAGGAGGACAAGGATCGTCGCCACCTCGAGAAATATGTGCAGGAAATCCTGCGCGTGATGAAGGATCTGGAACCCGAGGCCGCTGGCCAGGCTGTGGATGGATCTTTTGTCCGCAGTCACGGTGGGCATGACCTTTTCCTCATCGAGCCCGAGCAGGTTGCTGATCAGGACCGGGCGGTTCCCCCGTTCTTCGAGGTAGTCGAGGATCGCGGGCAGCGCGGCCACCGTCGCGCTGCGGTCCCCGCCGCCATCGTGGAGCAGGATGATGTTCCCCTGGGGAAGCTCGGCCTTGGCGCGGTCGATGAGCTGGCTTTTGTCCGGCTTCTGCCAATCCTTCGGATCGACATTTTCCAGGATCGTCATGTAGCCGAGGGACTGCGCGATTTCAATGGGCACGAGCTCCTCGATATTCGAGGGGCGCGAGTCGGCGTTGTAGGGCGGGCGGAAGAGCGTCGTGGAGCGTCCCGTCAGGGATTCGATCAGCCTCTGGGTGGCATTGAGTTCGAGCCGGATCAGCGCGGGCGGGGCCTCCGCAAGATTGGGATGAGAGAAGGAGTGGTTTCCGATTTCGTGGCCTTCCGCAACGATTCTCCGGACAATCTCCGGGTGGCGCTCCGCTTCGCTTCCGACCACAAAAAACGTGGCTTTGACACCCTTTTCTTTGAGGATGTCAAGAATGGCGGGCGTCCACTCCGGGTTCGGCCCGTCATCAAATGTCAGGGCGACCGCCCCCTCCTGGCTGGAGCCAATCCGGAAAAGCGTCGGGTAGGATGGCAGCGCATCGTATCGGCAGGAGAGGTCGCCATGGGAATCCTTGGAAAACGTGCGCCGCCCGTTTGATGCGGTGGGATCGAGGCTCACGATTTCCCCCTCCCCGATCGAGGTGATCGCGTTTCCGCCAGGTATCGACGGTCCGGGCTTGAATGGTTTCCCCTCCATGTCCGCCGCGATGATTTTCCATACGGCGGGATCCTCGATCCCCAGGCGGTTCAACGCCACCCCGCCGAAACCATAGTCCCTCACGGCGTCGAGCTGGTTCGCAAACGAGGCGGCATCCAGAAACCAGACGTCGTGGCCTTTCCCTTCGTAGTAGTAGGAAAAGCTCCCGTTGAACGTCGGCCCTGCGGTTTGGATGCCGGATGTGCCGGAATTTCCCGCGCGGCTCATCACGTCCGCAAACGAGATCTGCTCGCCGGTCCTGGCCCCCTCCTCCCAGTCGCAGCCGTAGCTTCCCAGCGAGGCGATCCATTTTTCCGGCGAGGCGCACCGGCTGATGACCTTCATCCACCCGTCAAACCAATCCTGCGAGGCCAGCGGACCGGCCGAGTCCACCTCCCCGTTTTCGTCATGGAGAAGGGCGACAAACCTGTCCACGTGCGTTGCCAGATGGTCAAAATCGTAGGCCCCAAACCCCGCGTCCATTGTCACGCACAGCCATGTCTCGAGCCCGCGTGCCCTGAGTCCATCCGCGATGGTGGAGATGAGATCGGTCAGTTCGTCGGCCAGCCCCGGATCGACCTCCTCCCAATCTATCGCCACCCCCGCCGCCTTCACCTTGCGAAGATGCCCGGCCAGTTGCTCGATGAACTTCTCCCTCTCCTGCCCACCTGACTGCGCCAGGAACTCCACGCCCTCGGGCATCCGCTTGCTGCCCGCGAGATTGGACAGAACCGGCATGAGCTTGAACGACTTTGACGCCGGGATTCTCTCCAGCCCCGCATCCTCATCTTCCTTGATGCCTTCCTCCACGCTCGAGAACGAAAGCCACTCCGGGCAGAGATGCGTGAGAAGAGGCTGGTTCAACGCGAGCGAACGGAAAGCTTCCTCATCCCAGCCAGCAAAAAATGCCGCCCGGATGCCAGGATTAACCACCGGGAGAGGAGCCGTCCGGTTTGTCGGGACGGGGGTCGCGCGGGCTAGTTGCCTGGTGAGCGCCTTGTCGCTATCACTTCTCTCGGCGGGCCGGGCCAGTTTTGCGTAGGTCCTGATCTGCTTCTTCAGATTTTGGAGCGAGTTGGGCTGATCGAAATGGGGCGGCACAAAGAGCGCCTGAACGAACAAGACCAACGCCGTGATCCCCACGAAGACCCCCAGCCCGGCGAGAAACTTGAAGCGCCGCCAGCGGGACCCCCGGACATCATGAAAAATAAAACTATTCTTAGGCATTTTAGCCGAAAAGCCAAGGGGAGAGCGGGCGGCGAAACCAGAATTCTCGATTTTGTGTGCGCCTCCTCACGTTTTGGAAAGTGTTGATAAGCAGGATAGCAGATTTTTGGTCGCCGCAGGTGCTACGGGGGCTGACTCTCGGGCCAAACCTCTGTGGGCATTCTAGCCGCAAGCTCCCATTCTGGGTAGCAGTATTTTCTGGAAGAGAACGCGCGCATGAAACCGGTCGGGCATCAGGACTCACGCCACGAAAAATACTGCTTGTCCCAAAACCGCCATGCCAAAAATCCCTCTCCTGCCTGCCAATAGAAAGCGCCCTGATATATTATTTGCATCCCGGGGGAGATTCTTCTTGCTTCCTGCTGGGAGAGGTGATTTCCTTACCCCCTTTTCCGCTCAACCAGCGGATCACTCTTATGGCGAAAGAAATTGTTGGACAAATCAAGTTGCAGATTCCCGCGGGGCAGGCAAATCCGGCTCCTCCGGTCGGCCCGGCCCTCGGTCAGCAGGGCGTGAACATCATGGCCTTCTGCAAAGAATTCAATGCGGCGACCCAGAAGCAGGCCGGAGACATCCTGCCGGTGGTCATCACGGTCTATAAAGATAAGACCTTCACCTTCATCACAAAATCCCCGCCGGCCGCGGTTCTCCTCAAAAAGGCAGCCGGCCTGGCTTCCGGTTCGAAGGAGCCGAACAAGACGAAGGTCGGTAAGCTCACCAAGAAGCAGGTGATGGACATCGTCAAAATCAAATTCAAGGACATGAACGCTCGCGACGACGAAGCCGCGTTCCGCACCCTCTGCGGCACCGCCCGCCAGATGGGCCTCGAAGTCGGCGAATAAACCTCCGCTTTTAACAAAGGCACAGGGATGGCGATCTGCTGTCCGATCACCAATACGGACCGGGGTGTGCCTTTTCATGTGCCCCTCGCGGGCCGCACATCCCTGACGGGTTTCGTGATGTGCGAGCAGGTTAAGTCGCTCGATTTTCGCTCGCGCGGAATGAAGCTGATTGAACGCGCACCTCAGGATCTGCTGGACGATGTCCTCTCCATCATTGATGCCTCGTTTTTTTGACTTCTCCTTCTCCCGACATCACAGGACCTTCTGTTCTGTGATGCCTGCGATGTTCTTGCTTTCATTCGCGTTGATTGGCGGCATTCGCGGGCAGATGCCGGGTTGGAGGAGGGGCGAAAAATTTCCGCCACGCATTTCGTTGCCCTCGGGGACCGGGTTGGCGTAGTCTGCCCGCCGCATCATGCCCAAGGATACTTCCATCAAAAAAATCCTCCTCATCGGCTCCGGCCCGATCGTCATCGGGCAGGGCTGCGAATTCGACTATTCCGGCGTCCAGGCCTGCAAGGCGCTGGCGGAGGAAGGCTACGATGTGGTTCTGGTCAACTCGAACCCGGCCACGATCATGACCGACCCGGAGTTCGCGCAGCGGACTTATGTCGAACCGATCACGCCCGAGGCGATCGAAAAAATTCTGGAGCGGGAGAAGCCGGATGCCGTGCTCCCGACGCTCGGCGGGCAGACGGCCTTGAACGCGGCGATGGCGCTGGTCGGGAACGGCGCGCTCGAGCGCCACGGGGCGCGGCTCATCGGGGCGAACGCGGAGGCGATCCAGCGCGGCGAGGACCGCCTGATTTTCAAAAATATCATGATCGAGATCGGGCTCGATTGCGCGCACTCGGGCGTGGCCCACACGATGGACGAGGCGGCGGCCGTGGCCGTCGAGATCGGGAGCTTCCCGCTCATCGTGCGCCCGGCGTTCACGCTGGGGGGCGCGGGCGGCGGCATCGCCTACAACCGCGAGGAGCTTGAGGAAATCGTGCGGCGGGGGCTCGACCTCTCTCCGGTCACCGAGGTGCTGATCGAGGAATCGCTTCTGGGCTGGAAGGAGTTCGAGATGGAGGTGATGCGCGACCGGGCGGACAACTGTGTCGTGATCTGCTCGATCGAAAACCTGGACCCGATGGGGATCCATACCGGCGACTCGATCACGGTCGCCCCGATCCAGACGCTCACGGACAAGGAATACCAGGCGATGCGCGACGCGAGCTTCGCGGTGATCCGGGCGATCGGCGTCGAGACCGGCGGGTCGAACATCCAGTTTGCGGTGAACCCCGAAAACGGCCGCATGGTGGTCATCGAGATGAACCCCCGCGTCTCGCGCAGCTCGGCGCTGGCGTCGAAGGCGACCGGATTTCCGATCGCCAAGATCGCCGCGAAGCTCGCGGTCGGCTACACGCTCGACGAGCTCAAGAACGACATCACTCGCGAGACCCCGGCGTGCTTCGAGCCCTCGATCGACTACGTGGTCACCAAGGTGCCGCGGTTCACGTTTGAAAAGTTCCCGAAGGCGGACCCGACGCTGACCACGCAAATGAAGAGCGTCGGCGAGGCGATGGCCATCGGCAGGACATTCAAGGAATCGCTGCAGAAGGCGCTCCGCTCGCTCGAGATCGGGCGGTTCGGGCTCGGGGCCGACGGCAAGGACGCCTCCCCCGACCTCGACACCATCAAACAGAAGCTGCGCATCCCGGGCGCCGACCGGATCTTCTTCATCCGATACGCGTTTCAAGCCGGGCTGACGGTCGAAGATATTTTCGATCTCTCCAAGATCGACCCATGGTTCCTCGAACACATCCGGCTGATTGTTGTTGAAGAAAGCCGGATTGCGAAAAGCGGGCTGCGGGATGCGGGGGATTTTCGTCGCGCCAAAAAGTTCGGCTTCTCCGACCGCCAGCTCGCGCACCTCACCGGCTCGACCGAGCCCGGGATCCGCATTCAGAGAAAGACGCTCGGCGTCGTTCCGACCTACAGGCTGGTGGATACGTGCGCGGCGGAGTTCGAGGCCTACACCCCGTATTATTATTCGACCTACGGCGACGAGGACGAGACGCGGAAGAGCGACAAAAAGAAAGTGCTGATCCTCGGCGGCGGGCCGAACCGGATCGGGCAGGGGATCGAGTTCGACTACTGCTGCGTCCATGCCGCGTTCGCGCTCAAGGAACTCGGGTGGGAAACGATCATGGTCAACTCGAACCCCGAGACGGTCTCGACCGATTACGACACCAGCGACAAGCTCTATTTTGAGCCGCTGACGCTGGAGGACGTGCTGAATATTTACGAGCGGGAGAATGCCGACGCGATCATCGTCCAGTTTGGCGGGCAAACCCCGCTGAACCTCGCCGCCGGGCTCTCGGCGAACGGATGTCAAATCATAGGAACCCAGCCCCGAAGCATCGAGATGGCCGAGGATCGCAAGCATTTCTCCGCGATGCTCGACAAATTAGGCCTCCGCCAGACGCAGGGCGGGACTGCCACGAACGAGGAGGAGGCTGTCGCCGTCGCCTCGCGCATCGGCTACCCCGTTCTCGTGCGCCCGTCCTTCGTGCTCGGCGGTCGCGCCATGGAGATCGTCCACGACGAAACGGATCTGCGCCGATACATCCGCACGGCCGTCGCCGCCAGCCCCGAGCGCCCGGTGCTGGTGGACCGCTTCCTCGAGGACGCGACCGAGGTCGACGTCGATTGCATCGCGGACGGCGAGACCTGCGTCATCGGCGGGGTGATGGAGCACATCGAGCAGGCGGGGATCCACTCCGGCGACAGCGCGTGCGTGATCCCCAGCTTTTCGCTCTCGCCCGAAACGCTCGCGACGATCAAGAGCGCCACGATTTCCATGGCGAAGGAGCTCGATGTCCGCGGGCTCATGAACGTCCAGTTCGCGATCAAGGACGAGGACGTTTACATCCTCGAGGTCAACCCGCGCGCCTCGCGCACAGTTCCTTTTGTGAGCAAGGCCATCGGGGTCCCTCTCGCCAAGCTGGCCGCGAAGATCATGGCCGGAGCCACGCTCCGGGAGCTCGGGTTCACGGAGGAGAAGATCCCCAAATACTATTCGGTCAAGGAAGCCGTATTTCCGTTCATCAAATTTCCCGGGGTGGACATCATTCTCGGGCCGGAGATGCGCTCGACGGGCGAGGTCATGGGCATCGACCCCGACCCCGGCATCGCCTACGCGAAAAGCCAGATGTCCGCCCAGCCGCCATTGCCGACAAAAGGAAATGTCTTCATCAGCGTCAAGGACACCGACAAGCCGGCAGCGATCGAGGTCGCGCGCGATTTTGTGGGCCTGGGATTCAAGATCCACGCCACCTCCGGCACGGCAAAGCTCCTCGCCGACGCCGGCGTCCCCGTCAAGACTCTGCTCAAAATCCAGGAGGGCCGCCCGAATGTTTTGGACCTGATCAAGAACGGCGAGATCCATTTTATCCTCAACACGCCGAGCGGGCAGCAGCCCCGCCGGGACGAGACCGTCATCCGTAGCGCCGGGGTCGCGGCGCGCGTGGCGACCATGACAACCCTGCGCGGCGCCCGCGCCAGCGTGGCCGCCATCCGCGCCATCCAGCAGAACGGGTATCAGGTCAGGAGCTTGCAGGAGTATCACTCGTAGAGGTTTTCTTCTGTCGCGCAGAGGTTTTCTTCTTGCTTCCGAACGGGTTTTCGGGTTAGGAACAACTTATATGAAAGCTGCAGCCCTCCTTCTCATGCTGGCATTCGCCGCCACGGCGTTTGCAGACATTCAATGTCCACCCGCATCGGATTACGGTCCGACACGCAAGCTCGGGCGGGGCCTTGCGAACATCGCATTCGGGGTCACCGAGATCCCCGATCAGATCTGGGCGGTCAACTACGCCGAGGGCAACTCGGCCGCCGCGAGCTACGGCGTAGTGCGCGGCGTGGGTCGCGCGCTCGCCCGCCTTGGCTACGGGATTTACGAGGTCGTCCTCTTCCCGTTCCCGACAAAAAACGGGACCTACTACCCCGCCTACCGCAGCGATATCCCCTGGATCAATTCCGGCTACCAGGAGTTTCCGCCAGAGCTCGGGTTTGACACACGGTATAACTACTGCCGCACCTACCAGCGCGACCCGAACTGAACGTCTCGCCTCCCTTTTTCAACGGCCGCCCACAGGGATCCTGCTGGCGGCCGTTTTTTTATCCCTTGGGAATCCAGTCCGTCTCGACTGCTCCGGCGAGATGGTTCTCATACCTCGCGAGAAGGTAGAGGTAATCCGATAGCCGGTTGAGGAAGATCATCGGCGTCCGCGCGACCGGCGCAGGGTCCTCGACCGCGAGGGCTTCCCGTTCCGCCCGCCTGGCAACTGTCCGCGCGATGTGGATCTGGCACGCGGCGGGGGTTCCTCCGGGAAGCGCAAATTTTTTAATCTCCGGAAGCAGGGCCGTGATGCGGTCCATTTCGTTTTCGATCGCGCCGATGTCCGCCTCTGTGATGCGGGTGGCCCGCCCGGGTTCCATCACGGTGGCCAGATCCGCGCAGAGGTCGAAGGTTTGGGCCTGAAGGGCGAGCAGAGCCGTGCGCACGGGCGGCGTCGGGCCGGCGGCGACCGCAGCTCCGAGGACCGAGTTCATCTCGTCCAGTGTCCCGTAAGCGGCGACGCGCGGATGGGTCTTCCGAACCCGCTGGCCCGAAAACAGGCTCGTCTCGCCCAGGTCGCCGGTGCCGGTGTAAATTTTCATGAGCAGCCTCTGAATCGCATACAACGGCGGGCGCTCCAAGCCGGAAATCATGGCCGGCGGCCGAAAAGGGCGGCGGATTCCCTTGACCGCAGCCCGCAGGCGAAGGAAAACAAACGGACGATGATTTCCTTGTCAGTTCCGGTTTACAATGAGCAGGACGCCCTCCTGCCGCTCTTCGAAAAAGTCAGGATCGTCATGGACAGGCACGGGGAGCCGTGGGAGATCATATTTGTCAACGACGGCAGCGTGGACGGCAGCGCCGGGATCCTCGACGGGCTGGCCGCCGCAGACCCCCGGGTGAAAGTCGTGCATTTCCGCCGCAACTTTGGCCAGACCGCCGCCATGATGGCCGGGTTTGATTTTGCCAGCGGCGACACCATTATCCCGATGGATGGGGACGGCCAGAACGATCCCGAGGATATCCCCCGGATGCTGGCGAAACTGGACGAGGGTTACGAAGTCTGCTCCGGCTGGCGCAAGGACCGGCAGGACAACGCGCTCCAGCGGAACCTGCCGAGCATCATGGCCAACAAGTTGATCTCCGCAGTCTCGGGCGTTCCCCTGCACGATTTCGGCTGCTCCCTCAAGGCGTATCGAGCGGAGGTGATCAAAGGCGTGCGGCTTTATGGTGAGATGCACCGCTTCCTTCCGATCTACGCAAAGTGGCACGGGGCCCGGATCTCCGAGATCCCGGTGAACCACTTCGCCCGCACGTCAGGGCATTCGAAATACGGGTTCGAGCGGGTGCTCAAGGTGCTGCTGGATTTGGTGACGGTGAAGTTCCTGGACAAATACATGCTCAAGCCGATGTATCTCTTCGGGTTCTGGGGGATGATGTTTTTTGTGGCCTCGTTTGTTTTTACCGCGTGGACCTTCTACATGCGCTCGCTCGGCTGGTATTTCACGGCGACCCCGCTGCCGATGATGGCAGTCTTTTCGTTCATGACCGGCATGATCTGCGTCCTCATGGGCCTGCTGGCCGAGATGATCACGCGCACGTTTCACGAATCGCAAAACAAGTCCATCTACATGGTGAGCGGGACACGGAATCTGAGCTGTCCGCCGGAGGGTCGCTGATGTGCGGGATTGCCGGATTCCTCGGCACCGGAGATCGGGGCGATCTCGAGGCGATGACGGCGCGACTCGCCCATCGCGGGCCCGATGCGGAGGGATTCTTCGTCGACACGGACCACGGGCTTCACCTCGGGCACCGGAGGCTGTCGATTCTGGATCTTGGCGGGGGCGGACAGCCGATGTCATCAGTGGACGGGCGGACGGTGGTGGTCTTCAACGGCGAGATTTACAACCACGCCGAGCTGCGGGCGCAGCTGGCCGGGAGGGGGCACCATTTTCAGACCGACCATTCCGACACCGAGGTTCTCCTCCACGGGTGGAGGGAGTGGGGCGAGGAGCTGCCCGGGCATCTCAACGGCATGTGGGCATTCGCGATCTGGGATCTGGATCGGCGGAGCCTGTTCCTCAGCCGCGACCGCTTCGGGAAAAAGCCGCTCTACTATTTTCAGCGGGCGGGGGCGTTCGGTTTTTCCTCCGAGCTCACCTCCCTCCTGCTGCATCCGGCGGCACCCCGCAACGTCTCGGAGCTCGCCCGCGTTAAATTTTTTGCCCATGCGCTGATCCCGGCACCATGGTCCGCGATCGACGGGATCTGGAAGCTGCCGGCTGCCCACAATCTCGTGGTGGAAGAAAACGGTTCCGCCTGCCGGGTGTCCCGGTATTGGCGGTATGTGATCGAGCCCATCGAACCATCGTCAACGGACGCTGAGCTGGCAGACGAGTTGCGCGAGGTCGTCCACCGCGCGACCCGCCGACGGCTCATGGCCGACGTTCCGCTCGGGGTTTTTTTGAGCGGCGGAATCGACTCCTCGTTCATCGCGGCGCTGGCCGCCCAGGAGATCGGCGGGCATTTGCTCAGCACCTTCAACATCGGCTTTACCGAGCCATCGTTTGACGAGTCGGCTCCCGCGAAGCTCATGGCCGGGCATCTCAAGACCTCCCATCACGAGCAAATCCTGGACCTCGATGCCGCGCTGGATTCCCTGCCCCGGATTTTCGACATGCTCGACGAACCCCAGGGCGACGGCTCGCTGCTGCCGACCTGGCTTCTCTCGCGCTTTGCGCGCAGCAAGGTGACGGTGGCGCTCGGAGGAGACGGCGGGGATGAGCTTTTTGCCGGGTATGATCCCTTCCGCGCCCTGCGGCTCGCCAGCCTCTACTCCCGCGTCACGCCCCGGCCGATCCATGAGGGCCTGAGGATGCTGGCGGGTTTTCTCCCCGTCTCGCATGCCAACATTAGTATGGATTTCAAAATCAAGCGCACGCTGCGCGGGCTGAGCCACGATGCGAGGCTCTGGAACCCGGTGTGGCTCGGGGCGCTCGAGCCGTCGGAACTCGCGCGCCTGACCGGCTCCCGCTTTGACATCGAGGACATCTACGGCGAGGCGATCCACGCGTGGGAGACCTGCCACAACGACGATCCTGTGGACCGCACGCTGCAATTCTACACCGAGATCTATCTTCAGGACGGCATCCTCCAGAAAGCCGACCGTGCCAGCATGATGAACTCGCTGGAAGTCCGGAGCCCGTTTCTGGACATCGAAGTAGCGGACTTCGCGAGGAAGCTTCCCCATCGGTTCAAACTCCGCGGCAATACGACAAAGTATCTGCTCAAGCTGGCGGCAAAGCCTCTCCTGCCGGAGGCGATCGTCCAGCGGAAAAAGAAGGGCTTCGGGTCGCCGGTTGGAAAATGGCTGCGCACCGGGCGCATCGCGCCGCAGCCGGGCAATGATCTGTTGAGCGAGAAGCTCGCGCGGCACATGAGCGGGCACTCGGACGAGCGTCTGTTCCTCTGGTGCGAGTATGTCTGGCAGGAATGGTTGTCGCGGCAGAACGTGGAGGTGGTGGCGTGAAAAAGGTTCTGCACGTGATCGACAGCCTCCATCTCGGTGGAGCCCAGGAGGTGGTGTTGAATCTGGCAACCTGCGGGGACCGGGAACGCTTTTCCCATGAGGTCGCCACGATGCACGGCCGCGGGGTTTATTGGGAGCGCATGGCGGCGCTCGGGATTCCGCTCCACTCGCTTTCGCCTCACAAACTTTTTCCGTGGTATGCGGCCAGCCTCCCGGCGCTTCTGCTGCGCGGGAATTTCGACATCCTCCACTGCCACCTCGTCGCTTCGAACATCATCGCCAAGCCGATCGGGCGGCTCTGCCGGGTGCCCGTCATTCTGAACCACGACCACACGAATGACGACTACCGGGCGAACGACCGCGTCCGGCTCGCGCTGGACACGCTCTCGAACCGCCTGGCTTCGCACGTCATCGCCGTCTCGGATTCCTGCCGAGGGTTCCTCATCAGGCGCGAAGGCGTGCCCCCGGAAAATATCACGCTCATCCAAAATGCCATCGACCTGCGGAGGTTTTCGGCAACCTGCGGGACAAGGGCGGAGGCCGGAAAAGCGCTGGGGCTTCCGGATAATGTCCCGGTTGTCGCCGCCGTCGGCCGCCTCAATCCCCAGAAAAGATTTTCGCTCTTCATCCGGGTCGCTGCTGAAGTTTTGAAGCGTCACCCGGGGGCGGTTTTCCTGCTCGCGGGCGAGGGGCCGGAGGAAGGGATGCTTCGGAAGCTCGCGAGAGAATCCGGTTTGGAGGAGAGGCTGCATTTTTGTGGATATGTCCCCGATGCCCGCCAGGTCTATCTGGCGGCGGATGTCCTGCTGATGCCCTCGCTTTTTGAGGGCCTGCCCATGACCCTCCTCGAGGCCATGGCGATGCGCGTGCCTGTCGTCGCCTCCGCGCTCGATGGGATCGCGGAAGTTGTCGATGATGGCCGGGATGGGTTCCTCGTCCCCTCCGGCGATGCAAAAATATTCTGCGAACGGGTCTGCCAGCTGATCGAAAATCCCTCTCTCGCAAGGGACATGGGCGCGGCGGCCTCGGAAAAAATCTCGCGCAGGTTTTCCGCCGGGCGCATGTGCCGCGAGGTCGAGCAGATTTACGACCGGTTTCTGAAATGAAAATTCTTGTCCTCTGCTACGAATACCCGCCGGTGGGCGGCGGCGGGGGGAGGATGGCCCACAATGTGGCGGCCGCGCTTGTTCGTCGCGGACACAGCGTGCGCGTCCAAACGGTCCGGATGCCGGATCTTCCAGAGCAGGAGGTCCGGGACGGTGTCGAAATTTTCCGCACCTCCGGATTCCGCCGCCGCGCGGACTTCTGCACGGTGCCGGAAATGTTCGGGTATCTGGCGACTTCGTTCCTTCCTTCGCTGCGCCACATCCGGGAGTGGAGGCCCGACATCGTGCATGCCCACTTTGCAGTCCCGACGGGTGCGCTGGCGTTGGCCTGCAAGGTGCTCACCGGAGTTCCCTACGTTCTGACCGCGCACCTCGGCGACCTCCCTGGCGGAAATCCCGACCAGACCGGCGGGCTGTTTCGGATTTTGAATCCGTTCATCCGACCGATTTGGAGAAATGCCGCCGGCATTTCCGCCAGCAGCAGTTTTGCGGCGGGGTTGGCGCGGGAGGCCTACAGCGTTGAGCCGCGCATCATCCTGAACGGGATTTCGATGGAAGGAAAAGCCGCCGGCGCCCGCCCGCCATCCCAGCCGCTGGAGCTGGCCGCCATCGGGCGCTTCAATCCGCAGAAAAATTTCCTCTGGCTGGTGAGGGAGCTTGCGGGATGCCATTTTCCGTGGCGGCTTTCCCTGATCGGAGACGGGAGCCAGCGCGGGGAGATCGTTGCGGCGATCCGGGACGCGCACCTCGAAGACCGCGTGAACCTCATGGGCTGGGTGGCCGAAAGCTCCATGCGGGACGTGCTTGCAAGGGCGGATGTCCTCCTCATGCCCTCGACGTCCGAGGGAAATCCCGTGGCCGCCATCGAGGCGCTCAAGCAGGGAGTGGCGGTTCTCGGCAGCGATATCGGCGGCCTGTCGGATCTTATCTCAAACGGGAAAAACGGCTTTGCCGTCCCCATTGAAACTCCGGCGATATTTCAGCAGAAGCTCGCCTGGCTTGCCGACCACCCGGAAGCGGTGCACGCAATGAAGGCTGCAAGCCTCGAAATCGCCGGGCGTTTTGACGTGGAAAAGATTGCCGGCGAATTTGAAGAACTTCTCTCGGAGTCAGGCGGTTCTGGCAGGGCCTCCCAGCCCAAGGGTTGAAATCCAGCACGACAAGGGCGGATCGCCGAAAAGTCGCAGCTCCAGCAATCCCCCCACATTTTTTTGGCGGAGTATTGCGTGCACAGCACAAAACCTGCTTCATTGAGCCCTTCCATGAAATCGGCATTCGACACACTTCGTTCATTTGACACCGGCACCAAGGAATCCGGCCACCTGCACTCGCTCCCCGCACTGGAGGAACTCGGCATCGGCCCGGTCTCGAAACTTCCGGTCAGCATCCGGATCGTCCTCGAGTCGGTCCTGCGGAACTGCGACGGGAAAAAAGTCCAGGCCAAGGATGTCGAGGCGCTGGCGAACTGGAATGCCAAGGCTCCGGCAAAGGAGGAGATCCCGTTTGTGGTGGCGCGGATCGTCCTGCAGGATTTCACCGGGGTGCCGCTCCTCGTGGATCTCGCCGCGATGCGCAGCGCCGTGAAATCCCTCGGCGGAAATCCTGCGATCATCGAGCCGCTCGTGCCGGTGGATCTGGTCGTTGACCATTCCGTCCAAGTCGATTTCTACGGGTCGGCCGACGCTCTCCGGCTCAACCTGGAAATGGAATTCACGCGCAACCGCGAGCGCTACCAGTTTTTAAAATGGGGCCAGCAGGCGTTCAAGACGTTCGGCGTGGTCCCTCCGGGGATCGGCATCGTCCACCAGGTCAACCTCGAATACCTCGCCAAAGGGGTGCTCAGCCAGAAATCGGAAATCTCAAATCTCAAATCTCAAATCTTTTACCCGGACACGCTGGTCGGCACCGATTCGCACACCACGATGATCAACGGGCTCGGTGTCGTCGGCTGGGGGGTCGGCGGAATCGAGGCCGAGGCCGGGATGCTCGGCCAGCCGGTCTATTTCCTGACGCCGGAAGTCGTCGGCGTCCACCTCACAAACCGCCTCGGCGAGGGCGTCACAGCAACCGACCTCGCACTCCATGTCACCCAGCTCCTCCGCGCGGCCAAGGTCGTCGGAAAATTTGTGGAGTTCTACGGCGAGGGGGCGGCGAACCTCCCGCTCACTGATCGCGCGACCATCGCGAACATGGCCCCGGAATACGGCGCCACGATGGGGTTCTTCCCGGTCGATTCGGAGTCCGTGAATTTCCTGGCCTCGACCGGCCGCACCGATGCGCAGTGCCGCGCGTTCGAAAAATATTTCCGAGCGCAGAACCTCTTCGGCATGCCGCGCAAAGGCGACATCGCCTACAGCGTCGATATCGAGATCGACCTGGCCACCGTCCGCCCGGGGGTGGCGGGCCCGAAACGCCCTCAGGACCGGATCGATCTCCCGGATCTCAAAGACGCGTTCGCCCATCTTCTGACGAAGCCGGTCTCGGATGGCGGCTACGGAAAATCGGCTTCGGAGCTCGGCCGCAGCGCGAGCGTCAAGCGCGCCGGCCTCATGCCGGCGGACGAGTCGGAGATGGTCGCCGACCGTCCCACGCCGGACAAGGTCAGGGATTTTCCCCGGTCCCCGTTCCACGAGGAGCACAGCACGCTCCGCGACGGGTCGGTGCTCATCGCGGCCATCACGAGCTGCACAAACACCAGCAACCCCAGCGTCATGCTCGGGGCCGGCCTGCTCGCGAAGAAGGCGGTCCTGCGCGGGCTGCGCGTGGACCCGTCGGTGAAGACATCGCTCGCGCCGGGATCGCGCGTCGTCAAAGATTATCTTGAAACAACCGGACTGCAGCGCTACCTCGACGAACTCGGATTCCAGATCGTCGGCTTCGGATGCACGACCTGCATCGGCAACTCCGGCCCTCTCAACCCAGAGATTGAATCTGCGATTGTGCAGAACGATCTCGTGACCGCCGCTGTCCTCTCAGGCAACCGGAATTTCGAGGCCCGCATCCACCAGAACATCCGGGCAAATTTCCTGATGTCCCCTCCCCTCGTCGTCGCATTCGCTCTCGCCGGGCGCGTGGATATCGATCTCTCGAAAGAGCCGATCGCAAAGGACAAGGACGGGGTCGATGTCTATCTCAAGGATATCTGGCCGAGCCTGGAGGAAATCCGCGCGGCCATGCAGTCCTCGCTCCGGCCCGAGGTTTTCCAAAAACTCTACACGGGATTTGCCGACCAGAACCCGAAATGGAACGAGGTGCCTTCCTCGACCGGGCAGATCTACGAGTGGGACGGTTCGAGCACCTACATCCAGGAGCCGCCTTTCTTCACCGGCTTCGGCATGGAGGCAGGAACGATCTCGAATATCACGGGCGCGCGGCCGATGGGGATCTTCGGAGATTCCGTCACCACCGACCACATCTCGCCGGCCGGCGCCATCAAGCCCAGCTCTCCGGCCGGAAAATATCTCGTCGAGAACGGGATCGCCGCCGCCGATTTCAACAGCTACGGCAGCCGTCGCGGTAACGACCGGGTGATGACGCGCGGCACGTTCGCGAATGTCCGCATCAAGAATCTGATGATTCCTCCGAAGGCCGACGGCACGCGGATCGAGGGGGGATTCACCGTCCACCAGCCGTCGGGCGAGACGATGAGCATCTATGACGCCTGCATAAAATACCAAAGCGAGGGGACGCCGCTCATCGTCTTTGCAGGGCAGGAATACGGGACCGGCTCCAGCCGCGACTGGGCAGCCAAGGGAACCCGCCTGCTCGGCGTCAAGGCGGTCGTCGCCCGCACCTTCGAGCGCATCCACCGATCCAATCTCGTCGGAATGGGCGTTCTGCCCCTCCAATTTCCCGATGGGGTCACCGCCGAAACACTCGGCCTCGACGGCACGGAAATCTTCGATATCATCGGCCTCGGCGAGGACATCCAGCCGAGGCAGGATGTGACGCTGACGATCACGCGCAAGGACGGAAAATCCGAATCGCTCGCCGTAAAGCTGCGGATCGATACCCCGATCGAGGTGGACTACTACCGCCACGGGGGGATCCTGCCGTTCGTCCTCCGTCAACTCGTCGCGGAAAGCGCGTAGCCAGACGTTCTGCTCAGCACCCCAGGGCCAGCGCCGCCTCGATGAGTCCGGCCGGGCTGCCGATGTCGAGTCGTTTTCCCAGCCAGGTGACTCCGAGCATGCCGGTTTTCCGGCGGAGTTGCTCCATGGCGTCGGTGAGCTGGATCTCGCCCGCAAATCCGGCCGCAGTCTTTTCGAGGCAGTCAAAAATTTCCGGGGTGAAAAGGTAGCGCGCGGCGAACGCGTGGAACGGCAGCCGGCATCCATCGGCGGATGTGAGTCTCGGCGCACGCTCGGGGGCCGGCTTTTCGACGAGCTCGTCCAGCTCAAAAATCCCGGGGCCGATCCCGCGCCCGCCTGCGACCCCGTATCGCGAAACCCGTTCTTCCGCGCAGGGTTCGAGGCAGACAGAAGGCCTGTGAAATGTTTGCCAGGCGGCGGCCATCGCGCCCAGCGGCGAGCTGTGATGCATGACGGTGTCGCCGAGCAGCACGGCAAAGGCCGGATCGTTGCCGATAAATTCCCTTCCGATTTTCACCGCGTCGCCGAGCCCGAGCATTTTTTCTTGGAAGGCGTATTCGATCCGCGCCATCGCCGAAACCTGCCGGACCGACTCCAGCGCGGAAATTTTCCCCGCCGCCTCGAGCTGTTTTTCCAGCTCCGGATCCGGCGAGAAATACCGGATGATGCTTTCCTTTCCGCGGCTCACGATGATGAGGATCTCGTCGAACCCGGCTGCCGCCGCCTCGGCGACGACGTGATGGATGACAGGCTTGTCGCCGAGCGGAAGCAATTCCTTCGGCACGGCTTTGGCGATCGGCAGGAAGCGCGTGCCGAGCCCGGCCGCCGGGATGATCGCCTTCATGGCTGCTCGCCGGTGGCGAGCCCGGGCGCGAGGTCCGGCTTGATGACCCGGATGCCTTTCGGCACAAACGCCTCTTCGAGCCTCGCAAACATCGCCTCGTCGTCGTAGATCCCGACGATCGCCCCGCCGCTGCCCGCAAACTTCGCGCTCGCGCCGGTCCCCCTCGCGGTCATGACCATGTCTCGGTTTCCTTCGCCGACATCGTAGAGGCTCGAGCGCTTGTCGAAATTCGCATTGATAATCCGGTGCATCGCGGCGCGGTCGCCAGCCTCGGCCGCCTCGCGGAACTTCACGGTCAGGTCGGCCCAGAATTTCATCGCCTCCAAAACCTCGGGCTCGCCGCGCTGCCAGCGCGCGCGCAGGTCGTTGTGGTAAACTTCGGTGCCCTCGGACAGGTCCTCGCGGTAGGCGATGTAGAGCGGCGGGAGCTTTGCGGGATCGAGCGTCTCATAATTTCCATACCCGCGGCTCTCCATCAGCTTCCGGTCGAAATCCATGAAGACGACCCCCTGGTAGGACTGGGCCACGCGATCCTGCAGGCCGGCCGGGATGCCGAGCTCGTTGTTCTCGACCCGGAGAACGAGGTTCGCGAGCGAGTGCCGCGAGATCGCCACCCCGTAAAAACTCATAAGCCCCCGGACGCACGCCATGATCAGCGCGCTCGACCCAGCCAGGCCGACCCGGTTCGGGATGTCGGATTTGTAGCGCATCGTGAAATTTTTCTCCTCCAGCTTGATCCCGCGTTCGTGGCAGTGCTCGCAGAATGCCTTCGCCGCGGCCTTGAGAAGCCGGAACCCTCCGTAATATCCGTGGAGCTTGACGTCCCGGTGCAGGGCCTTGAGCCCCTTGAAGACCGAATGGTCGCGGCGGCTGGGAAGGAGCTCGAGCTCCGGCGATTCCCAGAGCTCGATCTGCGCGGAAAAATTCCGGAAGGCGAAAGCGATGGTCTTGCCGAAATACCCGTCGGACGGGTTGCCGATCAGGCCGGCGCGGGGATAGGCGGTGGTGCGGATAATCATGGGATAGGCGCAGCCTAGTTGAATCCGAATCCTCCCCGGCAGAAAAGAAAAATGCGCGGAACGGAAACGTGGCGGGCTCTTTGAAAAACTTGTCAAGCCGGTGAAAAAACCGTTTCTGGGTTTGTCCGGGGCGGGCAAAAACCTTCGCGGCCAGATTTGACATCGTCACCTTTCACCTCCTCTACCGTCTGGGTCGTCATCCCCGCGCACAACAACGCCGGGACAGTCCGCGATGTCGCGCTCGGCTGCCGGGGGATCGTCCCCAACGTGCTGATCGTCGATGACGGCAGCCGGGACGCCGACATCAGAGCCCTGATGTCGGACACGGATATCCCCGTCATCCGGCACGAGAGCAACCGCGGCAAGGGGGCCGCCCTTCTCACCGCGGCCCACGAGGTGGAAAAGCGGGGCGGGGCAACCATGATTTCGATCGATGCCGACGGGCAGCATTACCCGGATGACCTCCGGGCATTTCTCCCGGTCATCCAGGCGGAACCGGACGCCATCGTCATCGGGGAGCGTGACATGGTCGGCCCGAACATCCCCGGCCGCAGCCGCTTCGGCCGGAGCTTCTCGGACTTCTGGCTCCGGCTCGAGACGGGCCTCTCGATCCGCGACACGCAAAGCGGGTTCCGCGCCTATCCGGTGCGTCACCTGCTCGCGCTGCCCATTGCCGGCCGTCAATTCGACTTTGAAGTCGAAGTGCTCGCGCTCGCCGCCTGGGCCGGCCTCCCGATCCTCAATGTGCCGATCCGCGTCTGGTATCCGCCCGCGGCCGAGCGCATCACGAGCTTCCATCCGTTCCTGGACAACCTGTGGCTCACGCACCGTCACGCGCTCCTCGTCATGCGCCGCCTGCTTCCGTTTCCCCACCGGAAACTTGCAAGCCTGGAGCAGCCGACGCAAAAACAACGCGGCAACGCGCTGGGATTCTGGTTTTTCACCACCGCCCTCCGGTTCACCGGGCTGAAGGGAGCCTACGGCCTACTCTACTTTGTCTGCGCGTGGTATGCGCTGTTCGACACTTCGATCGTGCGGTCCGCGCTCGCCTATCTTAAGCGGCGGTTTCCGGCGCACGGCCCCTTGCGCCAGCGCTGGAATATTTACCAACTTTTCATCGCCCAGGGCAGGTGCCTGATCGACCGGTATTACCTCGTCCACGGCGGCGACCGGCTCCGCTTTCACCGTCAGAACTTCGAGGCCATCGCCCCGCTGGTCGGAGGGAAAACGGGCTTTGTCCTGCTCACCGCGCACGTGGGCAACTGGCAGTGCGCGATGGTTTCCCTCGAGCACTGGAACAAGACGGTCCACCTGCTCATGCGTCAGGACGAACACGATCTGCGCACAAAAATGCTCGGCCTCTACCGCCAGGCGAACCGCATCGGGATCATCGACCCCACCGGCTACCTTGGCGGGGTCATCGGCGTGATGAACGCCCTCGATGCCGGGGATGTCGTCTCGGTCATGGGCGACCGGGATTATAACACCAGCCGGAAGGTGGCCGTGGAATTTTTCGGGGCTGCGGCGGAATTCCCGTGCAGCGGATTCCTCTTCGCCCATGCCGCCCGCGTCCCTCTGGCCGTCCTGTTCTCGGCGAAGACCGGGACCTGCGATTACGAGGTGAGGATCGCCGGGATCATCGAGCCTCGCCCCAGCGAGCCCAAGGCCGCGTTTCTCCGCCGTGGGGCGCAGGAATACGCCGCGCTTTTGGAGGGCTACCTTCAGCTCCACCCCTTCCAGTGCTTTCTGTTTCAGGATGTCTGGACCAACGCCGCAAGCCCATCTACAGTGTCCCCCACATCCACATCGCCATGAACACCTCCAATCTCTCCAAGGAAGAACTGCTCCCGTTGGTCCGGACCAAACTCAAGGAGCTTCTTGTGTCCCACCTTGCGCTGGAAGACATCAAGCCGGAGGAGATTGGCGATGACGAGGCGATCTTCGGCGAAGGGCTCGGGCTCGATTCTCTCGACGGCGTCGAGATCGTGGTCCTCCTCCAGCGCAGCTTCGGCGTGAACATCAAGGAAACCGAAAAGGGAAACGATCTCTTCCGCACGATCAACACCCTCTCGAACTACATCGTCGAAAATTCCCCGCATCCGCTGGGCGTCGTTCCTCCCGAAGAAAATAAATAGTCCCGTGGCCGCGCCGTTCATCTCGGGGATGGGTGCGATCTCCTCGCCGGGCGTCACGACCGCGGAATCTCTCACCTCGTTCCGCGCGGCCCGCTCCCGTCCTGGAAGGCTGTCCCTCTTCGAGTCGGCGCTCGACCATCCAGTGTTTGAAGTTTCAGACTTCGTGGCCGCGCACCCATACGCTGACGGCGTCCGCACGCAGGAGCTGGCATCGCACGCCGTGCGCGAAGCTCTGGCGGATGCGGCCCTTGATCCCGGCCTGCTCGCCCGGGCCCGCGTGGGCGTCTGCCTCGGCACAACTGTCGCCAGCCAGCTCAACGACCTGGAGTTTTACCGCAGCTTTAAAACTACCGGCACTGCCCCGATGGCCCCCGTGATGCGCTATCTCAAGGGCAACCTTGCCGAGGCGGTCGCCGCCGATATCGGCATCCAGGCGATCACCGCCACCGTCACAAACGCCTGCTCGTCCGGCGCCGATGCCATCGCCCTCGGAGCGCAATGGATCGAAGCCGGCCTCTGCGACATCGTGCTGGCGGGCGGCGCGGACGAACTGAACCGCGTGCCGCTGTGCGGATTCCACGCTCTCGGCCTGAGCAGCGCCCTTCCCTGCATGCCGTTCGACAGCCGCCGGAGCGGCCTCAACCTCGGGGAGGGTGCCGGGATCGTCGTCCTGGAATCTCCCGCGCACGCACGATCGCGCGGACACAAGTCCGGCCTCGCGCTCTACGGCCATGGCACCGCTTGCGACGCGCACCATCTCACCGCGCCGCATCCCGGGGGCCGAGGGCTGCTCGCCGCGCTAGGGCGTGCGCTTGATGTTGCCGGATTGCGGCCCGGGGACATCTCCTTCGTCAACGCGCATGGAACCGGGACGCAGGACAACGACCTCGTCGAAGGCCAGGCCCTCGCCGCCGCGTTCGGCCCCTCGTTGCGCGTGCTCTCCACCAAGGGATATACCGGACACACGCTTGGTGCGGCCGGCGGATTGGAGGCAGTTTTCACCGGGCTGGCTTTGCGCGAGGGCTGGCTGCCTCCCAGCATCGGGTTTGGCGAACAGGACGAACGCATCCCGATCACCCCGCTCCGGGAACACACGATAATCCACGGCCGCTTCGCGATCTCCACCTCGCTCGCGTTCGGTGGAAACAACACCGCCCTCCTGATCGGGTTGACGCCGGGAGGAAATTCATGATGCCGTTTCTCAACGGCCTCGGAATCGTCGACGCCACGGGACGCGGGGTGGATGCCCTGCGCTCCTCGCTGCAAGCCGGATGGCACCCGCCGACCACAGTCGCGCTTCCCGACGGGCGAGAGCTCCCGGTCTATCCGCTGCCGCCCGGCGCTCTGGAAGACAAGTCGTTCGGCCGCAAAGTCCGCCGCGCCGACCGCCTCACAAAAATGGCGGTCCTCTCCGCAGCCGACGCGCTCGGCGACGCGGGGCTTCCGTCCGACCTTGACCGCCGGAGGATCGGGCTCGTGGTCGCTACCGCATTCGGTTCGCATGCGACGACGTTTGAGTTTCTCGACGAAATTCTGACCTACGGCGACGCGGCCGTTTCGCCCACTGTCTTTTCGCACTCCGTCCAGAACGCCGCGGCCGCCTACGTGGCTTCGGTGCTCGATATCCAGGGACCGGTGATGACGCTCACGCAGGTCCACTTCGCGTTTCACCACGCGCTCATCCTCGCCCGCCAGTGGCTGGTCGCCGGGCAATGCGACCACGTGCTCGTCGGAGGGGCCGACGAACTCGGGAGCGTCATGCAATTCATCTGCCGCTCGATCCTGCGCGTGCCGGCGGACGGACGGCTCCGCCCGTTCGCGTTCGCAAAAGATCCCGTGGCAATCCCGGGCGAAGGGAGCGCTTTTTTTCTACTCTCCTCCACGCCCCAATCCGGAGCCTATGCCAAGGCAGAGCTTGTCGAGATCGGTCCATGGGGGCCGCCCGCCATGCGGCCGGACCTGCACCTGCTCGAAGCCGACGGGACCCTCGCAGACGAATCCGGCTACAGGATCCCCGCAGCGTCCGGCGTTCGGCTCGCCGCCTGCGCTCCCGTCTTCGGCAGCATGCCCGGCGGCACCGCGCTGCATCTGGCCGCCGCCGCGCTGATGCTCAAGGAGCAGTTTGTGTCGCCGCTTACCGGCGATGCCCCCGATGATCTAGCAACCGCGCCGCAGTCTCTGGAATCAGTCCACCTCACCCGCCTCCACTGCAACGGGGCTGCGGGGCGCATCCAACTCACCAACCCGAATTGACCAACACCATGTCCCCCGTCCCCACTCGTGCAGAAATCGAAAGTGTTCTCGTGAACGAAATCTCTAAAATGTTCCCGGATGCCGCAAACGTCACCGCCGACACCCCGCTCCAGTCGCTCGGGCTCGATTCCCTGCGCCTCTTCGAGATTTTCGTCCTCATCGAAAAGGAATTCGGCGAGAGCCTGGTTGACGGCCCGCTCACCCGAGGGATGCTGGAAAACATCTCCGCCCTCGCCGACCATGTCGCCGGCCGCCTCGCCGCCAAGGCAGAAAACTCAAGCTCTTAGTGAGGGTTTTCCAGAAACCGGACGACAGCGCTGTGAATCCCCGGTGAGATCACCGGCCAGACATGCGCCGGAACGGGACTCAGGAGAGTCGCTGACGCATGTTTCCATCGCGCGGAGCGACCGGGCACGACGACCGCGTCCCAAGGGCACCAGGTGGCCAGCGTGGGGATTTTCCAGAGCCCCTGATCCAGCCTCGCAAGAAAATCGCTGCCCGGCCTCATCTCCCGGCAGGCGGGAAGCGCAAAGGCGTGGGCTGCCAGCGACCCTCCGTGCGGGCAGTGGAGAAATACCGCGCGGCGGACGGGCAGAGAGTGCTCCTCCCGCAAGGACTCCCGAACGACGAGACCGCCCATACTGTAGCCGACCAGGTTGATGGGGCCGGTTGTTCCATGCAGCTCCTCCCGCAGCCCGGCCCCCGCCGCTTCGAGCGAGGTGCGTCCGGAATTGTCGTAGCGCCAGATCCGGCAGGGGCCGATCGATTTTTCGATGCGCCGGCGCAGAAGCTCCCACCGGGAATGCCAGCCCCAAATGCCGTCCAGAATATAGGTTGTCATTCGGGGAGAGCTAAAGTTTTGTGACTTTTAACCTCGCAAACTTCCGGTCCCCCGGCCCGAGCGGAACGGAGGCTTTGACTTTTTGAAAAACGGTTGTGGCGTCCGTGACGGTGATCGTCGCGGGCTCGACCTGCCAGTCGCCGGCTTGAAGATCGGAGGTTGTTTCGACCTCCAATTTGATGTCCGTCGCCGAGGCCAGGCGGCTGAATGTCAGAATGAGGTTCGCGCCTTCGGCCGACGCCACAGGCAGCCCGTCTGTCGATGCGACCTTGGGATTCAACCCGAGAGCATATTCCATCAGCAGCGGAATGTCGTCGCCGTCGGAGTCGGCAGAATCCGCAGTAGCCTGCACGATGCCGTAGTGAGCCTTCCATGCGTCGTAGCGAAGGACCCAGGAATACTCGCGCAAATGCACGAAGTAGGCCAAGTCGGCGGGAGAGTATGATGAGGAGTTGGATTTTGAAACCACGGTGGTCGTGCCGCACAGGGTCCATATTCCGGAAAACGACTGGAAGAGCGCGCCGCCGGAATCGCCGTTCGTCGTCATCGCCTCATTCCCGCCCTTGGTGGAATTGAAAGCGACGGAAAGTGCAGTGTAGTTCATCGCGGTGATTCCCACGGGGTATGTCATTGTTGATGATAAAAAATTCGTAACTGTTCAGGTCGTTTGACCTGAACGGCAAGGTGACGGTGAAAGCCCAG
>JBAWVC010000003.1:0-31878 GCA_037147455.1 Verrucomicrobiota bacterium | reverse complement strand
AGAGGATGCCGGGGGCGACATCCCTCCATGGATTGCGCTTACGCGCGGATCAGGGTTGTCGAGGGGCACTTGACAGTTTTTCTTGGAAAGCATAATTGTTTTCCTATGAAAACCTTCCTGTATTTCATGACTGCTTCGCTAGTGGTTTCTTTATTTCATTCCGCTCATGCTCAGGGTTTTGCTGCTCAAAAAGCCCAAATGGACAACATGGCTCTACAAGATCAAGTGCGAATGAACAATCTGGCCACACAAGGTCAACTAAATAGTATTAACAATTCAATTCGACAATCTCAGTGGCAGAACCAACAAGGAAGTGTGAGTAAGGAGACCGCCGCCAGATATGACATGAGCAGGCAGAATCCAGATGGGTCTTGGGATGTGCGGCGCGACGGAAGCTTTTACAAGGCTCCCAAAAGCCAAAACCAAAAAATAGACACCGCGCTGACCGAACAGCGGATTCCAGACCGATCGGCGATAAAAAAAGAAGAAGAAAAGAAATTGAAGGCCGCTAGGGACAAGAGTGTAATTGATGTAACTCGCTGTTATCCCCAAAGCTTACAAAAGGGGGACCCATTGAATCTAAAAGTTGTAGAACTTTGGGAGACGTTGGTTGAGCAAAAAAATCCCATCATCAATGATCCTGATGCATCTTTCATCGTCTATTCGATAGCTGCCGAAATGCTCGGGGTAAAACCGCTCATGCCACGTTGACCCTTCTGTTTTTTGTGGGGGGTTAGGCACATCCCGATTTGAGAGAAGACGCCCGGCTTCCCAAACTTCAAAAATCCGCCCTCACCAAAGACACCAAAGACATTTTTCGCCAAATTATCCGTCGTCAATATATCCCAAGCTGATTTTCACGGCTTTTCGCGGCCTCCTTCGCTCCATCTGGGCGGGGTAAAAAATGCATTTTGTTGCGAAGTTGGCTTGCGGGATCGCCCGGCCGCTGGCATTTTTTGACTCCTTATGAGCAGACTAGAAGGCAAAGTGCTGGTGGCGCAGGGCGGCGGCCCAACAGCGGTAATCAATCAAAGCATCGTCGGGGTCACCCTCGAGGCGCGGAAATTCAGCCAGGTGAAGGCGGTCTATGGAGCGATCCATGGCGTCCGCGGGATCGTCGAGGAGGACTTCATCGACCTCACCCGCGAGACCTCGCACAACCTTGAGCAGGTAGCGGCCACGCCGTCCTCCGGGCTGATGTCCACGCGCGACAAGCCGGACGAGGAATATTGCTCGCGCATGTTCAAGGCCATGCGGAAGCACGACATCCGCTACTTTTTCTACGTCGGCGGCAACGACTCTTCGGACACCGTCCGCATCGTCAACGAGCAGGCGGAAGCGGCGAGCTACGATTTCCGCGCCATCCACGTTCCCAAGACGATCGACAACGATCTCGCGGTGAACGACCACTGCCCGGGCTTCGGCTCCGCCGCGCGCTTTGTCGCGCAGGCGTTCATGGGCCTGAACCTCGACAACCGGGCGCTGCCCGGGGTTTTGATCGGCGTGGTGATGGGCCGCCACGCTGGCTTTCTCACCGCCGCCGCCGCGCTGGCCCGCAAATATGTGGATGACGGCCCGCACTTGGTCTATGTGCCGGAGCGCGCGTTTTCGATCGAGCGCTTCCTCGCCGACGTGGATCGCGTTTACAAGGAACACGGCCGCTGCATTGTCGCGGTCTCTGAAGGGATCCAGGACGAGAAGGGCGAAAGCATCGCCGCGAAGCTCTCGAAAGAGGTCGAGCGCGACGCCCACGGCAATGTGCAGCTCTCCGGCTCCGGGGCGCTGGGCGATCTCCTCGGCGACGAGGTGAAGGCTCAGCTCAAGATCAAGCGCGTGCGGTCGGACACGTTCGGCTACCTGCAAAGGTCGTTCCTCGGCGTGGTCAGCAACCGCGACGCGCACGAGGCCCGCGAGGTCGGCGAGATCGCCGTCCAATACGCGATGTGGGACAACGTGGACGGGTCGGTCGTCATCCGCCGCCCGGTCCTCAACTACAGCGCGTCCTACGACCTCGTCCCCATCCGCGAAGTCGCGGCCAAGACCAGGCACATGCCGGATGAATTCCTGATCCCCGAGGGCAACCACGTGACGCCGGAATTCCTGAGCTACTGCCGTCCGCTGGTCGGCTCGAATTTCCCCGAACCGCACCGCCTCCGCGCCCCGCGCGTCCCGAAGATCGGGGCGTAGCGTGCCCGCCTTCCCATGAAACCCGTCACGATCTACGACACCACCCTGCGCGATGGCACGCAGGGCACCGGCATCTCCTTCTCGGTGCTGGACAAGATCCGTGTCGCGGAAAAATTGGACTCGTTCGGCGTGGACTTCATCGAGGGCGGATGGCCGGGATCGAACCCCCGCGACGTCGCATTTTTTGCGGAGGCGGCCAAGCGGACCTGGAAGCACGCGAAGATCGCGGCCTTCGGGAGCACCCGCCGCGGCGGGGTCGCCGTCGAGGCGGACCCGCAGGTGCGGACGCTTCTGGATGCCGGGACGCCGGTCGTGACGATCGTCGGAAAAACCTGGCTGCTCCACGTGACAGAAGTGCTCGGGGTTTCGCCGGAGGAGAACCTGGCGATGATCGCCGACACGGTCGCCTACCTCAAAAAAAACGGGCGCGAGGTCTTTTACGACGCCGAGCATTTTTTCGACAGCTACAAGGATGATCCGGAGTATTCGATTCGCACCCTGGCGGCGGCGAAGGATGCGGGCGCGGACCTGCTCGTGCTCTGCGACACCAACGGCGGCGCCTTGCCGGACGAGATCGGTCGCGCCACCGGGGAAGTCATCAAGGCCCTCGGCTGCCCGGTGGGAATCCACACGCACAACGACAGCGGGCTCGGTGTCGCCAACGCCCTTGCCGCCGTCGCCGCCGGAGCCTGCCAGGTCCAAGGAACAATCAACGGCTACGGCGAACGCGTCGGCAACTGCAACCTCACGACCATCCTCCCCACCCTGCAGGTCAAGATGGGGATTGTCGTTGTTCCGGATCTCGCGCGGCTGCGCGAAGTCTCACGCTTCGTGGACGAGCTGGCAAATGTCCCGCAGGACATCCGCGCACCCTACGTCGGCGGCGCGGCCTTCACGCACAAGGGCGGCCTCCATGTTCACGCCGTCCAGAAGCTCTCGCGCAGCTACGAGCACATGGATCCCGCGCTGGTCGGAAACGCCCAGACGATCCTCGTCTCCGACATGTCCGGCCAAAGCAACATCCTGGCCAAGACGAAGGAGCTCGGGTTCGATTTCCAAAAAGGCTCCGCCGAGGTCGCCGCGATTCTCCGGCACGTCAAGGACAGCGAGGCCGCCGGCTACGAGTTCGAGGCGGCGGACGCCTCGTTCAATCTCCTTGTCCGCAGAACCCTCGGACGCCACCAGCCTCTTTTCCACCTGCGCGAATACCACTGCTCGTTCCGCCGCTCGGCCCTCCACGGCTTCACCACCTGCGAAGCCACCGTCAAGATCGAGGTCAACGGGGTCGCGGAATACACCGTCGAAGAAGGCGACGGTCCGGTTAACGCTTTGGATGCCGCGCTCCGCAAGGCGCTCCGCCCGTTCTATTCCTGGATCGATGGGCTGCGGCTCACCGACTACAAGGTCCGGATCGTCGACGGGGCGCGCGGCACGGCCGCGCGGACGCGTGTGCTCATCGTCTCCACCGATGGAAGTTCCTCATGGGGCACGGTCGGTGTCTCGGACAACATCATCGAGGCAAGCTGGCTCGCGCTGGTGGACAGCTTTGAATACTACAGCGTCAAGCACTGAAACCTGAGGCGGCGGATTTGTCCCCACAATCAGCCTGACAGCAGGCCTTTGAGAAATGGCGCAGTGCGGCTGGATTTCGATTTGGTGATGTGTTCGGGGGTCCCCTCGGAGACGATTTTTCCGCCGTTGGCGCCGGCATCGGGGCCGATGTCTATGACGTGGTCGGCCTCGGCGATGACGTCGAGGTGGTGCTCGATGACGACGACCGTTCCTCCCTCGTCCACGAGGCGGTGGAGGACGGCGATGAGCTGGGCGACGTCGTGGGCATGGAGCCCGATCGTCGGCTCTTCGAGGACGTAGAGAGTGGACTTGCCGCGGCGGGTCGTCCGGACTTCCTCCGCGCGGGCGGTCGGACGGCGGGCGAGCTGCGTGACGAGCTTGAGCCGCTGGGCTTCTCCGCCGCTGAGCGTCGGGCTCGGCTGGCCGAGCTGGAGGTAGCCGAGGCCGGTCTCGACGAGGAGCGCGAGCGGGCGCTTGATTTTCGGGTTTGCGGAGAAAAATTCCGCGGCCTGCTCGATCGTCATTTCCATGACGTCCCCGATCGATTTGCCGTTGTATTCGACCTCGAGCGTGGCGGGGTTGTAGCGGCGGCCGAGGCAGTCCTGGCAGGGCATGTAGCTCGGCGGGAGGAAACTCATTTCCAGCTTGATCACTCCCTGGCCGAGGCAGGCCTCGCAGCGCCCTCCCTCGTTGTTGAAGGAGAACCGGCTGTTCGTGTAGCCGCGCATCCGCGAGGCGGGTAGGGTCGCAAAGAGTGCCCGGATATCATCGAGGACTTTGACGTAGGTGGCGGGGGTTGAGCGCGAGGTTTTTCCGATCGGCGACTGGTCCACTTCGAGCACGCCCCCAAGCCATTCCAGCCCCTCGACGGATTTGCAGTGGTCAAAAACGGTCTTGGATTTCGTGCGCGACAGAGCGTCGCGAACGGCCGGCACCACGACCCCGCGCAGGACGGTGCTCTTGCCGGAACCGGAGACGCCGCTGATCGCGGTGAGCCGGTTGATCGGGATCTTCGCATCAACGTTCGTGACATTGTGCAGCGTGATGCCACGAACGGTCAGCCAGTCGGTCGCAGCGGGGCGCCTGGATCCACGTGACGGATGTTTGGCCGGTGCGCGGAGGGATTGGCCCGTGAGCGACTGCGGGGAGTTGATTATTTCCTCGAGTGTTCCCGAGGCGACGATTTCGCCGCCGCGCCTTCCGGCACCGGGACCGAGGTCCAGGATCCGGTCCGCGCGCCGCATCGTCTCCTCGTCGTGCTCGACGACGACAAGGGAGTTGCCTTTTTTCACGAGAACGTCGAGGGCGTCGAGAAGGCGCGCGTTGTCGCGCGGATGCAGGCCGATCGTCGGCTCGTCGAGAACGTAGAGAACCCCGCGCAGATTGGACCCGAGCTGGGCGGCCAGGCGGATCCGCTGGGCCTCGCCGCCGCTCAGCGTCTTGGCGCTGCGGTCGAGCGAGAGGTAGTCGAGTCCGACTTTGGCGAGGAACTTGAGGCGCTGCTGGATTTCCGAAACGACGTCCTTCGCGATCCCGGCGCGGGGGCCGGTGAAGCGAAGCTTTTCGGTGAGGTCGAGCGAGTCTGCGGCGGCGGCGCGCGTGAAATCGTTGATCGAGCGGTCGCCGATGAGGACATTCGAGGCCGTCTCGTTGAGGCGGGATCCCTTGCAGACCGGGCACTGGCGCGGTTCCGTGTCCTCCAGGTTTTCGTGGCGCCGCTCTTCGTCCAGCTCGGCTTCGATCTGGGAATCGAATTCCTTTCCGGCGGCACCCAGCTCGCTCCAGACCTCCCCGAACCCGCGGCAGTGCAGACACCAGCCGTGCGGGGAATTGAAGGAAAATAGCCGAGGGTCGAGAGGCTCGAAGGCCCGGCTGCACGACGGGCAGTTCATTTCCGTGCTGAGAACCGAGGCGCGGCCTTTGGCATCGGCGATGCGCGCGGTCCCGCGGCCGAGCGCCAGCGCGCGGCGGACCACTTCGTCGGTGGTCTTGGAATCCGGCTTCGTCAGTTCGCCGACGAGTGCGTCGATCGTGTGTTCCTTGAAGCGCTCGAGTTTTTGAAATCCTTCCACCGGGACGGGTTTGCCGTCCACGATCAGGGTCACGATCCCGTGTCTGGCGGCGGCGCGGGCGATGTCCGTGTGAAAGCCTTTGCGGGCTTTGACGAGATTCGCAAACACCTTCACGGTCCCCTTGGCGGCCAGCTTGTTGACTTCCTCCGCGATCGCGGTCGGGGTCCGGCTCTCGACCGGGACGTGGCAATCCGGGCAGTGCTGGGTGCCGAGCTTCGAGAACAGGAGCCGGAGGAAATGGTAAATTTCCGTGACCGTGGCGACGGTGGATTTTCCGCCGCCGCGCGTGACCCGTTGCTCGATCGCCACGCTCGGGGGAAGGCCTTCGATCGAATCGACGTCCGGCTTCTCCATCTGCTCGACGAACTGCCGGGCATACGGGGACATGCTGTCGAGGAACCTGCGCTGGCCCTCGGCAAAAAGGATGTCGAACGCGAGGGTGGATTTTCCCGAGCCGCTCAGGCCGGTGACCACGACCATCCCGTCGCGAGGGATGTCCACGGAAAGGTTTTTGAGGTTGTGCTCGCGGGCGCCTCGAACAGCGATGACGCCGCTGTCCTTGCGCGCGACAAACGGTTTCGAAGGGGCGTCCGCGACGCGGGCAGCTCGGCCTTTCAGGAGGGGCTCCAAAAATCGGCCGGTGTGGGAATCCGCGCAGGCGGCGATCTTCTCGGGCGTGCCGGTGGCAATCACTTTCCCTCCCTCGTCTCCGCCCTCGGGCCCGAGATCCACGACCCAGTCCGCAGATTTGACGACCTCGAGATTGTGTTCGATCACGATCACGGTGTTGCCTTCCTCGACCAGCCGGTGAAAGACTTTGAGCAGCAGGGCGACATCGTCGAAATGCAGGCCGGTCGTCGGTTCGTCGAAAATCAGAAGTGCGCCCTCCTCATGCTTCTGGATGAGATGGTGGACGAGCTTCAGCCGCTGGGACTCACCTCCGCTCAGCGCGTTGACCGGCTGGCCGAGCCGCAGGTAATCGAGCCCGACCTCGGACAGAAGCCGCAGCGGGCGGGTGATCGCCCCGCGGGCGTCGATGGGTTCAAAAAACTTGATCGCCTCGCCGGCGGTCATTTCCAGCACGTCGTGGATCGATTTGCCTTTGACCCTGATGTTGAGAACCGGGGCCCGGAAGCGCTTGCCCTCGCACTCTGGGCAGCGCAGGTAGAGGTCGCTCAGGAATTGCATCTCCACTTTTTCAAACCCCAACCCGCCGCAGCGCTCGCAGCGGCCCTGGCCGGAGTTGAACGAAAACGAACCCGGCGAGTAGCCGCCGGCGAGTGCCTCCCTCGTCGTGCCGAACATCTCGCGGATGCCATCGTAGGCACCGAGGTAAACTGCGGGCGTGGACCGCGGGCTGCGGGCCAGTGGCGATTGATCGACCATCACCACATCGCCAATGTCCTCGTCGCCCCGGATGGATTTGACAAATCCCGCCGCCTCATCCTCACCGGGCTCATGCCCCGCGAGGTGGCGGTGGAGGACGTCGCGGACGAGCGACGTCTTGCCGGAGCCGGAGACGCCGGTCACCGCGCACAGGACGCCGGTGGGAAATTTTACGTCCAGCCCGCGCAGGTTGTGGTGGCGGACGCCCTTGAGCTCGATAAATTTTTTCGGCTTGCGGCGCTTTTTCGGAACGGGGATCAACTTCCGTCCGTCGAGGTAGTCCGAGGTCAGGGAATCGACCTTTTTAAATTTGTCCGCAGGGCCGCTGTAGAGGAGCAGGCCGCCGTCCGCCCCGCGTCCGGGGCCGATGTCCACGAGATGGTCAGCCGTCCGGATCACCGCCTCCTCGTGCTCGACCACAAGCAGGGTGTTGCCTTTATCGCGGAGCCCGCAGAGCACGTGGAGCAGGCGTCCGATGTCGCGCGGATGCAGGCCCACGCTCGGCTCATCGAGGACAAAAAGCGTGTTGACCAGCGAGGCCCCGAGGCAGGTCGTGAGGTTGACGCGCTGGAGCTCGCCGCCGGAAAGCGAGCGGGTCGGGCGGTCGAGGGTCAGATACCCGAGCCCGACTTCCTTCAAATAGTGCAGGCGGGCAACAACCTGTTCGTGCACGAGGTGCGCGCTGCTGTCCGACTTCGGAAGCGATATCGCGGAAAAGATATCCGACAATTCCGTGACCGACTTCGCGGCGACGTCCGCGATCGTGAGGTCCGCGGGTTCGATCCGGAAGTTCAATGTCTCCGGCTGGAACCGTCCGCCCTTGCAGGTCGGGCAGGGCTGGTAGCTTCGATAGCGGCTGAGCAGCACGCGGACGTGCATCTTGTAGGTCTTGGATTCGAGCCATTCAAAATAGCCCTTAACGCCATACCATTCGCCGCTGTCCCAAGCTTCCTGCGCGGTCCCGGTTTTCTCCCCCTTGATCACCCAGTCCTGGTCGGATTTCGGAAGCTCCTCGAAAGGGGTCCGGACATTCACCTCGTTGCGCCGGGCATGGCGCATCAGGTCATCCTGACATTCCCGCGATTGCCCGCCCTGAAACGGTTTGACGACTCCGTCGGCGATCGAGAGCGAGCGGTCCGGCATGACACGCTGGTAGTCGATCCCGATAATCCGGCCGAACCCCCGGCACGCCGGGCAGGCGCCCAGCGGGTTATTGAAACTGAAGAGCCCGGGGGACGGCGGACGGATGTCCGTGTCGCAATGCGCGCAGTGCCAGCCCGAGGAGAATGGATGCGATTCCAGCTGGTCCTCGAGCACGATGGCGATCTGGTCGCTGCCCAGGCGCAGCGCGTTTTCCACGGCCTCTGCCAGGCGCGAACGCTGGGAGCGCTCGACTTCGATGCGGTCCTGGACAACAGGAACGCGCGCCGGCAGACGCTTGACGGGCGACTCCTCATCGGTCCGGACAATTTTTCCATCGAGCCAGACGCGGAGATACCCCTGCTGCTGCAAAAACCCGAAAAAATCCTGCGGCTTCGTCCCGGCGGGGACCGGAACGCCGAAGGTCACGAGAACCGTCGAGCCTTTGAACCGCCCGAGCACCAGCTCGACAATCGAAGTCGCGGATTCCGGGCGGACCTCCCGCTCGCACGAGGGGCAGAAGCCTTTGGCGATCCGCGGAAAGAGGAGTTTGAGATAGTCGTTGATCTCGGTGATCGTGCCGACCGTCGAGCGGGTGGTGCGGACATTGTTCGCCTGCTCGATGGCGATGGCCGGCGGGATCCCCTCGATCGAATCCACCAGCGGCTTGTCCATCCGGTCGAGAAACTGCCGGGTATACGGGCTGAACGTCTCGACATACCGGCGCTGGCCCTCGGCATAGACGGTGTCAAACGCGAGGCTCGACTTGCCGCAACCGCTCGGGCCGGTCACGACGATGAGCTGCCCGAGGGGCAACTCCAGATCCATGCCGCGCAGATTGTTCTGGCGCGCGCCGCGAATGCGGATGGATTCCACCCGCGAGGATACGAGCGGTTTCAGAACTTAACTCGCCTTTTTTGTGGAGGCGCGGAGTTCGTCCGTGCGCAACAGCACCCGCTGGCGCATGATTTTTCCCGATTTGAACTTCACGGTCGCCCGGGCCGGAATGATCACGTCTTTCTCCGGCTTGTGGGGATTGCGCCCCACGCGGGATTTCGTCAGGCGGACTTCAAAAACCCCGAAGTTCCTCAGCTCGACATCGCGGCCGGATGCCAGGGCATCGGTGATAAGGTCGAGCGTCTGTTGGAGGACTGAGAAAACTTCCTGCTGGATGAGTCCCGTGTCTTTGCTGATCTGCATCACGAGGTCGCGTTTGGTGAGATTGGCCATGGTTTAAAAGGTTTGTGGTTATCCATTAAGCATCTTTTGCGCGGGTCCGCAACCATCTTTGAGGTGGTGGCGAAGAAAAATTTCCCCTCCGGATTCATTTGAGAAATCCGGGGATTCACGGCATCTTTCACCGTTCATGGATATTGTCTATTTCGATCTGGAGACCCAGCGGACGGCGAACGACGTCGGCGGTTGGGACAAGAAGCACGAGATGGGGATGTCGGTAGGCGTCACTTTCAGCACGGCCGAGGACAAGTATGAAATCTTTCCCGAGAGCCGGGTGAACGATTTGATCAAGCGCCTTCAGCGGGCGGATCTGGTCGTCGGCTACAACGTGATCCGGTTCGACTACGAGGTGCTGATGGGCTACACCGTGCTCTCGCTTCCGGAGCAACTCCGCACGCTGGACCTTCTCGTGGACATCGAAAAAGCCGCCGGCCACCGGCTCAAGCTGGAAGACGTCGCGCAGGGCACGCTCGGGGTCGGCAAAATCGCCGAGGGGCTCGACGCGATCCGCTGGTGGCGTGAAGGACGGGTGCTGGAGGTCGCCGAGTATTGCTGCTTCGACGTCAAGGTGACAAAGCTCGTCCACGAATACGGGGCCGCGAACAGGGAGCTGTTTTTCAGCGACCGGTTCGGGCGCAAACAACGGCTGGAAATCCAGTGGAGCGCATGATCCAGCCGCTCAAATCTCCAAAAAACAACTGGTTCCTCTACTGGGTGGACCTCGACGAGCCGCTCCCATCGGGCAAGGACTGGTTCCTCCCCACGATCGTCATCGTCTGCGACCAGTCCGGAACCCCGGTCGCCCCGCCGGAGATCCTCGAGGAACTCGACCAGTCGCGCGTGGAAAATTTCCTCTACAAAACTTTCGACCAGCTCGGAACGCCCGACCGTCTGTCGGTCGCGGCGAGCGAGGACTGGGATGCCGAGACCTGGCAGAGTTTTTCCGCCGACTGCAAGCTCGACATCCGGTTTCAGAATTTTGACAAGCGGACACCGGACGACCTCCGCGCGCTCACGAAAACTCTGGTGATGCGGGTCGGGCGCGAACCCCAGGGGCCAGCCCACGCCCGCGAGATGGCCCGCGGTCTTGTGCGAACCGCCCTGCGCGTCCGCTCGCAATCCAAAAAGGCCGCGCTCCTCCGGCTGGCGGTGGCGCGCGATCCCGATTGTCCGGAGGCCAGGATCGAGCTCGCGGATATCGACTTCCAGGCCGGCAACTTCAAAGCCTGCCTGCAGGCCTACGACGAGATCGCCGGCAAGGAGTCCGCCCGGTGGCAGCAGGCTTCCTGGTGGATCGACCGCGAGACGCGGCCGTATCTCCGCTCGCTCTACGGGCGCGCCATGACCCAATGGCACCTCGGCCGTTTCGCTCCGGCTTCCAAAACGCTCGAAGACCTTCTCCTCCTCAACCCCAAGGACAACCAGGGGGCGCGGTTTCTCGTCCCCATGCTCCACCTGCTCGCGGAATCCCCCGAGCGGGCCGCCGCATTTTTTGACAGGTATGCCGCGCAATACCCGCGCGATTTTTCCGAGCCTTCATTTCTCTTCGGCTGGGCGCTCACGTATTCGCTCGAAGGCCGGGAAACCGAGTCCCGCGCAAAATACAGCGAGGGCATCCTGAAAAATATCTACCTCGCCCCGATGCTGCTGGAGCTCGATGAGCCGCCCAGGAGCCTCTGGCTGCCGAACGACCGCGCGGAGCCGAACTACGCGGCGGAATTTGTCGAATCCTACGCCGTCCTCTGGGACAAGGAACCGGGCGCGCTCCGGCTCCTCCGGGAAGTTTACAACGAGCTGATGCCCCGCATCGAAGCGATCGTCCTGCACCGCGAGCAGATGGCCGATTTCCAGGACCAGCGCTACGAGCCGAATTACAAAGAGGCCTGGCAGGCGCTCGTCCAGAAAGACGAGTCGCTGATGAAGCCGTGATCTCGGATTTCCTGCACGCACTGGGTGTGCCGGACGCTCTGCGCCGCCCGGCCATCCCTTTCACCCGAACGGCGCCAAGCCCCAACGGGGGCTACATCCAACAGCCCAGGGCAAGTCTGCTAAGCAGACGCCGCCCTGGGTATTCGCGTCAATAATGCGTCCTGCCCTGAATGGGCAGCATCCCCCCCATCAGTTCATCTCGACCGGCTGGTTTGAACGGCAGGCAAGGCATTGAGGCGCGCCCAACTCCAAAGGAACAGCGCCAAAAAAGCGGCGTCTGCAACGGCAAACCAGGTCCAAAGCACAGGGATCCCACCATGGAACACGTGCCAGACAACGGTTGCGACGTAGCAGGCCTTCAGGAGAACCCCGTAAATCACGAGGGACCGGTTCCCGACCGGCTCCAGCGCGATTTGCAGAAACATCCACGCAAAAATGACCAGCGTTCCTGCGGCAAAATGGACGTAGCCCCAGTGGTTCGGCGGAGTGATCCCGGCCAGTTTGAAAACGGCGGGTGCGGCAAAAATGAAGGCGAGGCCGAGCAGGCCATCGTAGGCAGAGGAGACGAAAAACAGGAGGCGGATCGGGAGCAGCGATTTCATGTCAGGAGTGCATGTGTGGGTTGAATTGGCTGAAAAATTCTTTGCGCCGCCGCCGCGTTGCCTCTGCGCTGTAGAGTCGTTCGCTGAGCCAATAAATGCCAGCCCGAAGTTCCTGCGGGGTCATCCCCGACGGGCGGAAATTCACGTCGAACAACGTGCAGAGGTTCCACGCGCCCGGATGAAGGATGCGCCCCTCGGAGGCCAGCCGTTCATACAGCGCCGTGCCGGGAAACGGCGTCAGCAATGTGACCTGCACGTCAAACGGATTCGACTCTTCCGCAAAGCGGAGAACCTCCTCAAAAATCCCGGGCGTGTGCCCGTCCAGTCCCAGGATAAAACAGGTGTTCACTGTCACGCCATGGGATTGAATCTCGCGGACGGCGCTGCCGTAGCGCGCGGCCCATTTGGTCTTGATATCCGCCCGCTGCTCGACGCCCGCGAGCGCGCCTGCAGTCGGGCTTTCCAACCCGATAAGAACCTGCCGGCATCCGGATTCCCGCATCAGGTCGAGCAGCTCGGGATCGTCGGCCACCGTGATGTCCGTCTCGGTAAACCATTTTGTTTTCAGCGGAATGAGCGCGCGGCAAAGCTCCTTCCCCCACGGCTTGTCAACAAATGTGTTGTCGTCGGCAAATTCGATGAATGCGGATGGATGAAGTTTCAGGATCGCCCGGATGTCCCGCACGACATGTTCCACCGGGCGCCGCCGGTAGGGCATCTGCAGCATCACGCTCGACGCGCAAAAATCGCACCTCCACGGACATCCGCGCGTCGATTGGACCGTGTATCGGTTGTAGGGCCGGTCGCCGAGGAGGTCGTAGCGGGGCACGGGCAGTTCGGCCACATCGACCGGTGCGAAATCGATGGCTCGAAAGATTCCACCCGCGTCTCCGTTCATCGCCGCCCTCACAACGGCCGGCCAGGTATTTTCGCCCTCACCGACCACGACAAAGTCGGCATGCGGCAGCGCCTCGGCGGGAAGCACCGAAACGTGGAGCCCTCCCATGGCGACCTTCACGCCTTTACTCCGCAAACGGTCCGCGATCTCATAAGCCTCGAATATCTGCGCGCTGAACGTGCTGATGGCGACCAAGTCGCATGTCGCGACTTCCGGGGGCTCGGTGCCGGACGACTCCGCCTCGAAATAATGCAGCTCGTGCCCGTCCGGAGTGCAGGCGGCCAAGTAAAGCAACCCGAGACTCGGCAAGGACGCGATCGCCCGGCTGCGCTCGACAAACCCCGGCAGCGTGAGCCCGAGCTTCAGCAATTCCGTGTCGTGCGCCCGGATGCCGC
This sequence comes from Verrucomicrobiota bacterium, assembly GCA_037147455.1. Classification (GTDB taxonomy): domain Bacteria; phylum Verrucomicrobiota; class Verrucomicrobiia; order Chthoniobacterales; family Terrimicrobiaceae; genus QYQL01. The sequence continues at coordinate 18,461 of JBAWVC010000003.1, read as the reverse complement.
TCATGGCGAGAAAACCGATTTTCATTGGAGGGAACCGGATTGCTGCGTGAGATAGATAATCAGCCCCACCCCGGACACGAGAATTACGACCGGAATAAAGAAGAGATGCCGGAAGACGGGCTTCCATGCCGACAAAAAGCAGACGGCCGGCATGGCGATTCCTCCGGCCAACAGCAGCCATCCGGGCACTGCGCAGGCAGGCACCGGAGACAAACCGTAGAGGACGTTCAACCCGCCAAGAGCCGCGAGCGCAATATGGCCGAGACGCGCAAGCCGCCTGCGAAACGAACCGTATCCGCCGAGGAAATCCTCGCGATGGAACCCCATCCCGATCCCGGCCCCGGTCGCAAATGCCGCCAAAATCAACCACCAGCCTGCGGTAAAATTAAGCGCGTGAATCATTCGAACATGGAGAGCATCTGCCTTGGTCAGTGATCATGGGGGATGGATCCGTTTTATTCCAGACCGATCGGGGCAACGCGGTTCCCAACAGGGACTATCCGATGGACTCCCGCCGGATTTTATCAAACTCCGCGAGGGCCATGCCGACGACCTGGTCCATATTGTAATACTTGTAGGTGGCGAGACGGCCGATGAACGACGTGTTCTTTTCGGCATCCGCACGGACTTTGTATCGCGCGTAGAGCGCGGAGGAATCCGGTGCGGGGATGGGGTAATAAGCTTCCTTCCCGGGGCCGAAGTCTTCCGGGTATTCGCGGACGATCGTCGAGTTATCGCAGAGCTGGCCGGTCGCGTGCTTGAGCTCGACGATGCGCGTGTAGTCGTAATCGTTCGGGAAGTTGACCTGCATCGCCGGCTGCCAAAATCCCTTTTTCCCGGAGACCGGCTCGCGGGGGACGAGTTGTTCCGGCGTAAACGACTCGGGCTCGAAGCGCAGCGACCGGTAGGGGAGACGGCCTTCGCTGAAATCGAAATACTCGTCCACCGGACCGGAGTAGATCATGTGCTTGAAATTCACGTGCGGCACGACCTCGCGGTAATCGGTGTTCAGCAAAACCTTCACGCGCCCGCCGCATGCGGACAGCATCCGCTCGAACATCCGGGTGTATCCGGCGGCTGGGAGCGCCTGAAATTCCTCGGCGAGATACCGGTCGTCGCGGTTCGTGCGGACCGGGATCCTCCCGCAGACCGAGGCGTCGAGCTCGCGTGGATGCCGGCGCCATTGCTTGAGCGTGTATCCCTCGAAAAACCGTTCGTAGAGATCGCGGCCAACTTGCGAAATGATGACCTCCTCGGAATTCGACGGGCTCGAGATCGGGACTCTCCATTTTTCCAGCGTGGCCGCCATTTCCTCCGGCGTGGACGGGTGCCCGACAAGCTGCTCGAAGGTATTCAGGTTGATGGGAAACTGCCAGTAGGTCCCGTGCGTCCACGAGAGGATTTTATAATCGACCGGATGCCATTCCGTGAACTGCGAGAGGTATTCGCGGATCTTGGGCGAGTTGGTGCGGAAATAATGCGGGCCGTAAGTGTGGACAAGGACGCCGTGGTCGTCGTAGCGGTCATACGCGTTCCCGCCGATGTGGCCGCGGCGCTCGACCACCAGGCACGTCGCCCCCGCCTGCGTCGAGAGGCGCTCGGCCATCGTCAGCCCGGAAAACCCGGCCCCCACGATCAAGTAATCAAATCCCCAGGACATCGCCGAACAGTCTCCCCTGCCCCGCGCGGCTGACAAGCCCGAATCTCAGAGGATTCGAAGCTCGCGCAAAGCCCGCAAATCACGCCAAGATGGCAGCATCCGGATGACGACGACCGAACTCGAGACGATTGCAACAGCTGCAGGCTTCGCTGCGGTGGGTGTTTCCCCTGCTGTGCGCGCCCCGCACGCGGACGCATTCCACGAGTGGCTGGGGATGGGGTTTCATGCGTCGATGGATTGGATGGCCCGCGAACCGGAGCGCCGGAGCCGTCCCGATCTGGTGCTCCCCAGCGCGCGTTCGGTGATCGTCCTCGCGATGAACTATTTTACCCCCGACGCGAATGGCCCGAAGTTCAGTTTCGAACCAAAGCGGAGCGGAGACCGCCTGCCGCAAGGCAGCCCCGAAGGGGGGAGCGCAGCGAAGCAACGGGCAACATCCAATAGCCCAGGGCAAGCGTTCTCTGCCGCCCCCCTGCCGACGGGCGGCAACGCCGCGCGGGGCCGGATCGCCCGCTATGCCCGCGGGCGCGATTACCACAACCTGATCCCGAAGCGCCTGAAGAAATTTGACGCGGCCCTGGCGGCGGAGGGGGGCCGGCAGCGGTGCTACGCGGATTCCGGGCCGCTCCTCGAGCGCGATTTCGCGGTGCTGGCGGGGATTGCCTGGCACGGCAAAAGCACGATGGCCTTGCACCCGAAGCTCGGCCCCTGGTTTTTTCTGGCAGCCGTGATCACAACGCTTGAAATCGAAGCGGGAACCCCGATGCGGGACCATTGCGGAAATTGCACGCGGTGCATCGACGCCTGCCCGACCTCCGCCATCGTGGCCCCGCACAAGGTCGATGCGCGGAGATGCCTTTCGTATTGGACGATCGAGCACGAGGGCCCGCTGCCGGAGTGGATCCGCCCGCTCCTGGGCGACCGGATTTTCGGGTGCGACGACTGCCTCGATGCCTGTCCCTGGAACCGGTTTGCCGTGGCCTCGCGCGAGGCCTCGTTCGCCGTCCGCCCGGCCTCCCGATGGCCGCTCCGCGATTATCTTGCGCTCGACGAGGAGGAATTCCGGAAACTTTTCGAGGGCTCTCCGATCCGCCGTGCGGGAAGGCAGGGGTTCCTGAGAAATGTCTGCACCGCGCTCGGCAATGTCGGCACTCTCGATGATTTACCAGCCTTGGAAAGATGCCGCAGCGATACCGATCCCCTCGTCGCAGAACATGCCGCATGGGCAACGGAGAGAATACCCGAGGCTACTCGACGGTGACGCTTTTTGCGAGGTTCCTGGGCTTGTCCACATCGCAGCCGAGAGCGACGGCGATGTGGTAGGAGAGGAGCTGGAGCGGGATGACGGCGAGGATCGGCGTGAGGTAATCCGGCGCATGGGGGATGAGGATCACGTCGTCGCAGATTTTTGTGAGCGCGGTGTCGCCCTCGGTGCCGACCGCGATGACCGGGCCTTTGCGGGCTTTGACCTCCTCGATGTTGCTGATGTTTTTGTCGAAGACGGCATCCTGGGGCGCGATGAAGAGCGAGGGGGTCTCCTCGGTGATCAGGGCGATGACCCCGTGCTTGAGCTCTGCGCTCGGATAACCCGACGACGAGATGTAGCTGATCTCTTTGAGCTTCAGCGCGCCCTCGAGGGCGACGGGGTAATTCGCCTGCCTCCCCATGAAGAGGAAATTTTTCGACTGCGCATATTTTTTGGCGATCTTCTCGATCTTCGCGTTGAGTTCGAGCGTTTTGGCGATGAGGTCCGGCAGCTTGTCCATCTCGGAGATGATCGTGCGTCCCTCCGCATGGCTGAGGTGCCGGATCCGGCCGAGCAGCAGCCCGAGAAGCGTCATGATCGTCAGCTGCGAGGTGAAGGATTTTGTGGCGGCCACCCCGATCTCCGGCCCGGCGTGCATGTAAACCCCGCCGTCGCTTTCCCGCGCGATCGTGCTGGCCACGTTGTTGCAGATCCCGAGCGTGCGGTGGCCTTTCCGCTGGCTTTCCCTCAGCGCGGCCAGCGTGTCGGCCGTCTCGCCGCTCTGGCTGATCACGAAGGCGAGGGTGTCGCGGTCGAGGGGGAGATTGCGGTAGCGGAACTCGCTGGCGAACTCGCATTCGACTGGAATGTGCGCGAGGGACTCGATGAGATACTCGCCCGCAAGCGCTGCGTGAAACGCGGTCCCGCACCCGATGAGCACGATGCGGTCCACCGACCGCAGCTCGCCATTGGTCATGTTGAGCCCGCCGAGAATTGCCGTGGCTTCCTCGGACGAGAGCCGCCCCCGCATGGCGTCGCGCACCGAGTTCGGCTGCTCGTAAATTTCCTTGAGCATGAAGTGCGGGAACTTCCCTTTGTCCACCGCCTCCGCGCTGAACTCCACCTTGCTGATCTGGAAGTCCGCCCCGGACCCCGAGACGGTGGAAATTTCAAACCCGTCCTGCTGGATCGCCACGATCTCGTAGTCGTTCAGATACACGACCTCCCTCGTGTGGGCCACGATTGCGCTGACGTCGCTGGCCAGGAAATGCTCGTGCGCGCCGATGCCCAGCACGAGCGGGCTGCCACGTCGGGCACCGACCATGACGTCCGGGACGTCCGCGTGGAGAACGGCAATCCCGTAGGTCCCGATCACCTGCCGGAGGGCCAGGCGGACCGCCTCGAGCAGGCCATCTTTGTCCCGCCTGCCCGCGCGGTCAAACTCCTCGCCGACAAGGTGCGCGAGGACTTCCGTGTCCGTCTGAGAAACAAACGTGTGGCCGCGTTCCATCAGGTGATCGCGGAGCGTCTGGTAGTTCTCGATGACGCCGTTGTGGACGAGCGAAAGTCGCCCGCTCCGGTCGCTGTGGGGGTGGGCGTTTTCCCGCGTGACCCCGCCGTGCGTCGCCCAGCGGGTGTGGCTGATGCCGGTGTGGCCGTGGACCGGGTTCTCCTGGATACACTCCGCGAGGTTCGCGATGCGCCCGACAGATTTGCGGACCTCGATCGCCCCACAATCGAGAATAGCGACGCCAGCCGAGTCATACCCCCGGTATTCCAGGCGGCGCAATCCGTCGAGAAGCACGGGAAGCGCTTCCGAACGGCCGATATATCCAACAATTCCACACATAGCGATTTGAACCGTGACAATTTGCCCGTGGATGGGCAAGATACATTTCCCATTATGAGCCTTCCGCTGAATGCCCTGCCGACCTCCAAGACTCTCGCCGTCATCATGGGCGGGGGAGCAGGAACACGCCTTTTCCCGCTGACGAAAGAGCGGTCCAAGCCCGCGGTCCCGCTGGGCGGAAAATACCGCCTCGTGGATATCCCGATCAGCAACTGCCTCAATTCCGGGCTCCGCGGGATCTACATCCTCACCCAGTTCAACAGCACATCGCTGCACCGGCACATCAACTCGAGCTACAAGTTCGACGATTTCACGCCGAGCTTCGTCGAGATCCTTGCGGCCCAGCAAACCCCGGAAGGCTCGAGGTGGTATCAGGGGACGGCGGACGCCGTGCGCCAGAACATGAGGTATTTCCTCGAGCACCCTTACGAATACTACGTGATCCTCAGCGGGGACCAGCTCTACCGGATGGACTACCGCGACATGCTCCGCCAGCATGTCGAAACTGGGGCCGACCTCACGATCGCCACCATCCCGGTCGCCCGCCAGCCCGCGACCGGATTCGGCATCATGCTCACCGACGAGAACCGGCGCATCGAGAAATTCGTGGAAAAGCCGAAGGACCCTGCGGTTCTCGATTCGCTGCGGATCCCGTCCGACCTGCTGAAAAAGATCGGGCAGCCGGCCGAGGCTGACCTCTACCAGGCCTCGATGGGTATCTATATTTTCAAGCGCTCTGTCCTCGAGGCGTGCCTGGACAACGACTACGTGGATTTCGGGAAGAACATCATCCCCGCCGCGATCAGCAAATTCAAGGTGATGGCCTTCATCTTCCAAGGCTACTGGGAGGACATCGGGACGATCGACGCGTTTTTCGAGGCCAACCTCAGCCTCGCGGACGCGAATCCGCAGTATAGTTTTTATGTGCCCGGATCGCCGGTTTTCACGCAGCCGCTCTTTCTGCCTGCGAGCAGGATCCACTCGGCCAAAGTCAACAACTCCATGATTTCGGACGGATGCATCATCGGGGATGCCTCGATCGAGCGGTGTGTGCTGGGGATCCGGAGCATCGTCCAGTCCGGCTCGACTTTGAAAAACACGATCATGATGGGTGCCGACTTCTACGAGTCCGAGGTGCACCGCCCCGCCGAGGGGGTGCCGCCGATCGGGATCGGGCGGGACTGCGCGATCAACGGGGCGATCATCGACAAGAACGCCAGGATCGGAAGCCACGTCGTCATCAGCCCCGAAGGGAAATCCCAGGACCTCGACGGCGACGGCTACTACATCCGCGACGGGATTGTCGTGGTGCCGAAAAACAGTGTCATTAAGGACGGAACTTGGATATAGCGGGGGAGCATGAAATTTCTCGCTCGTCTCGTCCCGGCTGTTTTTTTCGTTCTGGCGCTTGCCGGTTGTTATTTCGACCATCCGCTGACCGCCCGCCCGTCGAAGGATATCAACACCTGGCTTTTGGGGGTCTGGGAGTCGAAGGATGACAAGGGGCGGATTTCGCGCGTGATGGTAACGCCCGACAATGCCGACCACTATGCGATCCAGCTTGCCGTACCGGGAAAAAAACCGGGAGAAATCAAGCGGTATGAATTTCAGGCATGGCCATCCAAAGTCGGCGGCACCCTCTTTCTCAGCATGCGCTGCCTGACAAGCCCGGGGGATATTCCCGCCGGATCGTATGTTTTTTCGCAGGTCCAACTGCTTGACCAGAACGATGTGAGGATACACGGGCTGAAGCTGGATTCCCCGCCGTCCGCGTCCAGCTATGAGCTCCGCAAAGAGGTCCGGAGCAAGCTCAAGGAACGCTCTCTCTACGAGGGGGCGCCAAGTGTCGTTTGGACGCGCGTCGAGGAAGTCTTCTGGAGCAAGAACGGCGCGGATCCGGCCTTCAAGCCGATTCGCAACCAAGGAGGTGTCGTTTGGCGTGCCGATGATGACGCCCAGGACCGGACGCGCAGACTTTTCCGCAACTCGTTCAACAACTGACGCGGCCGCAGCGGAAAATGGAGAATTCCGATTATTCCGCTTTGGAAGCGAGAATGGGGAGGGAGCAATTCTCGATACGGCTGCTGAAGCAGGCCGGGAAATTCGCCCACCTCGTCCACCAAGGCGAAGGATTCTTCCGGCTGGAGCGCTATTTTCCGCTGGATTCGGCAGTCTCGTTCTGCCTCGCAGCGAGCGGCCTTGGCCGTCGTGCACGGCGCAATTTCCTGGACGTCCGGCTCGTGAAACGTGATTGGGTTCTGCCGCGCCTGCCGCGCGCTTTCGATGGCTTCCGCCTGCTTCAGCTCACCGATCTCCACCTGGATCTGGATTCCGCCCTGACCCCGGTGATCGAACGTCTCGTGCGCGGCACCCCACACGACGCGGCTGTCGTCACCGGGGATTTCAGAAACAAAACCGACGGCGACTTTGGGCCCTGCCTGCGCGAGACAATCGAGGTCATCAAAGCTCTCGGCCCGCTCAGTTGGGGTATTCTCGGGAACCACGACTTCGTGGAAATGGTCCCGTCGCTCGAAGCCGCGGGCCTTCGGGTTTTGCTGAACGAGGTGGCGGCCGTCGAGAGGCAGGGCCAAAAACTCTGGATCGCCGGCATCGATGACCCGCATTTTTACAAGACGCACGACCTCGACAAGGTCCGTTCGGAGACGCCTCGTGACGGATGCGTCGTCCTTCTCTCCCATAGCCCGGAAACCTATGCAGCGGCCGAACCGCTGGGGTTCGACCTCCAATTGAGCGGGCACACCCACGGCGGCCAGCTCTGCCTTCCCGGCGGAATCCCGCTGGTCCTTCCCTGCAAGATCGAGCGGCGGTTTGCGCGCGGCCCCTGGCGACACGGGCGGCTCCAGGGCTACACCTCTCCCGGAACCGGAAGCTGCGGGGTGGCCGCCAGGCTCAACTGCCCGCCTGAGATCACGCTGCATGTTTTGCGCGCGCCATAAAGGCGGCACCACACAAAAAAAACGCCCCGGCGTGAACCGGGGCGTTTTTTGTTGAATGAATTAGTAGCGCTTGCCGGCCGGACGACGATCCGGGCCGAAGTTGCGTCCGCCACCACCACCGCCGCCGCCGCCGCTGTTCGGTTCGCGGTCCTTGGCTTCGTTGACGGTGAGATTCCGGCCGTGGAGTTCCATGCCGTTGAACTTGGCGGTTGCCGCTGCGGCACCTGCTGCGTCGGACATGGTGACAAATGCGAAACCGCGTGAGCGGCCGGTCATTTTGTCGTTGATGAGAGCCGTCTCGGAGACGGATCCGGCCTGTGAGAAAAGATCACTGAGATCTGATTGAGTGGTGTCGAAGGAAAGATTCCCGACATAGAGTTTGTTTGACATAGTTGTGTTTAATTAAGGCTCATGTGAGCGGCTGTTTCCGAGAACCGGATTTCAAATCGCCACTGAGAGAACCCGGCTTTCACCGGAAGAAACGCAACTAGCAAGATACCATGCCCCGTAAGGGCCTCGGACATGAACCTAGCCGCGAATCACCACGATGCAAGTTGTTTTTTCAACTATGTTCGCGCGGGTGGGACTAGGCTCTGCCGGGCTTGAGAATTACAGGGAGGATCGTCCCGAGAGCCCTGGCGAGCGACTGCTGGGCGGCTCTGGCGCCGCTGACGAGCTTTGCGAACTGGGCGGCTTTGGCGGGATGTTTGAAGATGTATTGAAAGACGGCGGCCGGGTCGGGCTTTCCGGTTTCGGGGTTGATCAAGACCTCCCCCGGCAGAGGCAGGTTCTGGTCGCAGGTGTCGCTGATCGTCCTGACGGACAACATCGGGATGCCCGCCTCGCAGCACACCCGGTAGAGGTGGGCGGATTCCAGATCGACGGCAAGTGCGCCCGAACTCTCCCCGAGCGCCTTTTTGTCCTGCGATGTTTCGAGAATATCCGGGACGGTAATGATCGGGCCGGTTCGGAAATCGCCGGAAGCCGGGAGCGAACGGACAAGCAGCGGATCGGAGAAGTTTTCCCCGATCACGATCGTCCCCAAACCAAGGCCGGGCTGGATCGCGCCGGAAAACCCTGCCGAGACAATCACCTCCGGCCGGCTGCCTTCGATCATCCGCTCCAGGGCGGCGGCCGCGCGCTGCCCGGTGACTCCGAGGGTCCAAATGGAAACGCGCAGGCGTCGGCATTGGGCGGCGCGAAACCCCGCGCTTTCAAACTCCATGGCAAAAACCGTCGCGATCATGGGGCGGGAAAGACGAGTTCATACAGCCGGCTTTCTCCGGTCGCATGGCCGTGTTGGGACTCCACAAACAATCGGAGGCAGCCGGACTCAAAAACCTGTCCGCCGGATCCGGGGATTTGCACCAGGAGGCGTTCTTCCCCCAGCCGGCCGGTGGATACCGGAAGCACGACCCCGCCGAGTTTCCGCACGGATTCCTCGACCGCCTTCCTCTCTTCGGCCGCGCTGGCAGGCGTGGAGAGGATGAAGACACTCCGGCCGTCAGACACCGGTTCCGGCGACTGCCAGCTCTTCTCCGCCGCCTGTTCCAGGGCGACGCGCAATCCCTGCGTCTCCGGGGCGGCCGCGCCGGAGCCCGGGGAATAGCGACTGATGCCAAGCGCTACCAGCGCCAGCGGTATAGCCAGCGCGACAAGCACCACGGCGATCATTTGAATGACCTGAAAATTCACCCGGAATGCGGAACGGTGGCGGTTCACTTGGAAAAATATGAGGCAATCTCGCCTTTCCGACAAGATCGGACAACGCGGGATTGACCACTCCCCTCCTCTGCCCGATATTCCCGATCCTTCCGATGCCCATTAAAAACACCAGAAACTTCTGCATCATTGCGCACATCGATCACGGCAAGACGACCTTGTCCGACCGCTTGCTGGAATTTACCGGAACGATTCAAAAGCGCGAAGCCCAGGAGCAGATGCTCGATGCCATGGACCTCGAGCGCGAGCGCGGTATCACCATCAAGGCCCATCCCATCGCGATGAACTACAAGGGAAAGAACGGCCACCATTACCGGCTCAACCTTTCCGACACCCCGGGACACGTGGATTTTTCCTACGAGGTCTCCCGCTCGCTGGCCGCCTGCGAAGGGGCCCTGCTCATCATCGACGCCGCCCAGGGGGTCGAGGCCCAGACGGTCGCCAACGTCCACCTCGCGGAAAAACAGGGACTCAAACTCATCCCCGTCATCAATAAGATCGACCTCCCGAACGCGGACGTCGAGACCGCGAAAAAACAGCTGGAGGACATCCTGGCGATCCCCGCTGACGAGGCGATTCTCGCGAGCGCGAAGGCGGGCATCGGAATCGAGGACATTCTGGAGGCGATCATCGAAAGGATCCCGGCACCGTCGGGCAAATCCGATGCCAGGCTGCAGGCGCTCACCTTCGACTCGACGTTCGACACCTACCGGGGGGTCGTGATCTACACCCGCGTCATGCAGGGCACGATCAAGGCCGGGGATGCCGTCAAACTCATGGCCACCAATGCCACCTACGACGTCAAGGAGGTCGGGGTCTTCAAACCCCAGCACCCGAAGTTTTTCATCCGGGAAAAACTCCAGGCGGGCGACATCGGCTACGTCATCGCCAATATCAAGACCAGCATGGAGGTCAAAGTCGGCGACACCCTCACCGGCGCAAGGAATCCAGCGGACTCCCCACTGCCCGGATTTCAGGTGGTCCAGCCAATGGTCTTCAGCGGGATCTACCCGATCAACACGGCGGATTTCGAAAAACTCAAAGCCGCCATGGGCAAACTCCAGCTCAATGACGCCGCGTTCCACTACATGGCCGAATCCAGCGTCGCTCTCGGCTTCGGCTTCCGCTGCGGGTTCCTCGGACTCCTCCACATGGAAATCATCATCGAACGCCTCCGGCGGGAGTTCGATATGGACATTATCGCCACCTACCCTTCGGTCATTTATGAAATAGTTCGCACAAATGGCGAAATCCTGCGCGTGGACAACCCTGAACAACTCCCCGACTTCAGCGTCATCGAGGAAATCCGCGAGCCCATCGTCGTCTGCTTCATCATGATCCCCAACGAATACATCTCCCCTATGATGCAGCTCATCATGGAAAAACGGGGGGAAATCAAGCACACCGAGTCTCTGGACACCAAGCGGGTTATGCTAACAACGGAACTCCCTCTCAATGAAATTCTTGTGGATTTTGTGGACAAAATGAAGTCCATCACCCGCGGGTATGGTTCCATGGATTACGAACATGGCGGATACCGCGCCAGCAAACTCGTGAAACTCGACATGCTCGTCAACGGGGAGCCGGTCGATGCCTTCAGCAGCATCGTCCACCGCGACAAGGCCGAAGCCCGCGGACGCGCCCTCGCCTCTAAACTCAAAGAAGTCATCCCCACCCAACTCTACCAGGTCGCCATCCAAGCCGCCATCGGCGGGAAAATTATCGCCCGCGAAAGCGTCAGCGCCCTGCGAAAAAATGTCATCGCCAAATGCTACGGCGGCGACATCACAAGAAAACGCAAACTTCTTGAAAAACAAAAGGAAGGTAAAAAGCGTATGAAAGCCTTTGGTAGCGTTAATATTCCGCAAGAAGCGTTTATTGAGGTATTGAAGACAAATTGATGTTTTTTAGAGTAAATATTGCGAGAAGCGCGAATGCGGCTTAGTTCGCGATACATGCGATCTTTTTAAGGCTTCAATATTTCATGCTATCAGCAATTAATAAACACATTTAACTTCATTATTTACAATGCTTTTCCTAACTAGAAGATACATAAAAGAAGCCAAGCATTACCTCCACGGAGCGAAGAAGTTTTTGAGCTACAAGCGAGATATCCTTCCGCAGGATCAGATAGAAAAAGTGGAAGATCGGATCGCGAAATTGATGGAAGCGATGCGGGCCAGAAGTTCCGATTCCGTGGATAAGGCGATTCGCGAACTGGATGCGTTGATCGGGAAGATCTCCCCTCCCCCGAAGGACGCCGGATGGCGGGAGAACGTGGAGGTTTTTCTGGTGGCGATCGTCGTGGCGGCCGGAATCAAAGCCTACATTTTGCAGCCGTTTCGGATTCCGACCGGCTCGATGCAGCCGACGCTTTTCGGGATTGTTGGGACCCCGACGGGCACCCCTCCCCCGAACCTGCTGGTCCGGGCGTTTGAATTTGTTTGGCTTGGGCGCCACTACATCGATTTGAAGGCCAAGGAAACCGACGTCGTCATGGGGCTCAAGGAGCGCACGTATGCGAATTTCTTCACCTTTACCGAAATCGTCTGCCGCAACCGGTCCTACACGCTCTTTGTGCCGAGGGACCCGCTTGCGAGGTATTTCAATGTCCGCCCGGGGCGCGAATTTCAGGCAGGCGAGACGATCGCCCGCGGCCACATGGACACCGGGGACCAGGTTTTTGTGGACAAGGTCAGCTACAATTTCGTGAAGCCGTCGGCCGGGGACGTTTTTGTCTTCAAGACGACCGGCATCACAAAAATCGAGAACGGACTGGATCCCGCGATGGGATCCCAGCACTACATCAAGCGCCTGGCGGGGATGCCCGGGCAGACGCTCAGGATCGATCCGCCGCGGCTTTTCGTGAACGGAAAGGTGCCGGAGCAATTCGTCTTCCAGCGCGTGATGAGCGAAAAGGGCGGCTACAACGGATATTCCAACGGGCCCGAAGGAGCGGGTAGCTTCACCTACCTCGGCTCCCCGGCCGAAACCTACAAGGTCCCCTCCGACGGCTATTTTGCCCTGGGGGACAACAGCCTCCATTCGCGGGACAGCCGCGACTGGGGCTTTGTGCCGGAGCGGAACGTCGCGGGTCGCGGCATTTTTGTTTACTGGCCGTTCACCGGTCGCTGGGGGCTCATCAGGTAGCCTCCGAAAAAAAGATTTTCTTCTGTGTGGAATGATCTGTATCAAATGTTGTAGTGTCTCGCGCGCAGCGCGCATTCCCCTGTGAAAATCATTGAACCCAACTGAACCCATGAGCAATAAAGCCACTCTTACCTACGACGGAAAATCCACCGAGCTGCCTGTCATTACCGGCAGCGAAAACGAGCGGGGTATCGACATCGCAAAACTCCGCGACGAGACCGGGCTCATCACCTATGACGACGGCTTCCGGAACACCGGGTCCTGCACCAGCGACATCACGTTCATCGACGGGGAGCAGGGCATTCTCCGCTACCGCGGGTATCCGATCGAAGAGCTCGCGGAAAAAAGCACTTTCGTCGAAGTCGCCTGGCTGCTGATTTACGGAAACCTCCCGACCCGCGCCGAGCTGCGGTCCTTTTCCGACATGTTCACGGAATACCAGATCCTCCACGAGGACATGAAACACCACTTCGAGGGCTTTCCGCCAAATGCGCACCCGATGGCCATCCTTTCCTCGATGATCAACGCCTCCGGATGTTTCACGCGCGAGCTGACCGGCCCCTACGACCCCTCGAAATTTAAACGGCACACCGCACGCCTGATCTCGCAGGTCCGGACGATCGCCGCGTTCGCCTACCGCAAATCTCTCGGCCTCCCGATCGTTTATCCCAAGCCCGAATACAAATATACGGCGAATTTCCTGCACATGATGTTCTCGATGCCCTACGGCGACGTGGAGCTCGAGCCCGAGGCGGTCGCCGCCCTCGACCAGATCTTCCTCCTCCACGCGGACCACGAGCAGAATTGCTCGACATCCACCGTGCGCATGGTGGCGTCCAGCCGGGCGAACATTTTTGCCAGCGCGGCGGCCGGCGTCTGCGCTTTGTGGGGACCTCTCCACGGCGGGGCCAACCAGGCGGTCCTGGACATGCTCGCCGAAATCCGCCTCTCGGGGGACGACGGGTCGAAGTTTCTTGAGAGCGTCAAATCCAAGGAGGGCGGAAAACGCCTCATGGGGTTTGGGCACGCCGTTTACAAGAACTACGACCCGCGCGCCAAGATCATCAAAGCCAGCTGCGACAAGCTTCTGGCCCGGCTCAAAAAGAGCGACCCGCTCCTCGATATCGCCCTGAAGCTCGAGGAAACCGCACTCAGAGATTCCTACTTCCTGGAGCGCAAACTCTATCCGAACGTGGACTTCTACAGCGGGATCATCATGCGCGCGCTCGGAATCCCCACGGAAATGTTCACCGTCATGTTCGCCATCGGCCGCATGCCCGGATGGATCGCCAACTTCAAAGAAGTCATGGACGATCCCAAATCCCGCATCTATCGCCCGCGCCAGATCTACACCGGCCCCACCATGCGGAACTACGTCCCTCTGGAAGAGCGATAACCTTTGCGGGCTTGGCGGGCCTCCGCAAAGTTCTGGATGGGTTTTGCCCCTGATGCTCTGACGAGCACTCGTCCGCTGCTGCTCACGAACTCACAGAATCGCCTTCTCCGGGCAGCTGAATCGCTGGCTCGGGCGTGGAAGGCTTGCGCGGAACACTCCCGCAATTCAGCTCAACCTTGCAGGGCATGGCTGGCAAGAGGTGAATTCGATCGGGTGATTCACCGCCCGGCAATATTGCTCGCTTCCACTCTCAACGGATTCAGTCATTTCTCTGTCGCACCCGCAGGCACGGCTATTGCATCATGAACGGACTTCGACTCTATGAAACCAAAGTATCGTTATCTTTCTGACGCCTCGGTGCTCTCCGGTGGTGAAACCATCAACGGGCCCGCCCGAATTCTCGATCTCAAAGGCCTGAAGGGGATCAACCCGACGAGCATTCACACCGCGATTAAGCTGGAGGGCGGCCACACGTTCAACCAGCCGAAGGGAACGCTCGTGTTGTGGTTTTTCGCACTGGAAGATCTGGCTGCCAGCTTCACTGCGGACCACATGAAGATGAGCAACGAGTTCTTCGATTTCTACACCTTCCTGAGCGATTTCGAGGTGCCGCGCGACTATCCGAAGGGCAACTTCTGCTTCGTCTGGAACCGGTTCAATGAGTTCCGCGCGAAGTTTTTCAAGGGCACGATCTACCCGACCCACGAGGGCTTTGAGCCTCCGCAGAAAGCCTGGGTGCAGGCCGTGCCTTTCAATTACTTCCAGCAACACCGCTGGCATCAGCTCGCCGTCACTTGGGACGATGAGGCGAAGAGCGCATCGCTTTTCGTCAACGGTGTCCATTGCGGCAAGAGCGACATTTTCAACAAGGATTTCTACCGCGACAAAGTCGGCGATGCGCTCTACGCGGGCAGCCCCGCGCTTTGTCACGGAGAGATCGAATTTTATGACGAGGTGCTCACCGGAGCCAACCTCTACAAAAAATACCGCGACGGTGCGCCGGATTACGATCCCGCGACGGAAAAAGAACTGCGGCATCTTTTTGAAGGCACCGGGTTGGAGGAGTTCACTTTCGATCCGGTCAAGGCGGTCTGGACCAAGCAGTTTGATGTGGATTTCCAAAACCCGGCCGAGCAGATCAAGGAGTTCTACATCCAGGGCCACGCCGCATCCGTCAAGCCGACCGGCCACCCCGAGGGGCTGCTGATCGAAACGCCCGAACTGCGCTACGGCAGCGACGAGGCATGGAACAGCCAGGTTTACATCTGGAGCAACAAGACGTTCGAAGGGAACGTGTATGTCGAGTTCGAGTGGAAGGCCATCAAGCCGAACGGGCTCAGCCTGCTCATGATTCACGCCTCCGGCATGGGCCGCGAGGATTTCATGGCCGACTATCCGAAGCGGACAAACGGCACGATGCAGACCGTCCACGCTGAGGATGTGCGCAACTACCACTGGGAGTTCTACCGCGAGATGAACGACGTCCGCAACGACACCGGCACCGCGTTCAGCCGGAAAAACCCATTCGCCTACCGCATCGGATTCGGGAGTGCGCCGGAACCGTTCGCAATCAACGAGTGGCACAAGCTCCAGATCGTGCAGAACGGCGGCAAAATCCTCGGGGCGATCGACGGGAAAATCCTGCTGGTGATTGATGACAACTCCCGAACCAACACCGGCTGCATCCTGAACTACGGCCACATCGCCATCCGGTGCATGGTCCACTCGGCTCTGGTTTACCGGAACATCAAGGTTTACACGGAGAAACTGCCGTTCACGGAATGCCCCGCCATCGAGTAGAGCCGCTGTGGGCCACCACATTCATTGCCTCCCTCTGATTTATGACTCCCTCCCCCGCACCGCCATCGGCAATCCGCCCGGAAGACCGCGTGCCATTCGTCATCAAATGCGTTTACGGGGCATCCGGCATGGTCAACTATTTCGGCGGCCAGCTGCTGAAGGTTCTCAGCTCCACGATTTTTGTCATCGGCATGGGGATGTCCCCGGCGCACATCGGCTGGGTGTTCCTGCTTTTCCGTGGTTGGGACGCCTGCCTTGACCCCTTGATGGGGTGGATTTCCGACAACACACGCACCCGCTGGGGGCGCCGCCGTCCGTGGGTGCTGATTGGCGGCGCGCTGACCGGTCTCATCTTCCCCCTGCTTTGGCTCGGGCAGCCTCACTGGAGCGAGGCGGCAAAGGTCGGCTACCTCGTCGGCATCGGGCTGCTTTTCTATACCGTCTTCACCATCTGGCTCATGCCGTTCCAGAGCATGCTGGCGGAGATGACGCCGGATACCGACGAGCGCACGAACATCGCATCCATCTTTTCATTCTTCGGAACGGTCGCCGCATTCCTCGGCACCTGGGTCTGGAAAATCACGAAATTTCCGGTTTTCAGCAATCCGGTCACCGGCGAGCCCGACTCCCTGCATGGCATGAGGATTCTCGGGCTGCTTCTCGGGGCGGTGATCCTTGTGCTCGCTGTGCTCCCGGCCTTCCTGATCAAGGAACGGAACCCCGTCTTCATCGCCAAGCAGGCCAAAGAGCCTTTCTGGCCCACCGTCAAGAGCACGTTCACCAACGAGGCGTTCCGCATCCTCGCCTCCTTCGCGCTGATCTTCGGCTTCGGCATCAACCTTGTGCAGGGACAGATTCCCTACCTGCGGACCTACTACGTGCTCAAAGGTGACGAGGTCTTCTCGGCGACGATCGGAGGCGTGGAGGGCAGCATCTCGATGGTTCTCGGAATGCTTTCGATCCCGTTTTTCCGGTGGCTCTGCAAGCGTATCGGGAAAAAGCAAACCCTCATGACCGCGACCTCCATCATCCTGCTCGCCACATGGCTCTCATGGTTCACCTACACGCCGCAGTATCCCTGGCTCGCGATGGTGACAGGCATCCTGCTCTCGCCGGGTTACACCGGCATGTGGCTGGTGATCCCCTCGATGATCTGCGACGTGATCGACTCCGAGGAACTGCGCAATGGCGACCGCCGCGAGGGCGGATTCAATTCGATCTTCGCCTGGCTGAACAAAGCCAGCACTTCGCTCGCTTACGGGCTCTTCGGCGTCATCATCGGCTGGTGCGGCTTCCTGATCGCCAGGAAATCCGATCAGACCCCGGAGTCCTTGCAAAACATGCGGATCTGCTTCGCGTTTCTCCCCACGGTCTTTCTCGTGCCGGGGTTGTTCCTGCTCTCGCGCTATCCGCTTTCCCATAAGCGCATGGAGGAGATGCGCACCGAATTGGAAGCCCGCAGGGGGCGCGTGTGATTTTCCGATGAGAGTTCTCATAATCGGCGGCAGTGGATTTCTGAGCGGCACGCTGGCACGCGTCGCGGCGTCGCTCGGGCATGCTGTTACCGTCGTGACACGCGGGCAACGTCCCGTGCCTGCCGGCGTGGAGGCGGTGATGGTGGATCGCACCGATCGGGCCGGGTTTGCGCGATGCATCGCGGGACTTGATACCCGCTGGGATTTGGTGGCGGATGCGATTTGCTTTACGCCGGATGACGCCATTCAGGATGTCGAGGTATTTGCCGGTCGGACCGACCGACTCGTGATGGTGTCCACGGATTTTGTCTATGATCCCAACCAGAGGAAAATTCCGCAGACGGAACATGCCGAAACCTACGCACTGAGTGACTATGGGGGCTTGAAGCGTCAGGCGGAGGTCGTCCTCGAACAGACTTCGACGAAAGTCCTTCCATGGACTATCCTGCGTCCATCGCATATTTACGGGCCAGGGTCATTGCCGGGCTGCCTGCCGCTGCACGGCCGGGATCCGGAACTCGTCGGGCATATTCTTGCAGGCCGCCCGCTGCGATTGGTCGGGGGCGGGGTTTTTCTCCAGCATCCGATCTTCGCGCCCGACTTGGCGGAAACAATCCTCAGCGCGGCCGTCAATCCCGCCGCAACTGGCCGGACGTTCAATGTGGCCGGACCTGAGGTCATCGAGTCCCGAGCCTATTATCGCGTGCTTGCAGCGCTGCTCGGGCGGGAGGTCATTATCGAGGACGTGCCGGCCAACGGTTTCCTGGCTTCAGATCCTGACAAAGCGCCCTTTTGCTGCGACCGAGTTTACGATTTGACGGCACTCAGGTCGGCGGGCATCAATCTGCCTGCAACCCGGCTCGAAGATGGTTTGCAGCGGCAATTAGAAACTCTGGACCGCTGAGACGGAGACCAACCGCGCACGGCATCCGTAAGCGGCTTCCGCACCTGTCCGAGGACGGGTGTCTCAACGAGTTAAGAGACATACTGGTTGTTCGATGACGGGCTTGCCTACATCCTTCGTTTTCTGAAATCCATGTTCTTTTCTTCACCCTCACTATGAACCCGTCAGCCCTCATTCGCTGGGGCGTCATCGGCTGCGGCCAGATCGCCGTCGATAAATCGCTGCCCGGCCTTCTCGCTGCCAAGGGAGCCATTCTCGTCGCCATCGCCGATCCGCTCGAACCCCGCCGGGCGCTCGCGCTC
>JBAWVC010000002.1:0-32919 GCA_037147455.1 Verrucomicrobiota bacterium | reverse complement strand
CCTCATCTATCTCGCTCTTTTTCAGTGGATTTTGAATTGCTAGGCATTGGCCCTGGTTGCATGCGTGTGATCAAAAGCCAGCGAACCAGGGAAAAAAGGAGTCCCCTTCGACAAGCCCAGGGTCTTGAGCCTGTCGGAACGATCGCCTGTTTGGAGACTGAATGTCGCAGCCAATGAGGGCGGTCCTGACCTCCGCGCTGACCCTGACCCACTGACCCGGGTGGCCGTAAAATCTTACTCTGTCGGATCCAGCGGAGCGGTGGACAGAACGGCTTTCAGTGTCGTCTGCTCCCCTGGGGCGAGCGTGAGCTTGTTTTGCTTCACATTGCCGGATTCCACGCAAACCATGTGCTGGTGCTCAGCGGGATCGAAGTCGTCCGGCAGCTTCTGCGTCGTCCAGGGGTTCCAAACGACGGTCGAGCGGGAATGGAACTTCTCGACGCGGATCATACGCATGAGATTCCTGTCAAGGATTTCCACCGTGGCCGTGGTGTCCGGATAAGTGCGGTTTGTCTCCTTCGTGATCTGCAGGACCTCGTCGCGATCGACCTTCTGGTCTCCAGCAGCCCCGGAGGCAAAATCCAAAAACGGCGCGCCCTGCAACCCGGTCAGCGAAACATCCCGGATGTGCCCGACCCGAAAATACGTGTGCAGGCAATTTTCGATTTCCATCGGCGCACCGGACTCATTGGCCGAGTGCAACTCCATCGTCAGGGAATCAGAGACGGTCACGACAAATTCCGTGCGGAGGTCGCTCCATGCGGGGCGGTCCGGGGGGATCGGTAACTTAAAGCGGAGCCTGACCGCTCCATCGCTGCCGGCGGCAGATTCGGCGAGCTGCCATTCGGTGGTGCGCGCAAACCCGTGGGACGAGTCGCCTTCGCGCGCGCCGAACCATGGGTAGCAGATCGGCACGCCACCGCGAATCGGATTCCCAGCGCTGAACAAGCTCTTTGCGCTCAGAAAGAGCAGCGGCTCCTCGCCGTGCTTTTGAAAGCTGGTGACGTGTGCGCCATGCGACATCACCTCGGCCGTGCTCCATGGCGTCTGGATATTAAACGTCGGCAACCCGCCCCTCTCAAGTGTTTGCTCGATAGGATTCATTGTGTGATTTAGAACCAATAAGAGTCGTCTATAATTCGGATGCCTGACAATGCTGAAATTGGCCTTGAACAGCCGCACAGCCGCCGACTCTGTCGGCCCTAGGGTTTGGCCATTTCTAAAGTATGTTATGTAAATTAATATTGACAGACCTACCGTTTTCCGTTTTCTTACGCGCATGGAAGATCACACCCTGCGCGACACCCTTCTGGAAGTCATCGAAAGCACGCTGGACGCTCAACTGAGAGCGGTTCGCCGCCTCCGAACATCCCCGGCCCCCTCCCGAAAGTCCCTTGGGGTGGCGCGTCCGGATAAATCGGGTATGTCTCAGGTTGACATGGCGTTTGACATACTTTCTTCGGGCCAGCCCCTGCACATCAAAGAGATCCTGGGGGCCATCAAGAAGCGCTTTCGGGTCGAGGTGGACCGCGAGTCGCTGGTTTCCGCTCTCTCCAAGCGCATCGCGCGCGGAGACCGCTTTCGCCGGGCCGGCAAAAACGTCTTCGCCCTCTTGGCGGGCAAAGAGCCATGACGCCCCTGCTGGACGCCTTGTTGGAACTTCTGCTCCGGTGGGACGAGAGCTTTCCCCAACAACGCACGTTTGCCCGCGCCGTGCGGCTGGCCCTTGCCCAGGTGCTTGCTCCCGGGGCGCACCATCAGCCGAGTGATCGCCGCCTGCGGGCTCGACCAGCAGGGCGGGAGTGCCGATTACCGCGTGTTTTCCCGCAGCCCCTGGCACCAGCGCCACCTCTTTAGTCCTCTCATTGAAGAGGGCGTGGATTATTTTTCCGGGCGCGACCATATCACGCTCGCCGGAGACTTCACCCACCTGCCCAAGACCGGAAGATACATCCCCAACGTGCATTGCATGCGCGACCCGATGTCGCCCGCCTTTCATGTGAACCTCATCTACGGCTTGCGTTTCGTGCAACACACGATGCTCCTGCCTCTTTACGAAGGCCAAAGAGCCGGGAGGGGATCCAGAGCAGGCGCCTCCCCCCAGATCGGTGCCGGTCTGCTTCGAGGAGGTTCCCGTGCTCAAGAAGCCGGGACGCAAGGCTGATGCGCAGGAGATTGCACGCTACAAGGCCGAAAGCCGCAAGCGTCCCTCAAGCCGGATGGCCTTGGATCGGTTGCGCCAGCTCCGCGAGGACTTTGACGCCGCAGGCGCAGCGGACAAAGACTTGCTGGTGGCTTTGGATGGCGGGTTTTGTAACCGGGTGTTTTTTGGCGGAGTTCCCCAGCGCGTGGAACTGGTGGTGCGCTGCCGCAAGGACGCCAAGCTGCATTCGGGTGCTCAACCCGGAGACAGACGCTTTTATTCCAAGGACTCTTTCGCTCCTGAGTCAGTGCGCACCGACGAGGGACGACCCTACACGAGCGGTTGCTTTTTCCACGGGGGAGACTGGCGGCAGATCCGCTACAAGGAAGTCACCGGGGTCTTTTGGCCCCACGGAGCACGGCGGCGGCCGCTGCGTCTTATCATTCTGGCTCCCACCCCGTATCGCAACTCCCCCAATGGGCGCACGAACTACCGCCAACCCGCCTACATCCTCACCACCGATCTCAAGCGCTCGGCTTGCCAGATCATTCAGTGTTATCTGGACCGCTGGCAGATCGAGGTCAACCACCGTGAGGAAAAAAGCCAGTTTGGCGTGGGCGATGCCCAGGTGCGCAATGCCAAAAGCGTGCCCCGCCAACCGGCCTTTGTGGTCGCCGTCTATGCGATGATGCTTTAGGGCCGCACAACTCTGGCCGTGGGCCGATGTCTTTGTTCAGGCCGCATTGGCCGCAAGACCGAAAATACCGTATGAACTCGCGTTCGACCGAATTGCGGTCAATCCAATCGCAGGAAGTAATCAGCATGAACTGCAAGTGCGGGTATTTGGCTCTATGTCCGTGGACGCGGTCTTTCGGTTGCCGCGTTTGGCCCACATATCGGCAAACATCGCCCTCGAATAGTCCGTAAATCCAAATGGTCACTTTTCGAGCATCCCCAATGGTTATGCTGAGACAAGAAACATGGTCTTTCCCACGCGTCGGTTCGTGTGCCACTGTCTGGGCATGATGAAGATACGAAGAGCATCGGAACGCGGGCATGCCAGCCACGGGTGGCTCGACACCTGGCACAGCTTCAGCTTCGCGGACTACCACGATCCGCGCTGGATGGGCTTTCGCAGCCTGCGCGTTATCAACGACGACCTCGTGATGCCGGGCATGGGGTTCGGGACGCACCCGCACCGGGACATGGAAATCATCACCTGCATCCTGAGCGGCTCGCTGGAGCACAAGGATTCCATGGGCAACGGCCGGATTATCCGGACCGGTGAAGTTCAATACATGTCCGCCGGATCCGGCGTGCAGCACAGCGAGTTCAACCCGTCGAAAGACGAGGCTGTGCACCTGCTGCAAATCTGGATCCAACCGGACAGCAAGGGTCTCACTCCACGCTATGCCGAGAAATCATTTTCCAATGTGCCCGCCGGCGCGTTCCACCTCGTCACAAGCAAAACCGGCCGCGACGGCTCCGTCGCCATCCGCCAGGACGCGGATCTCTGGCTGGCAAAACTTGGAGCGGGCGACAGCGTCACACACCAGCTCGCAGCCGGCCGCCACGCCTGGATCCATGTCGCGGAGGGCGGCGTGACGCTGGACGGAAAAATCCTCGAAGCCGGCGACGCGGGAATCGTGGATGAGGCCGTTCCCATCCATGTCACGGCCTCCAAACCATCACAGGTGCTCCTTTTCGATCTCAACTAAAACCAACACACACAATGAAAACACTCCAACTCCTCTTAAACACCAGCTCCAGCTTCGGCCCGCTCATCGCGAGGCTTTTCCTCGGTGCTGTCATGTTTCCGCATGGCGCTCAGAAGGCCCTCGGCTGGTTCGGCGGGCACGGCTTCGCGGGAACGATGCAGTTCTTCACCGGAACGATGCACATCCCTGCGCTCTTCGCGTTCCTGGCGGTCGCCGCCGAGTTTGCAGGGGCGCTCGGGCTGATCGTCGGTCTACTCAGCCGGGTGGCCGCGTTCGGCGTCGCGTCGGTGATGGTTGTCGCGATCCTCACGGCTCACGCGTCGAACGGCTTTTTCATGAACTGGTTCGGCAACCAAAAAGGCGAGGGCTTCGAATACCACCTTCTCGCCATCGGCCTTGCGCTGGCCGTGATGATCCAGGGCGCGGGCAAAGCCTCGCTGGACGGGCTCATCGCAAGCCGCATCGGCAAATAACATCGTCGAAAGACCCTGACGGCAACGGCGTGGAGCTTTATTGGGACAAGCCGAAAGAAGAGTGGCCGCGCAAGGCTGACGGTTCGCTTGCCATGTTCACGGCTCCGCGGGATGTGGAGCGTCTGCTTCTTGCTGGCGGACAATAGATCCGCGTTGTCGCGCTTGACTCACCGCGACTCCGACGGCGTTGCCGCCCCGAAGATTTCCTCCACCGCCTCGACGCGATACTCGAATATCGCTTTGAGCTGCGGGGCGACGACGAGCGGGTGGATCACTTCCGAAAACGGGGAGAGCGGCAGGACGTAGTGGACGCGGTCGATCAGCGCCGTCCGGCGGCCATCTATTTCGACAAACTCGTGTTCATGGTGCCAGAGCGCGTAGGGGCCGACCCTCTGCTCGTCCACAAAGTAATTCGGCCCGCGCACCTGGGTAATCTCGGTCAGCCATGTCATCGGAATTCCCAGCAGCGGCCGCACGCGGTATTCGACCATCATCCCCTCGTGGATTTCATCGGGGAGATCGCTCAGAACCTCGAAACCCAAATCCGGCGGGGTGATCTTCGCGAGATTGCGGGGATCGGAAAAAAACTTCCAGCACTCCGCGATGCCGGCGGCAACCACCTGTCGACGCTTCAATAAATGGATCATTCAATGACGATACGCCGGTCTGCCCGATAGGGAAACACTTCACTGGCGGGTGGAAATATCCACCCCCTCAGGGTTGATGCTTTGTTTCTCAAAAACCCCAGGGTCGCTCGTTCCTCGCAACCCTGGGCTGGTGGATTTATCCCCGTTGGGGATTCCTTCGTGAAGATTTGTCCCCCCTTCGCATGGCCGCTTCCGTTCTTGTCGCAGGATACCGCTGAGGGTAAACATCGCATCTCGATGCACAAAGGCTCCCTCGCTCTCCTTCTTCACGCCCACCTGCCGTGGGTCCGGCACCCGGAGCACGACGAGTTTTTTGAGGAGGACTGGCTCTACGAGGCGATCACCGAGACCTACATCCCGCTGCTGAAAATCCTCCGCCGGCTGGCCTTTGAAAAAGTGGGGGTGAAAGTCACGTTCACGATGACCCCGACGCTGTGCGCGATGCTCCGGGACGGGCTGCTGCAGGACCGGGCGGAGCGGTATCTGGATCGTGGCGTCGAGCTATCGCGACGGGAGATCGAGCGCACGAAGGGGGACGGCGCGCTCAACGAGCTCGCCCGGTTCTACCACAAGTCGCTCACCGAAGCCCGGGACTTTTACACGAAGGATATCTCTCGCGATGTGGTCGGGGCCTTCGCGCAGTTGCAGGAGGAGGGGATGATCGAGGTGATCACGTGCGCCGCCACGCACGGGTTTCTCCCGCTCATGGAGGCGTTTCCGGAGGCGATGCGCGCCCAGATATTTATCGGCAGAGATTACCACCGCGAATGCTTCGGGCGCGACCCGGCCGGGATCTGGCTGCCAGAGTGCGGGTATGTGCCGGGAATTGACCGGATCCTGCAGGAGGCGAACCTGCGGTGGTTTGTCGTCGATGCCCACGGGCTCATGTATGGCGAGCCGCGCCCGAGGTTCGCGATCTATTCGCCCTGCTTCACGCCCGCCGGGCCGGCGGTCATCGCGCGCGACCGCGAGTCGAGCAAACAGGTCTGGAGCGCGAGGGACGGGTATCCCGGAGATCCCGCCTACCGGGATTTCTACCGCGACATCGGGAATGAGCTCCCCGAGGACTACCTGCACCAGGTGTTCCCGAATATCGGCCACCGCAGGAACACCGGCATCAAGTATCACCGGATCACCGGGTCCGAAAACAAGGGGATCTACAACCGCGGGTGGGCGATGGGCGCGGCGGATTCGCACGCCGGGGATTTCGTGCGCAACCGCGAGCGCCAGATCGAACACCTCCGCTCGATCCTCCCGGTCGAACCGCTGGTCCTCAGCCCGTTCGATGCCGAGCTGTTCGGTCACTGGTGGTTCGAGGGGCCGGAGTTTCTCGATCTTCTCCTGCGGAAGGCCGCGTTCGACCAGAGCGTCTTCCGCCTCACGACGCCGAGCGTTTACCTGTCCGAGAACCCGACTCTCCAGATGGTCGCCCCCTCGCCATCGAGCTGGGGAAACAAGGGATACTGGGAGGTCTGGCTCGACCGCTGCAACTCTTGGATCTACCCACACCTCCACGCCGCCGCCGCCCGCATGACAGCCGATGCCCGGAAGCATGCCAAGACCCGCTCGAAGCCCGTTGATCGCACGCTCAAGCAAATGGCTCGCGAGCTCCTGCTGGCGCAGTCGAGCGACTGGGCGTTCCTCATGAAAACCGGGACGGCTCCGGAATATGCAACGCAGCGCACGAAAGACCACCTGCTGCGCTTCACAAGGCTCCACGACATGCTCGCGGCGGATGCAAAAGACGAGTCGTTCCTGCACGCTTGCGAAGCCCGCGACAACCTCTTCCCCGACATCAACTGGAAGTATTACATCTGAACGGGCGTGAGGACGGCATGGCATCGCGGTGTTCTTTTCTGGATGTGCTTATCTGGTGCCACCGCAGCATTTAGACAGATTCAGCGAGCGCGCTTCGCGCGGAGGAGACCGAACACGGCAACAGAGTGCCGTGGCTACAAGACGGCGCCCCTGTCACGCTGTGCATTCGATGTAGCCCCACTCTGCTGGGGCGCGAGGCAGCCGTCCCCGCTGCCTTTTTGGAACAGCAGGCGGGACGCCTGCTCCACATGGCTTGCCTGCATCATTTTTGTCGTGGCGCTTTTTGCCATGCCCTTCCTGAGGGCGGTGGATGAACTGGAATTTGCGGTGCCCGACGAAGGGCGGATCACCCTCGGAGTTTTTGACGGCTCAGGTAAACTCGTGCGTCTCCTGCACAAGCTCGCCAAAGAAGGAGATTTTCAGGTCGGCCTCAACGGGCTCATCACCTCGTGGGACGGAAAAAACGGTACCGGAGAACGCGTGCCGTCGGGGCACTATCATGTCCGGGGCTACCTGGTCGGCGAGGACGTCCGCGTGTCGGGCGAAGATTTTCTCTTCAACGACTGGGCGGCGGACAGCGGCTTTCCCGGCTTCAATAAAATTCACGATTTTTCCCTGCTCGAAAACGGGGATGTCGTCCTGCTCGCGGGGAGCAACTCTCCTGACTATGTGCTGACAAGATTCTCTTTGGAGAAAGGATTTCTTTGGTCGGCCCATCTGAAATGGAATGTGAAGTTTTTTGGAGGCAAGGGGTTCACCAGCTTCAGGAAAACTGACTCGGCAGGCCACCCGCTTGGAGGCTCGGTGATTCTCATTTCTTCACCGGCCCCACCGCCCGGCATTTCCCCTCTCCTCACGTCAAATTCTGCAAATACTTTTGTGATCACGGCCGCAGGAAGTGGCATCTACGCACTTGGGGACGGAAAGGAAACCTTTTCGACGGGATCCGGCGGAGGCGTTGCCCCGTTATCACTCGCGGCAGATGAGTCGGAGGTTTTTGTCAGTTCGCCCGGCGGGCTAACGACGATCTGTCTTCCTGCGCAAAAACCAGGAGGCATGGGCGTTCCGCCTGTGGGCGAACCCTTGAACGGGCAGGACGCGGATTCCGGGTTACTGAAAGAGAGAGTGACTCACCCACCGGCCGCATTCACCTCGATGGATGCTGATGCTTCAACGCTCATCGGGGCGTCGCAGGATGGCGTTTGGATCCGGCGGGAATCGTTCCAGCCGATCACGCTGCCGACCGCTGCAAAAAGCGTGACGCTCGGGATGCCCGGCACGTTTTGGTTTGTGGGTGAGGAGAACGGCGCTCCATTCGTCGGCCAGGCCTCGTTTGCAGGCGAGATCCTCCGCGCCCTCCGCCTGGCGGCCGATGACCCAAAGCCGGATAAAATCCGGGCTTCGCGGACGGCGGAAAAATTTGCGTTGATCGAGTCGCTTCCCGCTCTCCAGCGGCTGCGGGTGATGGCGCGCGCGGAGAGCGGGGAGTGGACGATCGAATGGGAGCGGACGATCCGCGATTGCTCAAACTTCGGCTTCGTGAACGGCAAGTCGGCAGCGGATGCAGGCAGCGCGGAGCAGGAGAAAAACCTTCGCTTCCGGCTGAAAGAAAACCCGCTCACCGGAAAGCGCGACTTCCTCACCGTTCACGCGGAATCCGATGCATCCGGCTCCCGGCTCGTCTCGCCGGACGGGCTTCCCCTGGTGGATATCAGCTCCCGGAATGACATTCGCCGCACGGCCATCCGCCGTGGGGACAAGCCCGACTCGCTGCGATTGCTTCAGGGCAACGGCTCGTTCGTCGAGGAGTTTTCCATCACCGGACTCGACGACATCCTGCCTCTCGATGCGGGGGGCATCGATATTCCGTGAGCGCTACCGGTCCGGGATCGGCTGGCGGGATTGGAGAATCTCCTGCTGGCTGGGCAGCGAGGGAAGTTTTCCGCCGCCTCAGATCAGCCGGATGGGCCGCTCGGAGAGATCTTTGAGGAGAAACTTCGCGTAGGTCGAGGTCACCTTCAGGTTCTCTGCCGTCACGCGGAATCCCGCGATCGTGGCGGACAGGTTTTTTCGCGCAAGCCCGGATCAGCGGATTTCAACTGAACAGTATTGAGGCTAGCGCCTGCTTCGCAGCATGGTCGCGGCCATATGGATCGCGGCCTGCATGCTGTCGGAACGCGCGACGCCTTTCCCCGCGATGCCGAATGCCGTGCCGTGGTCGGGGCTGGTCCGTACGAAGGGCAGGCCCAAGGTCACGTTGACGCCCTGGTCGAAGGCGTGAAGTTTCAGCGGGATCAGCCCCTGGTCGTGATACATGCACAGCACGCCGTCGAACTCCCCCGCGACCGCGCGCTGGAAGATCGCGTCGGGAGGGAGGGGGCCCGTGAAAACCGCGCCGGTTGATTTTCCCAGTTCGCTCACGGCGGGGGCGATTATCTCGATTTCCTCGGTTCCGATGTCGCCGCCTTCGCCTGCGTGAGGATTCAGCCCCGCGACCGCGATTCTCGGCTCCTTACACCCGCACTGGTGAAGGAACGAAGTCAGCAGGTTTCCGATTCGTACGATTTCCGATTTGTCCAAAAGCCCCGCGACCAGCGCCAGCGACACATGGGCGGTGACCAGCGCGACTGTGAGCCCTCCGCCGGTCAGGCACATCGCGAAATTTTTTACGCCCGCCCGCGCCGCAAAAAATTCCGTCTGCCCCGGGAAATGGCAGCCGACATCGTGCAGGCCCTTTTTCGAAACCGGCCCGGTGACCACCCCCCGCCACTTGCCGGACAGAAGGTTTTCCGCAGCGGTTTCCAGGGCCTCGACAGCCGCGCGGGCCGACTCCGCAGTGGGCGATCCGGGCTGGTGGCCGGACATCTTTCCGACGACCTCGAACTCAAAATCCCCCGGAAGATCGCGGGATGCCAGTGCCGCCCGGATGACCTCCGGGCCGATCCCGGCCGGATCGCCGGAGGTGATGCCGATAATGGGTTTCATCATTTGATTTTTTGAGCGAACCTTTGCGCCGGAGGCGGCCTCAGTGTGATGGCCCTAAGACAAGGCGGTTCCGGGATCGTTTTCAAGCGTTTTGGTGCGTTTGCTCCGATGGCGCTTGAGAAAACAGCGGCCATGCTGCAGGCTCGGCAAATCCATGGGCAAGCGTGTCCTTATTCTCTCGGCGTCGGTGGGCTCCGGTCATGTGAAGGCGGCGGACGCCCTGGCGCGCGCCATGCGGAACCGCCCGGACGTGGAGGAGGTCCTTTCGGATGACTCGCTCGACCATACGAACGTCCTCCACAAGCAGCTTTACTCGACCCTTTACTCCAAGCTATCCTCGATGCTGCCGGAGTTTCTGGGTTGGTGGTATGAGTCGAGCGACGATCCGTGGGTTTCGGACAAGGGCCGGCTGGCGCTTGACCTCCCGCAGGCGCTACCGCTGATAAACCTGATCAAGGAGTTCCGGCCGGACATCATCCTCTGCACGCATTTCATGCCGGCCGGCGTCGTGTCCTGGCTGATCTTCAACGGGAAGCTCGATGCGCGGCTCGGGATCGTTGTGACGGATTTCCATTTTCACGCGTTCTGGATCACGCGGGCGTTCGACTGGTATTTCGTGGCGCAGGAGGAGGACAAAATCCACATGGAGGCGCTTGGACTGCCGGGCGACCACATCGAGGTGACTGGCATCCCGGTCGAGCCGGAGTTCGAGAAGCCGGTTGACGCAGCGGCCGTGCTGCTGCGCCACGGTTTGCGCCCGGACCGCCCGACCCTGCTCGTCGCGGGCGGGACCCTCGGGCTGAGCCCGGCCACCGCCGTGGTGCGGCGGCTCCTCCAGCTCGATCTCAATTTTCAAGCCATCGTCGTCTGCGGGAAAAACGCAGAACTTAAAGACGAGGTCGCCCACCTGGTCCGCGACCGTCCGGACGATTTCCGGGTTTTTGGTTTTACTAACGAGATGCCGGATTTCATGGGGGCAGCGACGATCCTGCTGAGCAAGCCCGGCGGGATGACGACTGCGGAGGCGCTCGCGCGAGGTCTGCCGATGGTGATTCTGGATCCGATCGGGGGACAGGAGGAACGCAATTCCGACGTCCTCCTCGAAGCGGGAGCCGCGATCAAATGCACCGAGGTGACCGTGATCGCGCACAAGCTCAAAAAGCTCCTCGAAAATCCGGCCCGCATCCGGGCGATGTCCGAAAATGCCCGCGCGCTCGGGCGGCCGTCCGCCGCCCGCGACATCGCGGGCATTGTCCTCGATGCGCCAGCCCGTCCGCCCGTGAAAATATCCAAGCTCCGCGAAAAGGCCCTGCGGAAACGCATCGCGGCATCGTAGAGTAGTTTTCAGTTTTCAGTGCTCAGTTTTCAGAAAGAGATGACTCGCGCAAACTGAACCACTGAAAACTGAACACTGAAAACCTATCGGCATGACCACCACGGGCGATTTTGAAACCGCAAAAGAACGTCAGCTTGCATCAGGCTTCCTGATCGGGGTTGCCACATCCGGCTACCAGTGTGAAGGAGGATTTAACGGGCCCGGGCAACCGAGGAACAACTGGGCGGCGCACGAAATGGCGGGGAAATTCGCGCGCACCGGGGCTGCCACGGATTTTTGGAACCGCTACCAGGAGGACTTCGAGCTTTGCCGCGGGATCGGGCTCAACGCCTTCCGCCTGAGCATCGAGTGGGCGCGGGTCCAGCCCCGGGATTCCCTACAGGCCGGGCCCGTTCCGGATTTCGACCATGCGGCGATCGATTCTTACGCGGACAGGATCGCCGCCTGCCGTCAGGCGGGACTCGAACCGGTGGTGACGCTCCACCACTTCACCCATCCGGCCTGGCTCGGGGTTGATGCGTGGCTCAATGACTCCACGCCGGAGCTGTTTGAAATATTTGTCTCCCGGACGCTCGACCGCCTGAACGGGCAGCTCTGCGGGCGCCTGGGCCAGAAGCCGGTCGAATGGTATGTGACCATCAACGAGCCGAACATGCTCGTCCTGAACACCTACGTGAACCGCCATTTTCCCGGCGGGCCGGAATCCGGAATTCCGGTCGGCGTCCGCGCCTACAACCGTCTCCTCGCCGCCCACGTCCGCGCCTACAACGCCATCCACGATCTCTACGAGGAGCGGGGCTGGCCGTCCCCGCGCGTGACAATGAACACGTTTTGCAGCGATGTCTATTGGTCCGAGCAGCTGCTCCTGGACCTACTCTGCCTCCGCGAGCATGGAATCCCCGGCGGCTCGCTCCCATCCTACTTCGCGGCCCGCGCCGAGGCGATGCGGGAATCCCTGCTGATGGCGTATCTGCCGCTCCGGGCAGACCCGCTCGCGTGGGCGGGAAGGGCGGTTCATGGCATCACCAATTTCTTCGCGAGCCGCGCGGGCACCACGGAGGCGTTCGGCTTTTTCCTTGCCGAAGCCGACCGCTCGAAGCGCGCCGCCGTCCTCGATTTCCTCGGCCTCGACTATTACGACCCGTTCCTGAGCCACATGTTCCGGATCCCCTCGTTCAGCGATCTGGAATTTCCCAGCGGGAGCCTGCACGGGTATCTCATGGACGGGCTCTCGAGCAAGTGGTGGGACTGGCATATCCTCCCCGAAGGCCTGCACGCGTTCTGCTCGCATTACTCGCAGGCCTTCCCGGGCAAGGGGATTCTCATTGCGGAAAACGGGATGGCGCTGCGGATGAAAACCGACAACCGGCCGGGCTCACACCGGAAAGATCGCATTACGCGCAGCGAGTTCCTCACCGCCCATTTTGGCGAAGTCCGCCGGATGCTGGATGAAAAGCTTCCCGTCCTCGGCTACCTCCACTGGTCGCTCACCGACAATTACGAATGGGGATCCTTCACCCCGAGGTTCGGGCTTTTCCGCATCGATTACGCCGACGGCCTCCGCCGCCTCGCCGTAGATCACCTCGGCGATAACCCGTCCCAAACCTACGCCCGCCTGATCCAGGACCTCCGCCAGCGCGGCACGGCGTGAATTCTCATCTGGAAATGCTCCGGGGATGGAGATTGAATTCCCCCGCCCGCCACCTTAAAAACAATATCCTGAAATGAAAATCCAACGCGCACTGATCTCCGTTTCCGACAAGACCGGCATTCTCGAACTCGCAAAGGAACTCGCCACCCACGGCGTCGAAATTCTCTCCACTGGAGGAACCGCCAAAGCATTGCAAAAGGCTGGCATCGCGACCGTCGAGGTTTCGCAGTTCACCGGATCCCCGGAAATCCTCGAGGGCCGGGTGAAGACCCTTCATCCGAAAATCCATGGCGGGCTCCTTTACCTGCGGGGGAACGAGGAGCACGAAGAACAGGCGAAGACGCACGGGATCAAGCCGATCGACCTGGTGGTGGTGAACCTCTACCCGTTCGAGGCCACGGTCGCCAAGGAAGGCGTCACATTGGCCGAGGCGATCGAGCAGATCGACATCGGCGGGCCGTCGATGATCCGCAGCGCCTCGAAAAACTACCAGTCCGTCTGCGTGGTCACCGACCCGGCGGATTATGCGGCCGTGATCGAGGACATGCGGGAGGAGGGCGGCGGAACCGGACTCAAGCTGCGCGAGCGTCTCGCCATCAAGGCGTTCGCCACGACCTCCGCCTACGACGCCGCGATCGCGGATTTCCTCAACCAGGAGCAGGAGACGTGCGCGAGCTTCCGGCTCGACCTTCCGCTCGAAATGCGTCTGCGCTACGGCGAGAACCCCCACCAGCACGCGGAGCTCTACGGCAGCTTCAACGACTATTTCGAGAAGCTCCACGGCAAGGAGCTTTCCTACAACAACATCCTCGATATCAGCGCCGCCAGAAATCTCATCGAGGAATTCTCCAAACCCACGGTCGCCATCCTCAAACACACGAACCCCTGCGGGGTCGGCAGCGACCAGGACCTGCGCGAGGCCTGGGAAAAGGCGTTCGCCACCGACAAGCAGGCCCCGTTCGGCGGCATCATCATCTGCAACCTTCCGATCACGCTCCCGCTCGCCAAGGCGATCTCGGAGATTTTCAGCGAGGTGATCATCGCCCCGGACTTCGACTCCGACGCCCGCTCGCTCCTGCAAAAGAAGAAAAACCTGCGCCTCATGCGGATCCTGAAACCGCTCTCGCAAAACACCCGCGATGTCCGCAGCGTCATCGGCGGGCTCCTCGTCCAGGATTCCGATTCGGCCGATATCCCCGACCTCGAACACCGGGTCGTCTCCTCGCGGCCGCCGACAAAAGCCGAGATCGAGGCCATGGAATTCGGATGGAAAATCGTCAAGCACGTGAAGTCGAACGCCATCGTCTATGCCGGAAGAGACCGGACGCTCGGCATCGGGGCCGGCCAGATGTCGCGCGTGGACTCCTCGCGCATCGCCGTCTGGAAAGCCCAGGAAGCCGGGCTCTCGCTCAAAGGCAGCGCGGTTTGCAGCGACGCGTTTTTCCCGTTTCCCGACGGGCTCGTCGCGGCGGCCGAGGCCGGAGCCACGGCGGCGATCCAGCCCGGCGGATCGGTCAAAGATCCCGATGTGATCAAGGCGGCGGACGAGCACCAGGTCGCCATGGTCTTCACCGGCACGCGCCATTTCAGGCACTGAGGCAAGTTTTCAGTTTTCAGTTTTCAGTTTTCAGTGGCAGAGTGCCGTGCGTTCCGTGTTTTCCTGAACACTGAGCACTGAAAACTGAACACTTGTGCTTCCCTTAGCCTGCATCACCTGCGGTCCGGCCTGCGAACCGATCGACAAAGTCCGCCGGATCACCAATTTCTCGACGGGAGAAATCGGCGCGGTTCTCGCCGGGGCATTTTTGCGGCAGGGATTCGAGGTGGTGTGTTTCCGCGGTGAGGCGGCCACGTTTCCTGCGCCGGCAGGCGCGGATGTCCGGCCGTTTTCCACCAACGAATCCCTCGCCGTCGGCCTGCGCTCGCTCTCGCGGCCTCCGGCCGTTGTCCTCCACGCCGCCGCGCTCTGCGATTTCGTTCTGGATCGCATCGAAGGGGCCGAGGGTGGAAACAAGCTCAGCAGCCGCGCAGGCACCATCCGGCTGACCCTGAGACCTGCCGAAAAAATCCTGCCCAAGATCCGCGAGTGGTTCCCCGATGCCCGGATTGTCGGATGGAAATACGAGCTCGACGGCCCGCGCGAACGCGCGATCTCGGCCGCCGCCGCGCAGATCCGGGAGGCCCTCACCGACGCCTGCGTCGTGAACGGTGCCGCCTACGGCCCCGGCTTCGGACTCCTTCTCCCCGACGACCGGCTCCAGCATTTTTCCGACAAAACCGCCCTCGCAGAATATCTCGCGACGTCCCGCGACTGACGCATCAGCTCCACACCCCGGCGATCCGGGTTTGGCAGTATTTGCACCGGCCTCCGGCGATGTCCATGCGGGTCACGGCGAAGATATCGCGCTCGACGATGGGGCGGCGGCAGTTCGGGCAGAACGTGGTTTCGGCGTCGGGCAGGTCGCGAACATTGCCGATATAGACGTAGCGGAGGCCGGCGGCCCGCGCGATTTCGCGGGCCTTCACGAGGGTCTCCACCGGCGTGGGCGGCAGATGGGCCAGCTTGTAGAGCGGCTGGAAGCGGGAAAAGTGGAGCGGCCGGTCGGGGCCGAGGTTGTCGGCGAGCCAGCCGCACATGCGCTTGATCATCTCAAGATCGTCCGTGTATGTCGGGATGATCAGGTTGATGACCTCGAACCAGATGTATTCCATGCTGTGGAGGGTTTTCAAAGTATCGAGGATCGCCTGCAGGCTCCCCGCGTTGAGCTTCCAGTAGGTCTGCTCGTCGAACCCCTTGAGATCGACATGGGCCGCGTCCGCGAACTGTCCGAGGTCGCGCAAGGCCCGCTCGTCGATCGAACCGCATGTGACCAGGATGTTTTTCAGATTTTTCTCCCGGGCGAGTTTGCAGGTGTCGTAGGTGTATTCGTAATACGCGACCGGATCGGAGTAGGTGTAGGCGATCGACGGGGAGCGCAGGGATTTCGCGAGCGCGACAACGTCTTCGGGAAACATGCTCAGCCGGGCCATGTCCTGGTAGCTCAGCGAGGCGGGCACGGGCGGGCGCAGCCGGAATTCCGGCCCCGTGGCGTCCTTTGTTTGCTCCGGCGTTTTCTGGGAAATCTCCCAGTTCTGGCAGTTCAGGCAGCGGAAGACGCAGCCCGCGGTGGCGATCGAAAACGTGGTGCTGCCGGGCAGGAAATGGAACAGCGGTTTCTTCTCGACCGGATCCAGATGGAACGCGCACGGGTTCCCGTAGGCGAGCGTGTAGAGGGTGCCGTCCTTGTTGATTTTGTTGCGGCAGTGGCTGCGGTCGCCGGGCGCGAGGATACAGTTGTTCGGGCAGACCTTGCACTGCACGTTATCGCCGAGTTTCAGGTAGTGGTAACCTTCCTTGACCCAGCCGCGCTGCTGCCAGAGGCGCCATTGCTCGCCGGTCGGCGCATCGCCGGGGAACACATCTCCCGGATTCGGCCGCATCGCGCTGCGGACCATCCACGCCGCAGCCCCGCCCCCGGCCACGCCAGCCGCCGCGACCAGGCAGTAGTTGATCGCCTCGCGCCTGGTGATGCCCTTGCGGCCGGCCGGCGTCATTCCGAAATGTTCATCCATCCCCATCGTCTTATTGCAAGATACATCGCCGGCAGGGAATGCAAGAGGAGCAGGACGATCAGCGGCGCGTGGAGCATCTTGTGGATCGCCAGCGCGCGCTTCGCGTCGATCAGCGCGCCGAGCCCATACTCCCCGCTCATCGCGTAGCCGGTCAGCAGAAAGATGATGACGACGGGGAACAGGGGCCAGCTGCTGACCCGGACAATTTTGTTCAGCAAATAATGTGGCGGCCGTTGCATGGCGGTTTTCATGGCGGTCAACTTTTTCGCAGAAGAACCAAGGTTCCGCCCAGAAAATTGAGTCCGGCGGTCAAAAGTCAGATCCCCCGGCACACCAGCATCACGTTCAATCCATCCGCATTCCTCGATTATCTATTCCTGCAAAATGTCAATGGTCAAGGCCCGATGGTTTAGATGATCAACCGCCGAGGCAAATAGCTTTTCTCGCGGATTTGACAGTCCGCCGACGCGGTGCCATCTTGGCACCATGTCGGCGTCAACCATAAACCAGCCCCGCCTCGTCGCGCGCATCCCTTCGAGCTTGCGGAAAACCATCCAGGCGGCAGCCGATCTTGATGGGTCCTCGCTCAACCAGTTCGTTGTGCGGGCGGCGCACCGCCAGGCGCAGGAAATCCTGGAACGCGAATCCGTCATCCGGCTGAACCGGGCGCAGACCAAGCGCGTGTTCGAGTTGCTCGACACTCCCCCAAAACCGAATTCGGCACTCCTTTCCGCCAAGGCTGCCCACCGGAAACTCGTGCGTGCTTAAAGTCGAACCGCTGGACGCGACCCATGACCGCGCCGGATTCGACTGCGGCACGGAACCGCTAAACCGGTATCTGCAACAGATCGCCCGGCAGCATGCCGCCAAAGGAATTTCGAAGACCTTCGTCCTCGTCGAGGAAGGGGCAACCGCACAGAAAACGGTTCTCGGCTTTTTCACGATTTCACTCTGCCAGGTATTCGGCGAGCAGGTTCCCGCCCAATGGTCGAAAAAGCTTCCGGAGCAGATTCCTGCCATGAGGCTCGGGCGGTTGGCTGTGGCACTGGACCGGCAGGGAAGCGGGCTCGGCAAGGCGCAGGTTGCTGAAGCTCTTTTCCGCATCGCACGCGTGGCCGATATGGCCGGTGGCATCGGGGTTTTCGTGGATGCCAAAAATGAAGCCGCCGCCGGATTTTACGCCAGGTTTGGCTTCCACCCCACACCTTCCGGCCCGCTGACCCTTTTCATGCCGACAGAAACCATCCGCCAGTTCGCCTCGTGACGGACCGGTCTATCGAGGTTGCTTCTGCTTCGCCCAAACAAATGTTCCGTCTCCCAGCTTGCCGGCGATGCCCTGATTTTTGAGGGCGTTAAGGGCGGGTTTTCGATCCGAAGATGTCCATGGTGCCGGTCGTCGGAATGCCGTTTCGGGCACCAGCCGGGAAGCGGCAGGCCCCAACCATTATCGAAACACGCTTTGCCTTTTGATTACGAAGGATGACACTGCCACGTATCGAAATTGCCGGCGTTTTCGCGGAAAATATTCCCAGGAAAATATTTAAATTATAGGCCTGACCCTGTCAGGCTTCCATGACCCCGTCAGGCTTCCACGGAGGCTCTTGCCGCTCGCGTTTTTTGTGAGCGGAAAAAGCCTTGTCAGCTTTTTCGCAAAAGGACCACGGCTCCGCCCAGAACATTGAGTCCGGCGGTCAAAAGGCAGACCCCCGTGACGCCGATCAGGGGGATCAGGAATGTGCTGGCGAGCAGCGCGCCGAGGGATGCCCCGACGAAATCCGCCGTGTAGAGACTGGAGGCGGTCGCGGCCCCGTTTTCGAAACGGATCCGGCAGGCGGTGGGGAATTGCATTCCGATCAGGATGGCCAGAAGCCATGTGAGCCCCGCAATCGTTGTCTGGATGGCTAGCAGCGATCCGTTCCCCGCCGCCTCGAGCCTGGCGAGAACGAAAGGCAGCGCCGCCGCAAATGCCGCAACAGCGAACGCGAGCGCCGCCAGTCCAGCTTTCGCGCCGGGACGTTGCGCCGGAGATTTTCTATCCGCCGCCCGGACGGCGACCCATGCGCCGACGGCGAGGCCCGCCATGAAGATCGTGACGATCACGCCGAGTTGCCGGTAAACCGAACCGCAAAGAATCTGGAAGCCAAAGAGCAGGACGACTTCGAGGGTCGAGGCGGCAAACCCCGACAGGAAGATCGCCAGCGACACCGGCCGCAGCCGCAGCAGATAAACGCCGAGCGCAGCCAGCAGAGCCGCCGCAACCAGGCCGAACCGCACCTTGAACTGGCTGATCCAATGCATCAGGTGGTAGTAAAAAAGCACGGGGGTGAAATCCCGGTTCACCGAGCCCGGTTGCGCCAGCGCACGTCCCATGTCGGCGAGCCGGTCGGGCGCCAGCATCGCCTCGAGATAATGCCGCTCCACCAGCCGCGTGGGAATTCCGTTCCGCTCGATGCGCGATGCGATGTCGGGAAAAAGTTCGCCGTCCGACGCAAGAAAAACGACCCGCCCGCCCGGAATCACCAGCAGGTTCCTGAACGTGCCTTTCGTCGTCCGTCCCGCCGACGCGAGCAGGCGCGCGAGCTGCGGGCTCACGTAGTTCGCGTAGCTGCCCGGCGAAAACGACAGGACGCCGTCCGGCGCCAGCACGCGTTTGACCTCGTCGAAAAATTCGGCGGTATAAAACCGGTTGAGCTGCGAGGTGGACGGCTCTGGCACATCCACAATCACCACGTCGAACCGCTCGTCCGTGTTCCGGACGAAGAGCCTCCCGTCGGTGTTGACGACCCGGATGCGCAGGCCGTCGAGGTTCCCGGGCAAAAATTTGCGCCCGGCCGCGATGATGAGCGGGTCGAGCTCGACGTAGGTGACCAGCGCGGCGCGGTATTTGAGGACTTCCATCGCCGTGCCCGCGATGCCGCCCGACACGACCAGAACCTTGCGCGCGCCGGGCCGCTGCGCCATCGCATAGTGAACGGTTTCCTCGATTTGCCCGACGTTGTTTGTCGAGAAGAACGGCAGGCCGTTTTCGATGAAGGTGAACTGCCCGGCGGCTTCGGTGACCAGAAGTTTTCCGTAGGGCGAGTTTTCCCGGAAGACGATTTTCTGCCCCGGATACTCGAGCGCGGTGGAAACGGCGTCCACATTGCAGAGTAGGACCAGGGGGACAAGCCCGGCGGCGGCGACCGCAGCGATTCCCGATTGAAGCCTGTTCCCGAACACGGCTGCGGCCGCGGCGGCGAGCGCGAGGTTCAGCAGGGCGGGGAAGCAGAGAATGCCGAAATGGTCGAAGAACCCGATGAGGACAAAGCTAAAAACCGCGCCCCCGATGATGCTGCCGATGCTGTCGGCGATATAGACCCGCCCGATCGCGCGGGAGCCTTCCCCGGGTGCCAGGATCGAGCACGCGAGCGTCAGCAAAAAACCCGACACGACACAATACGGGAGCAGCAAAAGAAAGCTCCCGGCCACGGTCCCGGTGATCCCGACCGTCGCGCCCCGGATGAAGACGGCGTTATGAAAAACCCTCAGCAAAACGACCTGCGCGAGCGGAACGACCGCCACGAGGACGAGCCCGGCGGGCAGCAGGTTCCGTGGATTTTTTAGCCGTCCGGACGCTCTTCCCAGCCACGCGCCGATCCCGGTCAGCAGAAGCCAGTTGCCGAGGATGATCCCGAACACCATCTCGTTTCCGCTGAATGTTCCCAGCATCTCCCGCATGAGAGCCAGCTGCGTCATCACGGCAGACGCGCCGACCCCGCCGAGCGCCGCAAGGACAACCCCGGTTTCCGCCGACCTACGATTCACTAAACGACTCCACTTGGTATACAAACACCTCGGCACCCGGGCTCCGCCAGGCGGAGCGGTCGCAGCCGGCCTTTTGCGAGAGGGAGTCGAGAAACTCTGCTTTGTCGGAAACCTGCGACCAGACCTGCGGCAGATAGGTGGACACCCTGCCGCCGATCTTGAGCGCGACGCCGTCGCGGTGCGGGCGGAGCTTTTTCAGCAGGTCGTCTGGAGAATCGAATGACAACTTTACGGGCTCGGTCAGGACGCTGATTTCGATTTCGATATTATCGAGTTCGGCCGGCTGCACGGGGGCGAATCGCGGGTCGTGCAGCGCGGCGTTCGTAGCGTTGTTCACGATCGCGCGATCCAGCGGCCCCTGGGGCAGGATGTTTCCGATGCAGCCCCTCAACTTGCCGTGCGTCGTGAGCGTCACGAAGCAGCCTTTTTTTTCGGAAAACTTCGCGGGGAGGCCGGCGGTGTCGGGGCTCCCGCCTTTGGCCACGGCATTTTTCAATGTTTGCCGGGCGAGCGCGAGAAGCTGGCGGCGTTCCGCGGCCGTGAAGCTTTGCGGGCACGGAGCGTAAAACGCGATGGCCGCATAGCCGACCACTCCGTCCTTGTTGCCCGCTGTGTCGCCGCTGTTCCGGTAGTCGAGCAGCTTTGCCTTCCAGCCGAGCTGCCGCGCGAGATACATCAACGCCAGGATCGGTGTCCGTCCGCAGGCCTCCTGCGATTTCATTTGTTCGACGTCCAGATTGCAGATCGCCTGCACGCACCGGGTGTCCAGCTCCCGCGCCTGGTCGTATGGGTGGTAGTGGCTCAAGTCGCTGCTCGCCACAATGAGCGTGGAATCGTCCAGTTGGCCGGCCAGCACGCGCGCCATTTTCTCGGGATCCGCGTCGCCGGTCACAACGGGCACGAGCTGGAAATTCCTGAGGGTCTTTTGGAGGAATGGCACCTGCACCTCGGCGGAGTGCTCCCATGTTTCCGGCGTGTCTTGGCCGTTGGGCGGCAGCGGGTGCGATGCTTGGGACGACCAGGGCGGCCGTTGCACCACGCATTGCGGCTCGGGAACAAACGGGGATTCCTTCGCCAGTTGCGCCGCCTTTGGCGAAACCGTCACGTCCCCGAGCGGGGTGCGGTAGATATCCTCGACGGCCACGGAGGCGCCGGAAAACCCCGCATAGTGGCTCACCCCCAACAGGACGACCGTCCGAAACCCGCTCCCCTGCAACAGCCGGTAGGACGACGCGGCGACCGGCCCGGAATATTGGTAGCCGGCGTGCGGGCAGATCAGGGCGCGCAGGTCTCCATCCAGGGCCTGCGGCTTGGCGTCCGCCAGCAGCGCGTCGAGCGTCCGGGACAACTCGGACGGATCCTTCGGATAAAACAACCCGGCCACAGCCGGTTCGCGAACCCGTTGGGAAGAGGGAGTCGGAGAGGAAGGCATTTCTCGTGATGGCCGCCCCTTGCAGCCGGGGACGACCGCCGACGGTAATGCGATGGCAAGCACGGAGGCAAGGAAAACGGATTTTCGACCAGCAGACATGGCGTTTGCGCTTCGGGCGCCCTCAAGGTTCCCTACCACATTTCGCGCGCGCCTTCAATCGGGATGACAGGAAAACCTCTGAAAATTGGCGCTCGCCCTCGGGTGGGCAAGCTGGTAGCAATCCGCGCATGAACCGTTCCTTGCTCCGGGCCATCGCCGTCTGCGGCACGCTGCTTTTTGCCGCCTGCGAAAAACCGAAAACCGAGGCCCCGCCGGTGGTCGTCACCTACACGCCGGCTATCCAGAAAGATGTGGTCGCCACCAACGAGTGGGTCGGTCTCCTCGACGGTTTTCAAAATGCCAGCATCCAGGCCCAGGTCACCGGCTACCTTCTCACGCAGAACTACAAGGAAGGCTCGGGGGTCAAGAAAGGGGATGTGCTTTTCACGATTGATCCGCGGCCGTTCCAGGCGGCGCTCGCGCAGGCGCAGGCGGGCTACGCGCAGGCCGTGGCCCAGGCGCAGCTGCAGCAGATCACGCTGCAGCGGCAGGTCCAACTGTATCAGACCAAAGTGATCAGCCAGCAGCAATACGACGTTTCGTATCAGGACACCCAGTCGGCGATCGCGGCGGCGGCGGCGGCTCAGGCCCAGATGCAGGCCGCGCAGGTGAACCTCGACTACTGCACGATCAAAGCGGCGTTCGACGGCATCGCCGGCGTCGCGCAGGCGCAGATCGGCGATCTGGTCGGCCCCGGCGGCAAGACCTCCGTCCTTACCCAGCTCTCGCAGGTCGATCCGATGAAAATGAATTTCTCGATCACGGAAGCCCAGTATCTGAAGGCAGCCACCCTCCTGGCGAAGCTTCAGGAGATGAATCCCGACGACCTGAAATCCCGCCTTAAGCTCCGGCTGGCCGATGGATCCGAATACCCGGAGTCCGGAAAATTCGATTTCGTCAACCGGCAGGTGAGCACCTCGACGGGAACGATCCAGATCACGGCGCTTTTCCCCAATGCCAACAGCGTGCTGCGCCCGGGGCTTTTCGCGCGGATCACCGCACCGGTGGAGCAGTTGAAAAATGCGATCCTCGTGCCGCAGGCCTCGACGGTCGAGCTCCAGGGATCGTATTTCGTCAAAGTCCTCGGTCCGGACAACACGGTGAGGCCGGTCCCGGTCACGCTGGGTCCGATTGAAGGCCAGCTGCAGGTCGTGCAGGGCCCGCTCAAAGCCGGGGACAAGGTGATTGTCGGCGGAACGGAAAAGGCGGCCCCAGGATCGAAAGTGGTCGCCCAGCTCTATCAGGTGCCAGCCCCGTCACCCTCCCCCGCGGCCGCTAAATAGCCATGTCGAACTTTTTCATCAGGCGCCCGATCGTGGCGATGGTCATCGCGATCATCACGGTGATCGTCGGGCTGGTCTCGATGGCCGGCCTGCCGGTCTCGCAGTTTCCGAACATCGTCCCGCCGCAGATCCAGGTCCAGACGACGTATGTCGGCGCGGACGCCGTCACGGTCGAGCAGTCGGTGGCCACGCCGATCGAGCAGCAGATGAGCGGGGTCGAAGGCATGGACTACATGTATTCGATCAACGCCAACAACGGCGCGATGTCGCTCAACGTCATCTTCGATACGAGTACCGTCCCGACGACAGACCAGATCCTCGCGCAGATGCGCCAGACGCAGGCGTCCTCTCAGCTCCCGCAGGACGTCCGGAACTTCGGCGTCACGGTCGAGCAGGCGCTCTCGTCGCCGCTCGGGGTCTTCGCGCTCTACTCGCCGAAGGGGACGTTCGACCCGACGTTCCTGGCGAACTACGCCTACATCAACATCAACGACCCGCTCACCCGCGTCAACGGCGTCGGCAGCGTCAGCATCTTCGGCGCGGGCCAATATGCCATGCGGATCTGGGTGAAGCCCGACCGCCTCGCGACACTGAACATCACGGTCCCGGAGGTCATCCGCGCGGTGAACGCGCAGAACAACGTCAACCCGGCGGGCCAGATCGGCGGCGAGCCGGTCCCGGCCGGCCAGGTCTTCACGTTCACCGTCAACACGACCGGCCGACTCGTGACGCCGAAGGATTTCGAGGAGATCGTGATCCGGGCGAACGACGACGGCTCGATCGTGCGCGTGGGCGATGTGGCCCGCGTGGATCTCGGCGGTCAGATCTACAACCTCCAGGGCCGGTTTAACGGCCAAAACGCGGCGATCGTCTGCGTCTACCAGCTTCCCGGCTCGAATGCCGTGGACACGATGAAGCAGGTCCGGGCGCTGTTCGAGAAGCAGTCGAAGCTGTTCCCGGACGATTTCAAATACGAGGTCGCGCTCGACACGACGCTGGCGATCACCGAGGGCATGAAGGAAATCGTGAAGACGCTCTTCGAGGCGATGCTCCTGGTCATCATCGTGGTCTTCATCTTCCTGCAGGGCTGGCGGGCGACGCTGATCCCGCTCATCGCGGTGCCGGTTTCGCTGATCGGCACGTTCGCGGTTTTTCCGATGCTGGGATTTTCGATCAACACGCTGTCCTTGTTCGGGCTCGTGCTGGCGATCGGGCTGGTTGTGGATGACGCGATTGTGGTGGTCGAGGCGATCGAGCACCATATCGAGGAGGGGCTCTCGCCGAAAGACGCAGCCATGAAAGCGATGGCGCAGGTCGCCGGCCCGGTGGTCGCGATCGCGCTGATTCTGACCGCAGTTTTCATCCCGACCGTGTTCATTCCCGGGATCACCGGGGCGATGTATCAGCAGTTCGCGGTCACCATGGCGGTCTCGGTCCTCATTTCC
The DNA here is from genome assembly GCA_037147455.1 of Verrucomicrobiota bacterium. Classification (GTDB taxonomy): domain Bacteria; phylum Verrucomicrobiota; class Verrucomicrobiia; order Chthoniobacterales; family Terrimicrobiaceae; genus QYQL01. The sequence continues at coordinate 8,473 of JBAWVC010000002.1, read as the reverse complement.
GCGTTCAACGCGCTCTCGCTCAGCCCGGCGCTGGGGGCGCTGCTGCTGCGGCCTAAGAAAGAAGCGACCGGTCCGCTCGGGGCGTTCTTCCGGTCGTTCAACAAGGTTTTCGGGGCCGCGACCAATGGCTACACAGCCATCTGCGGCGGGCTCATGCGGAAATTTGTGATCAGCCTGCTCCTGCTGGCGGTCCTCTCGCTGGCGGGTCTCGGGCTCGGGGTCCGGATGCCGACCGGATTCATTCCCGAGGAGGACCAGGGCTACCTGTTCGGTGTCGTCCAGCTCCCGCGGGCGTCATCGCTCCAGCAAACTGCGGCCGCCTCGACAGAGATCGAAAAGATCCTCGAAAAGACTCCCGGCGTCCATAACGTCACCTCGATTATCGGCTTCAACCTTCTCAGCACGGTCCAGAGCACCTACACTGGGTTCTTCTTCATCGCGATGAAGCCCTGGTCGGAACGGACGACGAAGGAACTCCAGATCGATGCCATTCAGGCGAACATCAACCGCGAGCTCGCCGGCCTCTCCAAGCCCACGGCGGCGTTCGCGTTTCCGCCTCCGGCGATCCCCGGCATCGGCACGGCGGGAGGCGTGACGTTCATGCTCGAAGACCGGACCGGCGCGGATATCGGGTTCCTCGCCAAGAACACGCAGGCATTCATGGAGGCGGCAAAGAAGCGACCGGAACTCACCGGCCTGTTTACCACCGCGCTCTGGGATGTGCCGCAGATGTATCTCGATGTGGATAAGGCGCAGGCCATGATCCAGGGGGTTAGCCTCTCGGACGCCTACGAGACCGTGCAGACGTTCCTCGGGGGATACTTCGTCAACTACTTTAACCGCTTCGGGCTCCAGTGGCAGGTTTATATCCAGGCCGAGGGGGAATACCGGACCGACATCGACAACCTTGGCCTCTTCTACGTGACGAACTCCAAGGGCCAGGCCGTGCCGATCAACTCGTTCATCCATGCCAAGCGGTCGTTCGGGCCGGAGTTCACGATGCGCTACAACATGTTCCGCTGCTCGCAGGTCAACGCCGGCGTCTCGCCCGGCTACTCGACCGCGCAGGCGATGCGGGCGCTCGAGGATGTCTTCGCGCAGACGATGCCGCAGGGGATGGGATACGACTATTTCGGCATGTCCTACCAGGAGCAGAAGGCCGCGCAGGGAGTCCCGCCGGCTGCGATTTTCGGGCTCTCGCTGCTGTTTGTCTTCCTGATCCTCGCAGCGCAATATGAGAGCTGGTCGCTGCCGTTCAGCGTGCTACTCACGACTCCAGTCGCCGTCTTCGGCGCGTTCGCGGGGCTGACGATCCGCGGCATGCAAGACAACCTCTACGCGCAGATCGGGCTCGTCATGCTCATCGGCCTCGCCGCGAAAAATGCCATCCTCATCGTCGAGTTCGCCAAGGACGAATACGAGAAGGGCAAGCCCGCGCTCGAAGCCGCGCTCGCGGGAGCCAAGCTCCGCCTGCGGCCGATCCTCATGACGGCGTTCGCTTTCATCCTCGGCACCGTCCCGCTCGCCATCGCGTCCGGTTCGGGCGCGGTCTCGCGGCGGATTTTGGGGACCACCGTCATCGGCGGAATGCTCGCGGCAACCCTGCTCTCGATCTTCCTCATCCCCGCGTGCTTCTATGTGGTCGAGCGATTTTTTGCCGGAAGAAAAGAGGACGCGCCGGCATCGCCGCCCGCATCTCCGGAAGAACCGCCTCCGGCATCCTGAACGGCGCTCATGCAGGAAGGCGAGGCAACTATACCAGGGGGCACGGGCGGCCGGGCCGTGTTTTCAAGAGCCGTGGCATGGGCATCCTGCCCATGCGAAATCCAGCAACGCATGGGCAAGATGCCCATGCCACGGAATGTTTTCCGACCCCTCGCTTTCCTCTCGATTTTCGCCTGTGCGCTCCTCGCGTCGTGCGCGTCAAAAGGCCCCGCATTCCGCAGCCAGCCGGATTATTCCACCGCTTATCTCGGCTCGAACGGCGAGATCTTTTTCTCCAGCACCAGAGGCCCGAAGCGGCCCGCCGAGGCGGCTCCCGCGCCGGAACCCAAATGGATATGGTCCGGCGATGGGGTCCGAGGAGCCCCGTCGATCGTCATTGATCTGAGCGAGCAAACGGCGCGGTTTTACAAGGGAGGCGTCGAGGTCGGAACCGCCCCGGTCTCGACCGGGCGCGAAGGATATGACACCCCGACAGGAAATTTTTCCGTCCTCGAAAAAGAGCGCAACCACCTCTCGACCCTCTACGGCGATTACGTGGATTCGGGCGGCGGGGTTGTCGCGGCAAACATCGGAGTCAACGAAGATAAGCGACCACGGGGCGCTCATTTCCAAGGCGCCCCCATGCCCTGGTTCCTCAGGGTCAACGGCGCGGTCGGCATGCACGCGGGCTACCTCCCGGGCTACGCCGCCTCCCACGGCTGCATCCGCCTCCCGCACGGCGCAGCGGAAAAGTTCTTCGAGAACGCACCCCCCGGCACCCCGGTCAGCATCGTGCGCTGAGTTTCTTTTACCCGAGCGCGAGCTGGGCGGTGGAGATCTCGAGGATCTCGTTTGTGATACTGGCCTGGCGGGCCTTGTTGTATTCGAGGGTGAGGTCCTTGACGAGGTTCCTGGCGTTGTCGGTTGCGCTCTTCATGGCGACCATGCGGGCGCTTTGTTCGGAAGCGCGGGTGCCGAGGAGGGTCTGGTAAACGCCGAAATGGACGTAGGCGGGAAGGATGGCATCGAGCACCTGGCCGGCATCCGGCTCGAAGAGGATCCCGCCGTCGAACGACGGAGCCACCCCATACTGGTTGGTCAGCCCGACCTCCTCGAAGCTGGTCAGCGGAAGGAGAGGCATCGCTTTCGGAATCTGGGAAAGCGTGTTGACGAACATTGGGAAAAGCACGGTGACCTTGTCGGCCGAGCCGTCGAGGAACTTCTCGATGCAGAACTTCGAGATCGCCTTGGTCTCGAGAAAACTCGGGCGGTCGCGGAGCGGGAAATCGGCGAGCATCGTCCGCCCCATGCGGGCGAGGAACTGGGTGCCCTTGCGCCCGACCGAGATAAACGATGTGGTCGCGGGATCGAAGGTCAGCGCCTCGCGGAAAAGGTTCGTGTTGAGCGCGCCGCACAGCCCTTTGTCCGTGCTCAAGAGCAGGACGAGCTCGTGCTTCACCTCGCGGCGGGCGAGGAGCGGGTGCGCGGCGGGATCCACGGCATCGCGGAGCGAGACGATGACCCTGTTCATGAGCTGCGCGTAGTCGCGCCCGTTGATCGCCGCCTGCTGGGCCTTGCGCATCTTCGAGGCCGCGACCATCTGCATGGCCTTGGTGATCTGGGCCGTGTTCTTGACGGATTTGATCCGCCGCCGGATGTCGCGCAGGTTGGCCATCAGCTGTTGAAGGATTTGAATTCTTCGACTGCGGCGCCGAGTTCTTTCTCGATCCCCTCGTCGATTTTCCCTCTCGACCGGATGTTGTTGAGGATCGCTTCCTTCCGGGTTTCGAGATAGTCGGCGAGTTTGTCCTGCGTGGATTTGACCTGGTCCACGGGAACAGAATCGAAGAGCCCCTTCTGCATCGCCCAGAGGATCGCCGCCTGCACCTCGATGAGGATCGGCCGGTATTGGGGCTGCTTGAAGAGCTCGACGATGCGGGCGCCGCGCTCGAGGGTGGCTTTCGTGCGCGCGTCGAGATCGGAGCCGAACTGAGAGAAGGCCGCGAGCTCGCGGTATTGGGCGAGGTCGCCCTTGATCTTTCCGGCCACCTGCTTCATCGCCTTGATCTGCGCGGCCGAACCGACGCGCGAAACCGAAAGCCCGACCGAGATCGCCGGGCGGATGCCCTGGTAGAACAGGTCGGTTTCGAGGTAGATCTGGCCGTCGGTGATCGAGATGACGTTGGTCGGGATGTAGGCCGAGACGTCGCCCGCCTGGGTCTCGATGATCGGCAGCGCCGTGAGCGAGCCGTCACCGTATTTTTCGCCGAGGCGCGCCGAGCGCTCGAGGAGGCGGCTGTGGAGGTAGAAGACGTCGCCCGGATACGCCTCGCGGCCGGAGGGGCGCTTCAGGAGCAGCGAGATCTGGCGGTAGGCGTTGGCGTGCTTGGTGAGGTCGTCGAACACGATGAGCGCGTCCATGCCGTTGTCCATGAACCATTCTCCCATCGCCGCGCCGGAGAAGGGGGCGATGTATTGTTCGGCCGCGGCATCCGAGGCGGTCGAGGCGATGATGATCGTGTATTTTAAAGCGTCGTTGGCCTCGAGGACCCCGACCACGCGCGCGATGTTCGCGTTCTTCTGGCCGACGCCGACGTAGATCGAATAGAGCGGGCGGAAGGCCGGATCCCCGCTCTCCTCGCCGGCCTTGTTGATCCGGGCCTGGTTGATGATCGTATCCACCGCGATCGCGGTCTTGCCGGTCGCGCGGTCGCCGATGATGAGCTCGCGCTGCCCGCGGCCGATCGGGATCATCGCGTCGATCGCCATGATTCCGGTCTGGACCGGCTGGCTCACGCTCCGGCGCTTGATGATGCCCGGGGCAATTTTTTCCACCGGATAGAAATGCTCGGCAGCGATCGGGCCCTTGCCGTCGAGCGGCTGGCCGAGGGCATCGACCACGCGGCCGAGAAGGCCCTTGCCGACAGGGACCTGAAGGAGCCTGCCCGTGGTCTTCACCTCGTCGCCCTCGCTGATCGTTGTGTAGTCGCCGAAAAGGATCGTGCCGACCTCGGTCTCCTCCAGATTGAGCGCGATCCCGATGAGGCCGCCGGGGAACTCCAGCATCTCGTTGAGCATCGCACCGCTGAGGCCTTCGAGGCGGGCCACGCCATCGCCGATTTCCCGGACGGTGCCGACGTTGGTTTTGCGGGCGGCGGACGACTTGATCGCGCCGATTTTTTCTTCAAGTTCTAGGACGATATTGCTCATGGTTGGGTAAATTTAGCGTTGTTGTTTGACGGCTTCGAGGCGCGCCTGGACGCTGCCGTCCCAGACATCGTTGCCGATTTGAACCCGGAGCCCGCCGATGAGGGCGGGGTTCGGGCGGAATTCGGTGGTGAGTTCGCCGAAGCGGGCATTGAGGCCGGCTTCGAACTCGCGCTGCATCGCGGGGTCCAGAGGGGCCGCGCTCTCGACGACCGCGTGGCGGCTCTCCACCTCGAGGCGCACGAGCCGGGTCAGCTCCTTGAGGATTTGCAGGTAGGACCGCGGCTTTTTTTCGGAGACCTCTCCGAAGACGGCGTTCAGGCGCGAGGTGTCGAGGCGGCCGTTCACGATCGTGATCGCGAAGAGTTCGCGGGCCTGACGTCTGGCTTCCCGGCTGAGTTTCATGGGGTCAGGCGGCGATCTGCTTGGCGGTTTCCGAGGCGAGGCGGTCCTGGTCGTCCTTGGTGAGGATCCGTCCCGCCACCTTCGCGGTGGTGTCCACGACGAGGTGGATCATTTCCTGTTTGACCTCGGCCACCATTTTGGCGCGGTCGAGCACGACGGTTTCGTGGGCGCGGACGATGATGCTTTCGGCGTCCTTGATCGCCTGCTGGCTTGCCTTCTGGCTGTGGGCCTCGCTGCTCGTGCGGCCCTCCTCGATGATGCGCTGCGCGTCGGCGTTCGCCTTGCGCAGGATTTCCTGGCAGCGGACCTCGGATTCGGCGAGCTGCTTCTTGATCTTTTCGGCGTTGAGCTGGCCTTCCTCGATCCGGCGGCGGCGCTCTTCGAACATCGCGACCGCCGGTCCGAAAGCGAACTGCTTCAGGACAAGATAGACGGTGATAAACAGGATCGTCTGGGCACCGAATTTCTGCCAGTCCACCCCGAAGTTTGATAGGATTTCAATGATCGCTTTCATGGATTTTCAAAAAGGGATCGGGAGCCGCCGCGCCCGTCGGGCGGGCGGCTCCGCGAATGTTGTCAGCGGCCCTGGAAGGCGAGGATGAGCGCGTAAATCGCGATCGCCTCGGACAGCGCCATGCCAAGGATGCTGATGGTGAGCACCTTTCCGAAAGCCCCGGGATTGCGGCCGACCGCCTCTGCGGCTTTCGATCCGACCATCCCGACGCCGATGGCTGCACCCGCGCCGGCGAGGGCGAGGGTGAGGCTTCCGGTGACTCCCGTGACCGCCGTGGCGGCCTCTGCAATGATGTAAGGGTTCATAGTTATTTTTGTTGTTGTTATCCCCGCCGCCCGCAGTCCAGCCACGGTCACGACGGAAAAGTCTCAGTGTTCGTCCTCCTCTTCGTCCCCATGGCTCGTCTCGAGCTGGATATATACCGCGCAGAGCAGCATAAATACCAGCGCCTGCAGGATCCCCACGAGGAGCTCGAGGAAGTAGAACGGAATCGGAATCGTGATCGAAGCCAGCGCGGCCACCCAGGTCGGAAGCCCGAGCTCCCGGCCGAGCGTGATCATCGAGCTGAGGAGGTTTTCCCCGGCAAAGACGTTGCCGAACAACCGGAGCGATAGCGAGACCGGGCGGAAGAGGATCGAGACCAGCTCGATGATCCCAACAAAAAAGAAAATCGGTGCCAGGGCGAAGGCCATGAAACCCTTGAGCCCGCCCTTCACCCCGAACAGGTGGAGCAGGAAATGCTTCAATCCGACCTCGCTGAGCGACCAATAGAGCCACAGGACCATGAAGACGAGCGCCATCGCGAGCGTCATGTTCAAGTCCGCGGTCGTCGGGCGCAAAAGCGGGTGGTCCACATGGGCGACGCTCAGGAACCGACCCGGCGCATGCGCCCCCCAGCCGACAGATCCTACCCCGGGAAGCAGGGAAAACCAGTTCGAGGCCAGGATGAAAATGAAGAGCGTGGCGAGGAAGGAAAACGTCCTCGCAATCATGTGCCTTCCGACAATCTCCTCCAGCATGTCGTAGAGCCCTTCCACCACCAGCTCGAACGCGTTCTGGAGCGGGGAGGGAACGATCAGCATCTTGCGGGTCGCGCTCCGGCAAAGCCAGATCACAAAGCCGGATATCAGAACGCTGACAAAAATCGAGTTGGTCAGCCACCCCGTGAAGCTCATCCCCGCGTCCACATCAAAAAGACGGGGCGCGTGAAGGGTCAAACCGGAAGCTAAAATGGGAAGTGGCAACATTGGGAGACGATCTGCCGGAAGACGGGGATTGACCCCGCCCCGCAAAGGAAACGGAGGCTACCACATGACCCGCCGCTGGCAAACGGAAAATCGCTTCCGCAAACGCGCGCCGCGCGCCTACCCGCCGGCTTTTGTAAAAAACGCCCGCTGCTTCGCGGAGATTTTTTTTCCGAGCTTTTCGAGCACGAGGAGCATGTCTTCCCACACCTTGCGCTTTTCCGTGATCGTTTGATTCCGGAGCAGGTAGGCGGGGTGGTAGGTCACCATGACCGGGATGCCTTGGAACTCGAGCCAGCGCCCGCGCAGGTCGCGCATCGGAGACGTGTCGCCGAGGAGCCCCTCGACCGCCGTCGCGCCGAGAGCGACGATCGCACGCGGCTGGATCAGGTCGATCTGCTCGCGCAGCCACGGCAGGCACGTCCCCATCTCGGCGGGTTTCGGTTTCCGGTTTCCGGACTCCCCCGCGGGCATGTCCGGGCGGCACTTCAAAACATTCGCGATAAAAATGTCCAAACGCGCGAACCCCATGGCCTCGATCATTTTCGTCAGAAGTTGTCCGGCCTTGCCGACGAACGGTTCGCCCTGCTCGTCCTCGTCGGCCCCAGGAGCCTCGCCGACGAACATCAGTTCCGCTTCCGGGTTCCCGACGCCGAAGACAACCTGTGTGCGGGAACGCACGAGATGCGGGCACTTTTCGCAGGCGAGAACCGCCTCGCGGAGCGATTCGAATGTCCGCTTTTTTTCCGGGTGGGGAGTTTTCGCGCCCGGGAGTCCGGCCGCCGGAGCTGCAGGAGCCGTCGCAGCCGTGCGGCGATCCGCAGCGGCTTCGCGCAATTTTTTGAGCGCGGTTCCGGAAGCGCGCGGAAGCGGCTTCAGGCTTTTTTGGATATTTTTCAACATGGGAATGGAGGCGTGAATGGCCTGCTGGAACGAATCGCTCATCACTTTCTCGTATCAGCTTGTTCGCCGCAACGCCTCCATTTTTATTCGGAGCCAACGCATTCAATGAGCCTGTCGGCCATTTCAATACGTTCCAGGATATCTGGCAAGAGGGACAGAAATGCAGATGGCGAAATGCAGATGGGGTCACGAAATGCAGATGGGGTCAGGCCTACAATTTAAATGTGATGAAGGCAGATCGCAGTAGCGGGAGGGTTGAGAACGGGGTCAGGAAAAGGGGGTGTTCTGAATGGCACTGGCCGGTTTGGGATGCTGCGCATTCAGGGCAGGACACATTTTTGGCGGGGAAACCCAGGGCGGCGTCCGCTTCGCAGACTTGCCCTGCGCTGTTGGATGCAGGCCCGTTGGGACTTAAGGGCCATTTTGGTCTATTCTTGCTCTGGGCGCATCTCCGATAAGTGCAAAAAAAGCTGGACTACACTTTCAATTGAGAGCA
>JBAWVC010000001.1:0-40720 GCA_037147455.1 Verrucomicrobiota bacterium | reverse complement strand
CAATACAACGGCTACAAAGTCTATTTCGAGGACGGATGCCAGGTCGTCGAGCCGCATGCCTCCGCGATCATCGACAGGGTCAACGCCATCGAATCCGAATCCTACACGCCGGACGCCGACCGCGGCCGCGTGATCCCGATGGGGACGGAAATCGACGAAGCCTACATGGACCGCCTCGCCACGCTTCCCCTGGATCCCGAACTGATCAAGCGCGAGAACTCGCTGAAGATCGTTTACACTCCTCTCCACGGCGTCGGCGCGGTCATCATCAAACCGATGCTCCGGCGGCTCGGATTCCAATGCGAAGGCGTCGCCGAACAGGAGGTCCAGGACGGCCGGTTTCCGACCGTCAAATCCCCCAACCCGGAAAATGCCGAGGCGCTCAAGATGGCGATCGCGCAGGCGGAGGCGACCGATGCCGACCTCGTCATCGCGACCGACCCGGATGACGACCGGATGGGGATCGCCGCCCGCGATGCCGCAGGGAAGATGCAGCTCCTCACCGGCAACCAGATCGGCTCGATCCTCGCCTGGTATCGCGCGAGCAAATTCTTCGAGCTCGGAATCCTCAACGAGGGCAACCGCAAGAATGCCGCGATCATCAAAACGTTCGTCACCACCGACCTCCAAAAAGCGATCGCGGACAAGTTCGGCATCCGCTGCGTCGAAACCCTCACCGGGTTCAAATACATCGGCGAAAAGCTCGGGAAATACGAGGCGGCGATCCCGGAGAACCTCCGCGCCAACTACGTCAAACTATCCGAGAAGGAAACCCGCGACCTCCGCCTGAAATTCTCGACGCTCTACATCTTCGGCGGCGAGGAAAGCTACGGATACAGCGCCTCGGACTTCGTGCGCGACAAGGACGGCAACAGCGCCGCCGTCCTCATCGCCGAGGCGGCCGCCTACGCGAAGTCCCGCAAGCTCACGCTCCCGGAACTTCTCGATGAGATCTTCTCGGAGTTCGGCGTTTACCTCGAGCGCGGCGAATCGCTCACGATGGACGGCGCCGAAGGTGCGGCCCAAATCAACAAGCTCGTAGACTCGTATGCCGCCAGGCCGCCGGTCGAAATCGATGGCTCGAAAGTCGTCTCTCACGTCAATTTTGCGAAGGATACCATCCGCGACATCGAGGGCGACCGCATCCCGCCGGAGGCCATGCTCATGATCACCCTCGCGGACGGACGGAAAATCGCGGTCCGCCCGTCGGGCACCGAGCCAAAAATCAAATACTACATGTTCGCCGCCAGAAAGCCCGCCGAAAGGTCACGGTTTTCATCCGCCCAACTGGCCGAAGCCAAAGCCGGCGTCGCAGCCGGGCTCGCCAGCCTGTGGGAAGCCCTCGACGCCGACGCAAAATCCCGCCTCGCGTAGCTGCCGGAAGGGTGTCTCTTGGAAAGTGCGTTTGTGAAGGGAAGCCTGTTTCGGCGGGACGCCGAAACCCGCACCCGGGACGGGCGCACTCCCCGGAACGCTCCGCGCCGCGGTTTCTCGGAATCGTGAGATCTGCTGACGAAAGCTGCCTCCCCGAAAGCTGCAAAGTGGCACAGGCTTTCCAGCCTGTGAACCGGTTTCATCACCCTGGAAAAACCGGTTCAAACAGCCACAAAGAGGCACAAGAATGCACAAGAAAAGAAAGAGATGAGTCAAAGACCCCCGGCAAAGCCCTGACGAGTATACACATTTTTTGATTTCGTTCTGAACACAGACACGATGAGCGATCAAGAGTTCTGGCAGACCCAGCGTCATGATCCAGAACGCAGATATTCCACCGTTATTGTGCGGCAAGCCCTTTGGGGCTGGCCCCCTTGTCCTTTGAGCGCGTTGAAGGGCGCACCGCGGAGTCTCGTCTCTGGAACGAGTTGATCCAACGCTATCACTATCTGGGTTACACGCCGATGTCCGGCGCCCAGTTGCGCTACTTCGTGCGCGGGGATGATGGGCGGCAACTGGCTCTGTTGGGATTTGGCGCGGCTGCATGGAAGCTGGCCGACAGGGATCGATTCATCGGTTGGGCCGCAAGGCCACGTTGCAGGTGCGTTCCACCAAAGTCAGACTGAAGCCCACCCAGCGCAAACACGGCGGAAAACTTCCTCCCGTGGAACTGTGGGCGGTGTGCGTATTGGAAATCGACCCTCCCCAGGGCCATGAACCCATCGAGTGGTTCCTGCTTACGAGCCTGCCTGCGGAAACTTTCTCGCAGGCCCGGCGCGTCATTCGCGCCTACGCTAATCGCTGGCTCGTCGAGGAGCTTCATCGCATCCTCAAAAGCGGCTGCCGCGTGGAGCAGATCAACTTACGCACGAGTGCCTCCCTGCTTCCCGCCGCGGCTCTCTACTTGATCGTGGCCTGGAAGATACTCTATTTGCGAGACTTCAGGCGCGCACAACCCGACCTGTGCTGCTCGATCTTTTTTGCCTCCGCTGAATGGCAGGCCGCATGTTTGATCCAAGGTCGACCACCTGACACTGGCCCTCCAACTCTGGCGCAGATGGTCGGCATGGCAGGAAAGATGGGCGGGCACATGGGACGCAAAAACGATCCTTCGCCAGGCCCAGAGTGTCTCTGGAGAGGAATGGAGAAGCTGCGTTGTTACGTGGAAATGGGGCAGGCCCTCGGACGGCTCTAAAAAGCCACTCGCCGGTGCCCCGCTGCGGTCCTTCTCGGGAGCCGACCAGCTCCGACTCAATCACTGCGAGCATAAGTGCGGCGATGAATTCGCCTTTATGTGCCCGATTGCCATCGCATCACGAGCCAGAAAAATGTGTATGCTCGTCAGGGCAAAGCCGGGGGCTTGTGATGGCGCAACAATATCATAGTCGTTCCGAGCCGCCTTCTCTGGCAGGGGGGCGCCTTTGTCCGTCGAGAATTTTTCTCGCGCCGCAAGAAGGGATGTTTTAATGTCGAATCATGGCGTCCTCAAAGAATCCCACCCTCCAGAAACTGATCGACAAATTCAGCAACTCCCGGGACTTCACGATTTCCTTTGTCCTGCACGTCATCCTCGTGGCGATTTTCGGGACAACCGTGCTCTTCCAGGCGGTCCAGGAGCCGCCGGATTTCGAGGGGGAAGCAGGCGGCTTTACCAGCGGTGACGCCTCGGCGACGACCCCTCCCCCACAGGACACCCCGCCGGTTCCAACGACGCCGAACATCACCGTGACCCCCACGTCCAACCCGGTGAACACCATCACCACGGTCGCCCCGTCGCCCGTGAACTTCAGCATGGCGCCGATGATCATCACCCCGGTGAACCCCACGACTCCGACAACGGAAATCAGCGCCCCCAAACCCACCGCCAGCGCCGATGGTCTGACCGGCGCCCAGGCGTCCGCCATCAAAGCCTTCACCGGCGGCTGGGGCAAAGGCTCCGGAAGCGGGACGGGCACCCGGAACCGGGAATTCGAGTTCACCGCCTACATCGGAAAATACAGCGGCGGCAACTGGAACTCGACGATCCAGATCGCCAATAACAAGATCTGGAACGGCAGCCTCCCGAACCTGCTCGACTTCATGAGCACCCGCTCGAAAAACAAGGTCAAGACCAACTATCAAAATGTCGAGGCCATCGACCTGAACGTCGCGGAGAACCAGTGCAAACTATTTTCCGTCAAGCCGCCGTTTGTGTTTATGACCGGCACCCGCGACTTCAAGCTCAGCCAGCTCGAAGTGGACAACCTCCAGAAATATATCCGCCTCGGAGGCGCGGTCTGGGGCGACAGCTCGGTCCCCGGGAGAAACTCCCGCTTCGACATCGCGTTCCGGAGGGAGATGAAGCGGGTGATCCCCGATGTGGACAAGGACTGGGAGACGCTACCCCTCAACCACCCGATCTACACCAGCCAGGCATACTACCCGGAAATCAAGGAAGTCCCACCGGGATTGAACTTTTACCGAGAGCCGATCTTTGCGCTGAAAATTTACGGCGAGGTGGCCATCATTTACACCGCGAACGACTACGGCGACATGTGGCAGATCGGCCTCAATGAACAAGGGCAGATCGATACCCGGAGAAACGAAAAGAACCAGTATGTCGCCATCAACGACGTGATCTTCAACAACCGGGCGATCTACCTGCGCAACATCACGCCCGAATCCCTGAACAATACCTACAAGTTTGGAACCAATGTGGTCATCCACCTTCTGACCCGCTGGGAAAATAAAACCCGTACGGCCGCCTCGCTGTAGGAAACGGGCCGGAGGGAAGGCCGCCGTGCCGTCCCATATTCCAGATGGCGTCAGGATGCCTGATGACCGGCTCACCCGCCGGCCGAAACCCGCAGGATTTCGATCCGGTCTCCGTCGCGGATAGCGGTGCTTTCCCACTCCGACTTCCGCAGGGCCAGCCCGTTGTGCTCGATTAGCACCAGCGGCGCAGGCAACCCCATCTCTTTCACCATTCCGGCAACGGTAGTGGCACCTGATAGCCGTTCCTCCCCATTGATAGTCAGTGTCTTCATGCCGCCCCAAGGATGCCCGCATCCCAGTCTTTCCACACCGGCTCCAAACCCATTCGGGCAAGCGTCTTTTCCATGGTGCGCGCGTCCCGGTCGTCGGCAATCGCGAATTGCTCAGCGGCCGCCGCTCCACCGGTTCCATCCAACGGCTTCCCCCCGACAGTCAGGTGAAGGGCTTCGCGCCCCTGCCCGGTATAGCCGCCGGGCTCCGTGAGGCTGCCCGCGCTCATCATGGTCACGCCGAGCGGTGCCACGACATCCCGCAAGGCCTGGGATTCGCGAGTGCTCAGCACGATGCCTGCGGTGGGAAATGTCACCCTCAACGCGCAGAGAAGCTGGATGAACTCCCGGTCGGGCAACGGGTGCAACGGCGCGAACTCGCCAGCGGCCGGACGCAGCCTCGGAAGGCTCACCGTAATCTGCGAGCGCCAGCAGGCGCGCTGCAGATATTCCAGGTGAGTTGCCAGCGCCACGGCCTCCTCCCGCCAGTGCCAGAGCCCGAAGAGCGCCCCGATCCCAACTCTGCGGAACCCCGCTTCGTGCCCCCGTTCCGCCGTGTCCAGCCGCCAGTCAAAATCTTTTTTCGGCCCGTGAAGGTGCATTTTCCCATAGGTCTCCCGATGATACGTTTCCTGGTAAACCACCAGCCCTTCGGCTCCGGCGGCCACCATCGGCCGGTAGGCCTCGCTCTCCATCGGCGCCACCTCGATTGAGAGGCCGGGAACAAAACCTCGCAGACGCGCGACACACCCTTCCAGATACCCGCCGCTCACGAATTTCGGATGCTCGCCGGCCACGAGCAGAATATTCCGGAACCCCTCGGCCGCCAGGTGCCTCGCCTCGGCCTCGACCTGGTCGATCTCGAGCGTCACCCGCTGGATCGCGTTCTCGCGCGAAAACCCGCAGTAGGCGCAGGAATTGATGCACTCGTTCGAGAGGTAAAGCGGCGCAAACAGCCGCATCGTCCGGCCAAAATGCCGTCTCGTCAGGGCTGCGGCCTCGGCCGCAAGCTCCCCCAGCCCACGCTTGTCCATCGGCCCAAGCAAAGCTTCAAATGCCCGCACGGCACGGGGTTTTTCTGTCAGGGACCGGTTAAATATTTCTGAAAACGACATGTTCGACAACGTCAGGGGTTGATCTGTTCCTTGGCAAAATACACGTCTTTCAAACGATATCAGTAGAATTTCGAAAACCGCAAAAACGTCCCTCGGGGCAGGGGCCGGTTTCCCGGCTTGGATTTCCGTGTTTTTTACACTGGCATTCGATGAACATTCCTGCGCATTGTGTGTCTCTTATTCCAATGACAAAATTCCATCTCACCGCCGCCATCATCTCCCCGGTCGCCGCTGCCGCTCTCGCGTTGCTGCCGGCCTGCAAGCCTGCACCGTCTCCGGCAGCGCCTCCTCCTTCCACGCCAGCCCCGGTCGCGACCCCCGCTGCCGCAACCCCGGCTCCAGCCGCGTCCGTGGCTCCCGCTGCGGCCGGCACAAATGCCGCGGCCGCTTCTGAAACCGCCGCCCCGTCAATGGAGTTGAAAGACCCGGTCGCCAAGGTCAATGGAGAAGACATCACAAAAGCCCAGGTGGTGGAGGCGTTCAGCGTTGCTGTCCAGGCCTCCGGCGTGAAAGCCGCCGACCTCACGCCCGAACAAAAAATGAACGGCTACCGCCAGATTCTCGACGAGCTGATCATGGACAAACTCGTGGCCAAGGCAGCGGCTGGCGAAACGGTCTCCGACGCAGACGTCGCCGCCGAAATCGCGAAGCTCAAAAAACAGTTTCCTTCCGAGGAAGCCTTTCAAGCCCAGCTCAAGGAAGCCGGCCAGTCTCCGGAAAAACTCCAGACCGCTATCAGCACCATGCTCAAGCAACAACACTGGATGCAGAGCCAGATCAAGGACGGGGACCAAATCACCGAAGCGGACGCGAAGAAATTCTACGACACGAACACCGAGGAATTTAAAAACCCCGAAACCGTCAAGGCCAGCCACATTCTTTTCCTGGTCAACAAGGACGACTCGGAGGATGTCTCCAAACAGAAGGAAGCCGCCGCAAAGAAAGCCGCCGTGCGCGCCAAGAAGGGCGAGGATTTCAGCAAGCTCGCCAAGGAACTCTCCGAGGAACCCGGCGCCAAGGAATCGGGCGGCGACCTGGGCTTCTTCGCCAAGGACCGCATGGTCCCCGAGTTTGCCAACGCCGCTTTCGGCCAGAAGCCCGGCTCGATCAGCGACCCCGTAAAAACCCAGTTCGGCTGGCACGTCATTAAAGTCACCGAGAAGAAGCCAGCCGGCACGGTTCCTTTTGAGGAGGTCAAAGACCAGATCACCGCCTACCTCAAAAGCGCCAAGCAACGCGAGGCGGTCCAGGCGATCTTGAAGAAACTCAAGGACTCGGCCCAGATCGAATCCACGCTGCCTGCAGGTAACTGAAGGGGCGAATGGCACGCCAGACAAAACCCGCAGCCGGGGTCATCGGACTCGGCATCATCGGAAGCAGGGTGGTTTCCGCTTTAAGAAAAAGCGGGTTCCAAGTCTGGCTGCACAACCGCTCGCCACGCCCGGAACCGAATTTCCTCAGTTCCCCTGCGGAAGTCGCCGAGGCGACAAAGCATATCCAGATCTTTGTTTCGGACGGCCCCGCCCTGCTCGACGTTGTCAAGAACCTCGCTCCAGCCCTGACCCCCGATCACGTGGTGATGAACCACGCGACGATCTCACCCCACGAAACCAGGGAGGCGGCGGACATCGTCGCGTCGAGGCACGCAAAATTTCTCGATGCCCCGTTCACCGGCAGCCGTGACGCGGCCGCCCGCGGAGAACTCGTTTACTTCATCGGCGGTGACCCGGAGGTACTGGCCTCCGTCCGCCCGGTTCTCGAAGCTTCCGCTAAGCAGATTCTAGAAATCGGGGAGATCGGGCAGGCCTCGGTTGTCAAAATCGCCACAAACCTCATGGCCGCATCCGCCGTGGAAGCTCTCGCCGAGGCCCACGCGCTCCTCGATAAAAACGGGATCGAACTCCGGAAGCTTTCCCTCGCCCTCCAATCCCACGCCGCCCGCTCCCCTCTCGTGGATTTGAAAATCCCCGGCATGATCTCGGGAGACTTCGACCCCCGGTTTTCCCTCAAACACATGTTCAAGGATATCCAACTCGCCCTCGGCCTCGCCGCGGAAAAGGACATCGACCTGCCAGCGGCCTCCGCATTCGCTGGTGCCGCCATGGCCGGGATCCAGCAGGGATGGGGGGATTCTGACTTCTCCGTGATTGCCCGGTTCTACGGTTTCCCGGGCCAGGGCCATGCGCTTCCGGAAGCCATAGCAGATGCCGGCGCAGCCGAACCCGAGGCAACCGATCACAAGCCGGCGCGAGGGTGGAGCCTCTTCAGCGGCAGAAAATGACAAGCTCACAACCCGGATTACCAATAATCCCATCCCGAACTGAATGAAATCCCACCTCGCCCTTCTCTTCTTTCTCGCTACCGCCCTGCTCTGTGCCCACGCGGCACCTCTCGGCCCGGATGTCGCCGTCCTCCAGATCCGCGTCGGAAAAGCGAAGGAGTGCCAGCGCGTCGTCATCGGGCTCTACGACGAGACAGCTCCCGTCACGGTCGCAAACTTCAAAGAGCTCGTCCGGAAAAAATTCTACAACGGCCTGCGGTTCCACCGCGCCCTGCCGGGCGCCCTCGTGCAGACCGGCGACCCCTCCAGCCGCTGGGGCCAGAAGGACCGCACCGGAACAGGCGGCCCCGGATACACCATCCCGGCCGAAATTAGACTCCGCCACGAAAAAGGCTCAGTCGCCATGGCCCGCCTCCCCGACAAAATCAACCCGGCAAAAAATTCCAACGGCAGCCAGTTCTACGCCTGCCTGCAGCCGACGCCGAAGCTCGACGGCCAATTCACCGTCTTCGGCGAAATCCTCGAAGGGCTGGACCTTCTCGACTACATCAGCAACCAGCCCACGAACAGCAACGATTTTCCATTGCCAAAAATCGTGATAAAATCCATTGTCATTGAACCGCGCGTCGCCTCTCCGGCGAACCAGTAGTTCTCTGGCTCCCCGCGCAATTTCCAAACGGGTAGGTACCGAAGTGGCCAAACGGGGCGGACTGTAAATCCGCTGGCTTACGCCTTCACTGGTTCGAATCCAGTCCTGCCCATTCCCCTCTGAAAGCGGTCGAAACCGCATGGATAAAGGGTTTGCTGGCCAAATGAGGGCCTCGATTCATTCCCCCCCATGACAGCGCATTAAACGGCATTAAAGCGCATTCTATTGGCACTTATTGGCACTTGGAGATTTCACTCGACCCCCGCTGAATTCGACCTGCCGGGGGGGACTGTTTCAGAAAACGGGCGCTGTCTCCGATCCTCCTCCCCTGCCCAAGGCAAAAAAGCGACCCACCGAAGCTCCCGCCGCTAAAGAAAAGTGGCCCGGAGTCCGTCTCCGGTATCCGAGCCACTCCCCCTCCGGGACCGCCCGGATTATTTCTTCTTGCTGACCACTTCCGTGATCACGGCGGCTGCTGCTTTCAGCGCGAGGGCCACGATTTTGGCTGGGTTCATGATTCATCACCCCCCAGCAGTTAAAGAAAACGGCTCCGGGAAAAGCCGTGTCGGGATCTCCCGAAGCCGCCTCCTCTTGCGGGCCGTGCTCGTCGGTTACTTTTTCGTAACTTCTTTGAGGACTGCCTGGATACCCACAATCCCCGATACGAGGCGATGGTGAGCGATTTCGCGCAAGGCAAACGTGCGACAGACACGGCTGCCAGATTCGGGTTCAGCAACTCGTGGGCGCACGACCTGAAAGAGAAGCTCGCTGGGGATCTGCGGGAGTATTTTGGCGAGGACGCCATTGCCGACTCGATGCAGGTCCCATCCTGGCGAGGCAACGTGATGGCCGACCATGAAAAGGCAGCGTGCCGGGCAGACCGTCGGCGGGGGTGAACCCAGAGAAACCCATCCGGGTAGTGCTGGACACGAGCATTCTGGTGGCGGCGTCACGTTCCCGGCGTGGTGCCAGCTTCGCGATTCTGAGTTCGCTGCCCTCTTCTGTCTTTCGTCCCTGCCTGTCGGTCGGTCTTTATACGGAATGGCAGTCGGTGCTGCTGCGTCCGGAGAATTTGCCGCCCGGTGAGACTGCTGAAAAGGCTCTGGGGGCACTGCGTCGCTTGGCAGCATTCTGCCATTTGCAGGAGATTCATTTCCTCTGGCGTCCCTTTCTTTCCGATCCGGACGATGAGTTCATTTTGGAACTGGCATTTGCTGCCCACGCCGATTACATTGTCACCCACAACACACGGGACTTTGCCGGTTGCGAGCGCTTGGGCGTGACGGCAATCACGCCCCGAGATTTTCTGACCATCATCCGTAAAAAATCATGAGCACGCTCACCGTCGAAATTCCAGACTCTCTCAAACTTCGCGTCGAGGAACTTGCCGCGCGCGACGGGTATTCGATCAAGCAATTTGCGGCCAGCGCGATCGCTGAAAAGTATTCGGTGATGACCTCTCTCGATCATCTTCGCCGTGAAGCCGCTGCCGGTCGCCAGGAAGACTTCGACGCTTTCTTGGCAGCATGCCCTGATGTTCCGCCGTTGCCGGGTGACGAACTGTAAGGAATCCTGCTCCCGAGGAGATCATCGGTGAACTTCAAACCCTGTTCGCCCGCCACAATGCCGTGGCGGCCCTCAGCGCGAAGAAGCCGGCCAAGGAATTCCACACGGCACGCCATACGATCTATTCGGCGTAGGAGAACATGGAGATCGCACCGTTGAACGCAGGCTCAACGGCTAAATCGATCACGCTGAAAGGCAAGCAACCTTCTGTGTCCGGCGGGAACAGCTTTTTCCATGATGTCCTTTTCGACTATTTGCACATCGGGCCGTCCGATTGCTTGTAGAGCGCTCAAGTAAAGCCCACTCAATGGCGGCGATGCGGCGAGGATGAGTGTTTCTGCCCGGGTTTCACCCAGTGCGGCCAGCTCGGTTCCAATACAAATACCGCTCAAGAATGCGGAGGCGTCCTTTTGGTTGATCTGTTTGAGCACAGTTCTTGAGCGCGCCTGAAAGAGCGCGTTGATCCCGCGGGCAGCACCCGCCTGGACCCCATCCAGGAAGGCGGGCTCATCGCCCGTAAATCGTCCCTTTTGCAGGCAGGGAGCCAGCGTCGGCATTCCGGCCAAATGCTCGAAAAGTTCCCCGGTCATGAAAGTGTGGAAAGTAGTGATGGCCCCTTCACTGATCGTCATGTGCTTGCAGTGGGTGCCCGGCAGAATAAGCCTCGCCGATCCCCCGAACAGATCAGGGAGCAGCGTGAAGAGCCCGATGGCCTCAACCTCCTCTCCGCGCAGGATGTCATTCCCGGTCAGAAGCCCCCCGACAAAATACACCTCCGCTTGCCTCTCTTCAGTGATGCTTATCAAGCGTGTCTTCAGCGGAAGATCACTTCCATCCATGGGGGTTGGAAGCGTGGTGTAATCGACATGCTGCCACCCGATGGTTGAGGTGGCCATGCCGGATATGACGATTTGTTCCGGGCCGGAAGGCCCGCTTGCCAAAATGGGCAGCATGCTCTGCCGCAAAGTGCGCTCGTAAGCCGATGAAAGAGCTTCCCCGTTTTCCAAGGATTGCCGGTGCATCATTGCCGCACCCTCGGCCGTCTTCACTTCCTGAAGAACATGCAGATCGTGCGTCTGGACTTTGCGGATCCGGAGGTGGGTTGTCCCCCAGTCGCAACTGAAAAAAACGGGTGTGTGGTTCGTCATCGTGTCGTGCTGCCTATAACTCATACACAATCAGCCTGTCATTTCAGAACATCCAAATTAAGTGCTCGTCCCTGGCCGTTGGATTGATCGCGAAAAGCGCTTTTGAACGACTGCGGAACCAGTGGTCTTCAGGCGGGACCCATTTGATCGGGCACGGAAAACGATAATGCCCCCATCCTGCACTCTGGAAGCGCGAGAAAAGACAGCCCCAAGTGGAATTCTGCCCCAGCCAGAAAACCGATTTATCGTAGCGACGGCTCGGCAGTGACTTTACGCCGGGCACCGAAAGCGGAGCCCTCATCCCAATTTTCCGTCCGAGGTCACCTTCAGAACACGGATCCCGGAATGGTCCGGATCCCCATCCAATGTGGTTGCCGACGCACTGTTCCCAAACCCTTCTATTCCGCCCCAGCCCTTCTTGCCGCCGCGCCCGATCCGATGGCGTCCAGATCCGCATTTTAAGCTGCCGGAAGAATCGCCGCGTGCGGGAGCTCATCCTTCGTCCATGGGCAGATGTGAAAATTCGGGTAGGCGAGAATGATGGAGGCGTCCTGCCGGGGATCACGGCTGTTCAGCTCCAGGCGAACTTCGTGCGTTCCCGTTCCGGGACTCACTGTGACACGTGATCCCTCAGCGCTGCGGTGAGTGGCTTGGACATAGGGGAGGCCAGCCGGGCATTCGATCACTTCCTTGTTGTCGATGAAAAGGCGCGCACCGTCCCGTGCCAGACAGATGATTTCCCGCGCTTCGTTTCCCTCGACATGCCAGGTCCAACTCGCTCCGCCCGCCTGTTTGATCCAGATTGGGAGCTCTCCATTGGCCCAGACCACCGGCTGCCCGCCATCCGCCGGGTGGAGGAGAAGAGTTCCGGGCAAGGTCTCCAGATCGACCGGCGAAGGGGCTTGCTCCCAAAACGAACCGTCCCAATCCATGGGTACCAACTTGCCGATCAGAGCCGCTGTGCGTTCGGTGAGTTCCATGAGCGTCTGCGGAGCGGAAATGCCCACGATGCCGGGACCGACAAAGACACCTTCCCCGATCGGTTCGATCCATCGCTCCGGAATCCCGTCCAGGCCGACCATCAGGCCGAGCGTCGCGCCCACCGTGGCGGCGGTGCAATCCGTGTCATAGCCGCCGTTGACAGCGAGCAGGATGCTGGTTTCAAAATCTCCTTCTCCATACCACAGAGCCCATATCGTGAGAGCGACATTGAGCGGGGCATGCGTAAAATTTTCATGCCCGTGCCGCGCCAGCAGCTCCTTCCAGCAATCCCATGCGGGCACTCCGTGACGATGGCTGTTGCGAATCCCTTCCACCGCAAGGGCTGTCTCGCTCTCGGCCGGGATATACCGCAAGGCCAAGGTGATCGCGTCCTCAAGATTTTTTCCGGAGGCGACCTCGCTTTGCATCACCGCAAAGAGCACCTCTCCGGCGATGCCCTCGGTGCCGTGGTCGAGCGAGGCATCAAGCGCCGAGTAATGAGCAGCACTGTCCGGATCGCCGGCAAAAAGGCAGGCCCAGATTTCCGAGCGGATCGGTGATCCCATGCCCGCGTGAAAAGGATTTTCAAACGTGCCCACGCTTTCGACAGGAACCCCGCGCCTCAGGTTCCAACGTGTGCGGCCATATTCGTCCCACATGTAGTGAAGGTGATCCAACCAGGCCTTCGCGAAGTCAGCCTGAGTCAGCGAGGGACCCGCGTTTTCGACCAGGTGCAGCCAGACCAGTTGGAGTTCGAGGTCATCGTTCGGCGGAGCAATCGTCGGAACGGGATCGTAAAACGAAAAATGGAGCCGCTCCATCTTCCCCTCTGCAGGAAGCCCGAGTGTGCCGCCGATCGATTTTCCGAGCCAGCATCCGTGGATGCGCGAAGTGAGCGTGGATTCGGGACAAAGCGTCTGAGATCACGGGGTCCTTTTCCTCAAAGCCGGCGCTCTACTTCTAACTCTTTTCTCCCGGTTCGGAATGACGTTTATGGCCGTCTATGATGGCTTGCAGGGTGGAGTGTTGGTTTTCGGGCTCGCTAACCTGGTGACAAATGCGCTGGTGATCGGTGCGGTGCTCGTCCTGCGCCGTCTGGAGCGCGGCTACGATCCGATGCTGAACTACGACGGGCGCAAGCAATAAGCTGTAGCGCGCTCTCCATGATTCCTATTTCGAGGGGCGAGAACGTGCTACAGAAGTCGAAAAGGGTTTTATCAGAAAGGGAGGTAAATGGGGCGGAATTTCGTAGCATATTTGTTGCGGATGGGTTGAAATTACAGTGATGAGAACATCTCTCTCCGATGAAATTCCTCCCATTCTAAAAGACGCTCAATGGATTTGGCCGGAGAGCCACCACTGGGATCTTCACAACAGCTATGCACAGTTTCGAAAAAAGTTTCAGCTAAGGCGTATTCCGCCCACCGCCCCGCTTTTCATCACAGCCGATCAGTCCTATCAGCTTTACATTAATGGAGAGTATATCTGTCGCGGGCCGGCGAGGGGATTTCAAAGTCATTGGCCTTACGATGAGGTCGATGTGCATCGCTACCTCAGAAAGGGGGACAATGTTCTGGCTGTTCGCGCATACAACCCCGGGTTCAGCAATTTTCAGTATCTGACGCAGGGATATGCCGGACTGCTTGTCTCCGCCAAATGGGGGAGCACCCGGATCATTTCCGACAAGACATGGAAGTGCCGCCGTCAGACCGGGCTTCATCGGGATACCATGCCAACGAGTGTCCAGCTTTTCTGTCAGGAACATATCGATCTGCGTTTGGAAGATCCTGGTTGGATGGGGACGGACTATGATGACGGCAATTGGAATGCTGAGATCGCGACGGCGGTGTGGAACTCCATGCCATGGTCGAGGTTGGAGGCCAGGGGGATCCCCATGTTGGAAGAGAAGATGTCTGTCCCATCCCGCCTCATCGGGGTGGCGGCGGGACGATGCGGCAAAGGCTATTTGCCAACCAGAGATATCACCCGGGTGCGCTTCACCGAAGGGCTCGCCCACAGGGCCTGCGATTTGGATGCCGGGGAAATCCTGGTCGAGTCCACCGGGCGCGGGCGTTTTCGCAGTTTCTTGATCGATTTCGGGCGCACAGTTGTGGGCAGTGTGGGATTCGAAATTCAGGGTGCCGGAGGGGGCGAAATTCTGGACACACTTCATGTTGAAACGATCGAGGCAAAGACGCTCACTCCGCACTTTACTCCTGACCGGCCGTGCCGGATGGCGTTTGGGCACCGACTGATCTGCCGGGAGGGAATCCAGTCCCACACGTTTTATCACACCTTCGGATTTCGCTACATGGTTCTGACGGTTCGGGACAGCACCTCGACATTGACGATCCGTCCGCATCTGCGCTCGACGCTTTATCCGCTCGTTCAAAATGGCGGATTCCGCAGCTCGGATGCCACTTTGAATCGTATCTGGGAAGCCTGCTCCTGGACGCAGCGTGTCTGCAGTCTGGATGCCTATGTGGACACGCCCTGGCGAGAGCAGGCCCAGTGGTGGGGGGATGCCCGGGTGCAGGCTAAAAATACGTTCTTCCTTTCGGGCGACACGAGGCTCTTCCGCCGCGGCATAGCGCAGATCGCGGCGCAGACGACTCCGGATGGTCTCACCTACGGGCACGCGCCAACAATCGCGCATAGCTGCATTTTGCCGGATTTCACACTGATCTGGCTGATCACGCTCTGGGACTACTACTGGCAGACCGGCTCACTGGAACCGTTACTTGAGCAGGAACAAACGATCCGCGCGGCGCTGAAATACTTCGAGGAAATCACAGACGAAAAAACCGGCCTCATCGGCTACGACAAGCGCTTCTGGCTCTTCCTCGACTGGACGGGGCTTTTCAAGGACGGCTACTCCACGGTTTACAACCTGTGGCTTCTGATCGCGCTGGAAAAGCTTGCTTCCATGTTCGAAAAAGCAGGCAGGCAGAGCGAAGCCCGCGGGCTCTCCGCCTGGGCCGGGAGGCTTCGCAAATCGCTCGCGCTGCTCGTCCGGAAAGATGGCATCTTGTTCGACGGACTGACTTTCAGCCGTAAAATTGTGAAATCCACCTCGGTCCACGCTCAAACCCTGGCGATCCTGGCGGGCTTCTGTCCAGAGCTCGATACGGGCCGCATGAGCAAAGTGATCCTCCCATTCATCCGCAGGCAAACCCAGCCGGAGATTGTGCCTTCGAGCTACTGGATCACCTATGTCTTCGAAGTATTGACGGCGGCAGGTCACGGTGCCGACGTCGTGGATTTTATCCGGGAGAAGTGGGGGCCGATGGCCGAACACGGAACGACCTGGGAAAACTTCGCCCCCCGAGTCGGTGACGAGAGCTTTTCTCACGCATGGTCGGCGCATCCGCTTTATCATCTCATGCAGATCATCGGTGGGATCAGGCAGAGGACGGCGGGTTGGAAGAGCATTGTTTTTCAGCCAAGCTTCATCGGGGGAAGGGCTGATGTCACCGTCCCAACGCCGTTTGGAAATATCCGCAGCGATTGGAAGCGGGAGGGACGCATTATTCATGCGAACCTCTCGCTGCCCGAAGGGGTTTCGGCCGAGGTCAGACTTCCGGGGCTGAAGACGAAAAAAGTTCAAGGCTGCTCTTCTTGGAGCCTTGACGCATGAAATTCTTCAAATCCAAAGTTCCTGAGAAGGACCGGGTGACGTTCTGCCGAAGGTCGCCTATGGGCTCGGGGCCGGTCGAAGGCACTGCGATCTGGATTCCGCAGGGGAATCTGACGCCGGTCTTTAATATTGCGATGGACATGAACCCGGCGCTGCTGGGGATCGTTCTCACGCTCTGGAGGATCTGCGATGTGGTGGCGGATCAGGTGATGGGGAACATCTCCGACAACGCCAGGACGCGTTGGGGGCGGCGCAAGCCCCGTTCGACGAGGATAAAGTCTGCGCCTGATTTTTTACCCGCGGGTCTGGATAAGAAAAACCCGGCAGACCGTTTCCGGAACTGCCGCGGCTGTTTTGGGGAATGCTGATTATTTGACGTGCTTGGAGACGAGCTTCGTCATCTCGAACATGCTGACTTGCTTCTTGCCGCCGAAGACCGCCTTGAGGGCGTCGTCCGCGTTGATCTGTGTCCGCTTCTTCGCGTCCTGAAGTTTGTTCTTCTTGATGTAGTCCCAGAGCTTCTTGGTCATTCTCTGGCGAATCTTTCCAGTTGATCATGACACCTCAGCGGCTGAAAATGCTCCCATGCCCAGCGACCGAAATCATCCAATGCCCCCCGCGTCGCATCCCATTCGAAGATGAGAGATCGCCCGCAGTCATTCATCGCGGTGTGACGATTCACGAAGACGAACCGCTGCCAGATCTTCCGCTGCCGAAAACCGTCGTAGTCAGTCCTGGGCATCTTCATATTGACGACACGGCCGTGTGCTTTTGGGTTATATCGAAGAATACGATCGATTGGCTGGGTTCTCAGATCCCCGCGACGTATCGGAAGGAGGACCGCGCCCTCCCCGAGAAGGTCCTGAATCTCTTGAACCGCGTTGCCTGCTACTCCACCGCCGCTGATCTCAACCCCGCAATCGGGGCTGGGATCAATGGCAGTAAGGCGTCGATGGTGGCCTCGATCGTCTGGTCGTCTTTGACGCGTTCCTCGCGGAATTTGACAGTTCCGAGGTAGGCGAGGACGAGGAGATTGACTGCGACGGCGATGCCGGCAGGAGCGTGCTTTTGGGCGTTGGCCTCGGCTTTGGCCGCGAAGGCGGCGGCGCGAGCCTCTTTCTGGCTCTTGGAGCCCGGCATGAGCAGGGCGGCCGCGTAGGCGGCCTGGTAGACCATACGGGAGGCGGTGCATGTTAGCGTGTCATTCATGAACAAAAAAACGATGCTGAGCATCGCAGGCCGGTTCTTGGTGAGTTCCTGATTCGGTTTTATCGTCCGGGCACCATGAAACCCGCCAAGACATCGTGCAGGCGGGGCGGGACGGTGGCGAGGACGCGGGCGCCGGTTTCCTCGTAGGCGATCGAGTGGACGGTCCCCTCGCGGTGAAGGCGGGCGAGAAGTTCCTGGCGTTCGAGGGGGAGGAGCAGTTCCACCGAGCGCGTCTGGCGGGCGACGAGCGCTGAGAGCCGGGCGACGAGTTCATCGAGCCCCTGCCCGGAATGCGCGGAGATGAAGATCGCGTCCGGAAAATGCCGGCGCAGGCAGATGCGTGTGGTCTCATCGTTCACGCGATCCATCTTGTTAAAAACGACCAGCGCCTGGCTCGTGTCGGCGCCGAGTTCTTCGAGAACGTTCTTTGTTGTGTCGTAGAACTCCAGGACCCGCGGATGCGAGGCGTCGAGGACGTGGATCAAAAAGTCCGAGAGCGCGGCCTCCTCGAGCGTGGCGTTGAACGACTCGATCAGCCCGTGCGGCAGCTTGCGGATGAAACCGACCGTGTCGGTGAGCAGGAGCGGCAGCTTGTTGGGTAGGGCGATCTTGCGCGTCGTGGTGTCGAGCGTGGCGAAGAGCTTGTCCTCGACCAGCACGTCGGCGCCGGTCAGGCGGCGCAGGAGCGACGACTTGCCGACGTTCGTGTAGCCGACGATCGCGGCATTCGGCACGGGGGCGCGCTTGCGGTCCTTGCGCTGGGTCGCCCGCGAGCTGCGGACACCCGCCAGCTCCCGCTTGAGGCGGTCGATCTGTCCGCGGATTTTCCGCCGGTCCTGCTCGAGCTGGCTCTCGCCCTCGCCCTTGGAACCGATCCCGCCACCCTGCTTGCCGAGGTGGCCCCAGGCGCGGGTGAGACGGGGCAGGGAATACGCCATGCGGGCGAGATCGACCTGGATCCGCGCCTCGCGGGTCTGCGCGCGCGCGCCAAAAATATCCAGGATGATCTCCTGCCGGTCGATCACGAGCACCTTGGCCAAGGCCTCCCAGTTCCGCTGCTGCGCGGGAGTCAGCTCGTTGTCGAAAATGAGCGCGTCGCACTCGAGCTCGCGCGCCCGCTCGCAGATCTCCTCCGCCTTGCCGGACCCGATAAAATACCTCGCGTGCGTCTCCCGCGTGTGGACCGCCATTTTTTCGATGACCGGAATCCCGAGCGTGCGGACGAGTTCCTCCAGCTCCTCCAGCAAATCCTCCGCATCCGCCCGCCCGGAGGGATCGACAAACGCGCCGACCAGCAGCGCGCGCTCCACCATCTTGTCCCGTGGTCTGATCTCAAACATAAACCTCCATCCGGGGTGCTTCGTCCGCATTTTCCCCGCGCGAAACGACGACGGCGATCACCAGATCTCCGGTCACGTTCAGCGCGGTGCGGCACATGTCGAGAAACCGGTCGATGCCGAGGATGATCGCGATGGCCTCGGCCGGAACCCGGATCGTGAGAAGGACGCCCACCACCAGCGGCAGCGAACCGCCCGGCACGCCCGCGGTTCCGATACCGGCCATGATGCACATCAGCGCGACCACGATCTGCTGCGCAAAGGTCAACTCGACCCCGAATACCTGCGCGAGGAAGAGCACTGTGATCCCCTCGTAGAGGGCTGTGCCATTCTGGTTGGCGCTGGCACCGACGGTGAGAACAAAGCGGGCGATCCGTGGCGGGATGCCGAGTTGCTCCTCCGCGACACGCAGCGAGACCGGCAGGGTCGCATTGCTCGAAGAGGTGCTGAATGCCGTCACAATGGCCTCCTTTGCCCCGCGGAAAAATTCCGCCGGCGACCGGCGACCCAGCAGGATCAGCACCACCGGATAGACAACAAACTGGTGCAGGGCGAGCCCGAGGAGCACGACGGCGGTGTAGTAGCCGAGCGTCCGGAAGAGATCGAGCCCGAGCCGGGCGGCCACCGCGAAGCTCAGGCAGGCGACCCCGAGCGGGGCCAGCTTGAGAGCAAAGCCGATGATCACCATCGAGATCTCGAACATCCCCTCGAAAACGCCCCGCAATGCGGCGGTCTTCTCCCTCGGGGCCACGGTCATCGCGATCCCGACAAACAAGCTGAATACCATCACCGCCAGCAAACCTCCCCCGGTGTTATCGGGGTTGAAGGAATTGACCGCCTCGGCCAGCGGGTTTTCCGGAATGAAATTCAGCAGCGTCTTCGAGAGCGACTGGCCGTGCTCTCCCCGCTCGATGCTTTTTTGCGATGCTCCGGAATACGCGGCCACAAGGGCGTCCCGCCGGTCATCGCTGAGCGCCTTTCCAGGCTGGAGCGCGTTGACCAGCCCGAGCGCGATCATCACGCTCAGGGTGGAAAGCAGCAAGGTGATCGCGAGCGTACGCACGCCGATGCGGCCGAGCGTCCGGATATCCCCCATCTCCATCGTGCCAATCACAATCGCCGACAGGATCAGCGGGATGACCACCATGAAAATGATCCGTAAAAAAACGCGCCCGAGCGGCTGGATGACCTCGTCAATCCACCATCCCAAAGCCGCCGAATGCGCCGCCAGCGGCCCCGGCGGCTGGAAAAGCCACCCCGCGATGACCCCGAGGGTCAGCCCGATGATCAGGCCGGTCAGAATCCGGGATGACTGGGACATGCGTTTCACGGCGGTGAGGATTCGCAGGCACAGCCCTCTGATTCAAGGCATTCCTGCCGCCGGACGGCTTTGGTGAAAATCACCATTTCCGATACTCTCATCGCGTTGGCGGGTTGATCATGCTCCATACGGCTGTCTGGAACTATTAAACTTAATGATTGGGGTCCTACTTGGCTGGTGGTTAATTGCCTTTTTTCCTTGGGAACTTCAGTTTAGATTACAGCCTCCATGATCTCTCCATTGCTCGATGATATCTTCCGTGCGGCCGTGGCGAACGGTGCCTCGGATATCATTCTGCGTTCTGGGCAGCGCGCGGTTTTTCGCATCAACGGCGAGCTCGCGGCGGTGGAATCCGAGCTTCCGGGCGAGCAGGACCTGGCCGACCTGTGGAGCGCGTGCGGAGCGGAGGGAAGCGAGCTGGACCGCGACGCGAGCTTGACCACGGAGGAAGGCGTCCGGTTTCGCGTCAATCTTCTCCGGCAGCTCGGGGTGAGAGGGGCGGTGCTCCGCCGCATCCAAAACCAGATCCCCTCCATGGAATCGCTCGGGCTTCCGTGCGAACTCCTCCGGGAATGGGCGCAGCGGCCATCGGGAATTGTCATTGTCTGCGGGCCGACCGGATCGGGAAAATCCACGACGCTGGCCTCCGTGCTGGATTGGATCAACGGGGCGATGGCGCGCCACATCGTCACGATCGAAGATCCGGTCGAATATCTCTTCACGGCAAAGATGTCGTATTTCACGCAGCGCGAGGTCGGCATCGACACCCCGTCGTTTGCGGAGGGTCTCCGGCGCTCGCTGCGGCAGAATCCGGATATTATTTTTCTGGGGGAAATCCGGGACGCGCCCTCGGCGGTCACGGCGATCCAGGCGGCGGAGACCGGCCACCTCGTTCTTGCGACCGTCCATGCGGCCGGGTGCGCGGATGTCGTGGCGCGCCTGGAGCTGCTTTTTCCGGCCGACGAGAGAGAGTCGGTCCGGAAGACACTTGCCGAGCAACTTCTCGGCGTCCTCTGCCAGCGGCTTCTGCCGGCGGTTTCCGGCGGCCGCGCCCTGCTCTGCGAGTATTTTTCCAACGAGGCATCGTCCCGGAGGCTCATCGCGGAGGGGCGAATGAGCGAGCTGCTGGATTTCGTCTCGCGGGGCGACCCGAGGAGCGTCCGGTCGTTTGCGGATTCGCTGCTGCAACTCGTCCGCGCCGGAACCGTGGCCGAAGCGGTGGCCATGGAAAACGCGGACAACCCGCAGGAATTTGCCCGCAGCCTGCGCGGGATCAGTTCCTCGATGCAGGCAACCAGGAGATAAACTATGGAAACGAACCCGTTTGATTTGGTGGATCTGCTTTCCCGGACTGTGGCGGCCGGGGCATCCGACCTGCATCTTTGCGCCGACGCTCCTCCCATGGTGCGCATCAATGGGAGTCTGGCTCCACTCGAAGACCGGGGGGTGACGGTCCAGTTCTGCCGCGAGCTGATCACCGGGATTCTGACCGAGGCCCAGCGCGCGAGGCTCGAGGAGGAATGGGAGCTGGATTTCGCCCTGCAGGTTGAAGGGGTCGGACGCTTTCGCGGAAATGCCCACTACAGCCGCAGCGCCCTGGAAGCCGCGTTCCGCTACATTCCGAACGTGATTCCGGAGCTCGGCCAGCTCGGGCACCGGGAAAGCATCTTTGAAATCTGCGCCCTCCAGCGAGGGCTGGTCCTCGTGACGGGAATCACGGGCTCCGGAAAGAGCACCACGATGGCTTCGATGATCCAGCACATCAGCCGGCAGCTCAGCGGGGTGATCGTCACGGTCGAGGATCCGGTCGAATACATCTTCCAAAACTCACGGAGCGTGGTGAAGCAGCGGGAAATCGGAACCGACACGAAGTCGTTCGCAGAGGCGCTCCGCCACACGCTCCGACAGGACCCCGACGTCATCCTTGTCGGCGAGATGCGGGACCCGGAAACGATCAGCGCCGCGATCACGGCGGCCGAGACCGGGCATCTCGTCATTGCGACCCTGCACACCATCGATGCGCCAAAAGCGATCGACCGGATGGTGGATGCCTTCCCCGGAGACCAGCAGCCGCAGATCGTGGCGCAGTTGGCCAACGCCCTCCAGGCAGTGATCT
Source organism: Verrucomicrobiota bacterium (assembly GCA_037147455.1). GTDB lineage: Bacteria > Verrucomicrobiota > Verrucomicrobiia > Chthoniobacterales > Terrimicrobiaceae > QYQL01. The sequence continues at coordinate 18,903 of JBAWVC010000001.1, read as the reverse complement.
CGCAGAGGCTGATCCCCAAGGAAGATGGATCCGGCCGGGTGCTCGCCTCGGAAACCCTCGTGGCCAACGCGGGCGTGCGGGCCTGCATCCGCGAGCGCCGCTGGGAGCAACTGGTCGGACTCATCGAAATTGGAGCCAAAGACGGGATGCACACGATCGACGAGGATTTGTCGGGCTTGTATCTCTCGCTTCAGATTTCGAAAGAGCAGGCGATCGCGAACGCCCGCGACCGTGCCCGCTTCGAGGCCCTGACCCGCAACGTGCAGGTGAAAAAGAAAGGCCTCTTCGGTTAGCCGCCGCAGAGGCAATCCCGCATCGTGCGGTAGCTCTTCTCGAGCGAGACAAACGGGTCGCCCGGGCAGGTGTCCTGCTCGACCACGAACCACTCGCATCCGGCGGCATCGGCCGCTGCCACGATGGCCGGGAAGTCGAGGTTCCCGTATCCGATCTCGGCAAAGAACGCCTTGTTGTCGGTTCCGTATCCGAAGTCCTTGCAATGGAGAACCGGCATCCTGCCGGAGGCTTTTTTGCACCACGCGACGGGGTCGCCCCCGCCGAATTGGACCCAGTAGGTGTCGAGTTCGAATTTCAGATTCTCCGGCGATGCGGCCCGGGCGATGTAGTCCATGAGAACCTCGTCACCGATGCGGATGAACTCGATCGCATGGTTGTGGTAGCTCAGCACGCAGCCGTTCTCGCGGAGCACGGCCCCAGCGGCATCGAGGTCGGAAACCATCGCTTTCACCGCAGCGCCATCCGCGAAGTCCACTCCCGACGGATAGGGATAGGCGGTATGGACAACCTCCATCGCCTTCAACCGCTCGACCACGGCCAGTGGGTTGCTCCGGATCAGATCTCCGCTCTCGTGCGTGGCGCAGATTTTGATCCCCTCGCCCGATAGAATCCTGCGGATCTCCTGCGGCGGAATATCCCCGGAGACCCCGCTGACCTGCGCGGCCTCATAGCCGATGGCGCGAAGTTTTTTTGCGGTTTCGGAGAGGGCTGTGGCTGAGGTGCAGAAGTCCCGGACGGTGTAAAGCTGTGCTGCGATTTGAGATGGTTTCACTCCTCGAATCTGTTGAATCGCGCCCAAGGAGTCAAAGCAAATGAAACGGCGGAACAGTCGCGGGCGCAATGTGACACAGGCTTTCCAGCCTGTGTGCCGGTTCAAACACAGCCTGGAAAGGCTGTGACACATTTCCTGGGATCACACACGCCCCCGCCATCCAAGCGCAAGCGATCTCCCAACGCGACAAACAGGTTCCGCCCGTCACGGCACGGGCTTTGCGGTTTTGGTCCAGTGCAGGAATATCAGGCAGATCCCGGTCGCGGCGTAGGCGGCCGCGAAGTCCGGGGCAACGAGCCAGCCGAAGACCGGAACGACCCCCGCCGGAGTGATCGCGAAAGCGTGGATCAGGCCGACAGCCGATAGCACGGCACAGAGGAAACACGTCACAGCGGAAGCGATGAATTTCCTGTCGATGGCAAACGCCACGATCGAGGCGAAGGCCATGCTCGTGATCAGAAATCCCTGGTTCAGGGCGAGAACGCCGCGGATGAACAGGTCGTTGCCGAAGTTTGGCAGGGCTTTCTCCAGCGGGCATCCCGCCGCGCGCAGGGAGGTCTCGATCAGGAGCAACGCCCAGGCCGCCAGCGAGGGGATGAGGCCCGCCGCGACCGCGAGCGCATGCGCACGGGGCGTCTCCTGGAATGCCTGCGCCGTCATGACGAGGCCGATCCAGATGAGAATGCCCAGCGTCGCCTCCAAGGGCACGGCATGCAGGACGGCTGTCACGGCCCCGAAGCAGCACAGCAGGCTGATCACGACGCCGTTCAGCGCGGAATAGCCGATGCGCGCCCCCATCGCCTTCCAGCCGGGGTGCCCGATATACAGGGTCGTCGGAAACGCGCTTCCGAAAAATGCGGCGGCGATCGTGCCGGCCCCGTTCATCGCGAGAGAGGGCATCGTCTCATAGCGGTCGCCGGCAGCCTCCGCGCTTTCCAGTGTCTGCAGCGATCCGAGGAGATTGAAAAGGGCCATCGGAATGATGACCGTGAGGTAGCTCCAGAGCCCGCCGCCAGAGATCAGCGCGTGCCACGCCGTGATGTCCGGACTCGGAAGGTGCAGGCCGAATGGAACCGGACCCTGCGGCGGCGAAAACGAGGGGACCCCCACCCATCTCAACCCCCACGCGATCGCAACGCCTGCCAGGATGGCCGCCAGCCCGGCAGGCACGCCGAACGGCAGCCGCAGCCGCGACGAATAGGCGATGACAATCAAAAACATCGGCAGGATGGCGATCGCGGGCGAGGCGAAGATCTGAAAGGCGAAGCCCATCGAAATGAAGGTCAGCGCAATTCCCGCCAGGGCCGAGAGCAAAGCCGCGCGCGGCGCGCTCCGGCGCAGGGGGTCCGCGCAGAACGCCCCCGCCAGCTCGATCAGCCCGCTGAGCAGACACGCAAAGACCCCGGCCTCCCAAACTTTCACAGGGTCATGCGTCGCCTGCCAGACCGGCGCCATGATGAAAAACAAAAACGCGATCAGGCTCACGGTGTTGATCCCGTAGGGGAGCGCGGTCACATCGTCACGTCCGGTCCGGCACGCCAGCCGCCAGGCCTGCCAGGAATAAAAAAGGTTCCCCGCGATGATCGAGACCGCCGCGCCAGGCAGGATCACCCCGGCCACCATCGCGATCGGAATTCCGCACACCAGCGGGCACAGCGTCGCGATCAACAGCAGCTGGAGCAGGTTGTCGATGAACAGCCCGACAAAACCATCCCAATCCCCTTTCACAAACCACTTCGCTTTCATGCCCCGGATCATCCCGATTCTTCGCCTCCGATCAAGTCGCGTTTTCCGTCGCGGCGGAACCCGCACCCGGAAAAGTCGGAGCATATATTTCGCGCGGAGCAGCCGGTTCTGCTTTACGAACCGGCTCCGTCTTCTCCATATTTTTTCCGTGGACGAGAATATCTTTTGGATCAGATACCGGTTTGATTTTTCCGATGGGGATTCGAAGGAGTTTCTTGTGGAGCTCGAAAAGCCGGGCCTGCGTTTGCTGAACACCCCCGTGCTGCCGCTGCCGCAGTGGACCAGGCTGACCCACCACCAATGCCCGAATTGCCCGATCTCCAGCGTGAAGCACTCCCATTGCCCGATCGCCGCCAACATGGTCGGAGTGATCGAGTTCTTCACCGATGTGATTTCCCACGAGGAGGCGGACGTCGTGGTCACCACGGAGGCGCGGACGTATTCCGCGCGGGTGAACATCACGCATGCGGTCGGCTCGCTGATCGGGATTTTCATGGCGACCGGCGGCTGCCCGATCATGGACCGGCTCAAGCCGATGGTCCTCACCCACCTGCCGTTCCAGACCACGGAGGAAAGCGTTTACCGTTCGATCTCGATGTATCTCATGGCCCAATACTTCCGGTATAAAAACGGGTTCAGCGCGGACTGGAACCTCGAGAAGTTCTGGGATTTTTTCGAGGCCGTGAACCTGGTGAACCGGTCGTTCGTCAAACGCCTGACAAGCTACGTGGAGAAGGACGTCTCGCTGAATGCGGTCGTCCTCCTGAACTGTTTTGCGACGGCGGCCAAGCGCATGGTCGCGAGGGATCGCTCGGAGGAGGTGGAGCAGATGTTCGAGGCCTACCTCAATGACCCTGCGGACTATTGACGGTCACCCCGGGGCGCAGGGGCACCTTCGGGGAAGGGAATCCACGAAACAATTATTCTCAACAGAGATGCAACATGCGGTTGACATCTGCCGGGAGTGCCAATAGACACGTTGTTTTTACCATGAAGCTAGCGGTCACCAAAGAAGCCCTTCTCGAAGGTTTGCAGCGAATCCAAAACGTTGTCAGCAATCGAGCGACTCTCCCCGTTCTCTCCAACGCGCTCCTCGAAGCCACCGAGGCGGGGCTCCGGCTCACGACCACGGATCTCGAGGTCGGGATCCGCTGCTCGATCGAGGCCAAGGTCGAAAAGCCCGGCGCCACCACGCTCCCGGCCCGGCGCCTCGCCGCCATCGTGCGCGAGCTTCCCAGCTCGGAGGTCGTCCTCGAGATCGATGCCAAAAATGCCGCGACGATCCGCTGCGGGGCCAGCTTCTTCAAAATCTACGGGCTTCCCCAGGAGGAATTCCCCACGTTCCCGACCGTCGGTGAGCCGAAATCTTTCACCCTCAAGCAGAGCGAGCTGAAGGACGGCCTCCGCAAAACCTCGTATGCCATTTCTTCCGACGAGACGCGCTACGTGCTCAACGGGATCCTGTTTTCGCTGTCCGACAACAAGCTCACTCTCGTGGCAACCGACGGGCGCCGACTGGCCCTGTTCGACAGCGACATCGAATTCCCGAAGAGCCACGAGCGCGACTTCATCCTCCCGACCAAAGCGGTCACCGAATTGCAGCGACTGCTCGGCGAGGATGGCGACGTGACAATCTCGACGTCCGACAACCTCGCTTCGTTCGAGCTGAACGGCGCATTTCTCGCCTCGAAGCTAGTGGAAGGAAACTACCCGAACTACCGGCAGGTGATTCCCGCCGAAGCCAAAGAACGGATCGCCCTCGAACGCGAGGCGTTCCTCAATTGCGTCCGCCGCGTCTCCCTGCTCAGCAGCGACAAGACCAGCTCCGTGCGGTTGAACTTCACCAAGAACAACCTCGACATCACCGCGAACACCCCCGAGGTCGGTGAGGCGAAAGAATCGCTCGCGATCAACTACCGCGGCAAGGACATCTCGATCGCGTTCAACCCCGAGTTTCTCATGGACCCGCTTCGCAGCCTTCCCAACGACGAAGTCTTTCTCGAACTGATCGACGAGATGAGCCCCGGAGTTCTGAAAATCCAGTCTCCGTTCCTCTACGTGATCATGCCGATGCGGGTCTCTGTGTGAGCGGGCTGCTCTGGGGCATCGACCTCGGCGGCACCAAAATCGAAGGGGCCATCCTCGATGCCGAACGTCCCGGGTCGGCGGTCCAGCGCCTGAGGGTCGAAACCCAGGCGTCACGCGGATACGAGTTTATTCTTTCACAGATCGTCGCAGTCGTGCGCGAACTGGAAAAATTATCCGGAATCCCGTGTCCCGCCGTGATCGGAATCGGAACGCCTGGTGCGGTCGAACCTTCCTCGGGAGATCTGAAAAACTCGAACACCACCTGCCTCAACCACCAGCCGCTCAGGCAGGATCTCACCCGTCTGCTCTCACGGGAAATCCGGATGGCAAACGACGCGAATTGTTTTGCGCTCGCAGAGGCAACGCTTGGCGCTGCGATAGGTGAGCCCGTTGTGATGGGTTTGATTCTCGGGACCGGCGTGGGAGGAGGAATCGTGGTGAACAGTCAGGTCCTTCAGGGTCTTCACGGGATTGCCGGAGAATGGGGACACAATCCGCTCATGGGCGAAAGCCACCCGTGTTATTGCGGCAGAAAAGGCTGCATCGAAACCGTCATCGCCGGCCCCTCGCTGGAGAGATTTCACCGGGAATCCGGCGGCGCGGCGATCCGTCTTCCGGAAATTGTCCGGGCGGCCGCCCTCGGGGAAAAACCTGCCGTCACCACCTTGGAACGGCTCCGTGACAAATTTGGCGAGGCGATCGCGGCGGTCATCAATATCCTTGATCCTGATGCGATCGTGATCGGCGGCGGCGTGGGAAATATCGACCTGCTCTATTCGGAGGAGACGAGGCTCGCCATCGAACGCTTTCTTTTCAATCCCACGCTCGCCACGCGGATCCTGCGCCCGCAGCTCGGCGACAGCGCGGGAGTCTTCGGTGCCGCGATGCTGACGCGATGAGCACCAAAGGACGCATTCCGGTTTCGGGCCCGCGCGAAGCTCTCCTGTCTCCCTTCGCGGGTTTGTCCATCCCCGGCCTTCCCGAGGGGATTCCGCAGGAGGAGAAACCGACACCGCGCCCCCCGGCCGGCAGGGTGGTGCTCCGGAAAGAGACAGCCGGCCGCGGCGGCAAACCCGTCATCGTCGTCACGGGCTTTCACGCGGGAATCTCCGGGGAAGAAATCGAACGCCTTGCCAGGGAGGCACGCAGGCAACTCGGCTGCGGCGGAACCGTGCGGGACCGCGAAATGGAATTCCAAGGCGACAACCGCGCCGCGGTCCGGAAAATCCTTCAAGCAGATGGCTTCCGAGTGGATGGGGTGTGAGATAATTGGTTTTGCAAAGCCCGCCGGTCGGGAGTATGACTCGATAGTCGGACATGGGTCCGGAATTTTCAGAAGCCACATTATCTATGAGCCACTTTCCCGCCCGCCTCATCTTCCTTGCAGCCGTCGCATCCTGTTTTGTCGGCTGCGCTTCCGGACCCCAGGGCGACCCGGCGGTCACCGCTGCGGCAAGCTCGCGCGGAGTCAACTCCGGCACCGTTCTCAAAATGTCCAATGCCCGCGCCCTGGACTACGACGACATCCGCAACCTTGTGAGTAAGGGCGTGCCTTCTGGCACGATCGTCGCCTATCTCAACAGCACCCGGAAAGTTTACGATTTTAACTATGCCCAATTGGCCGGGCTGAAAGCCTCCGGTGCCACCCCGCAGGTCCTGAACTACCTCACCGAGACGCAGGGGTTTTATGGGAACAACTCTCCCCGACAGAAAGCCAGAGTGTCCGGAATTCAGAAGGCCGAATACTACAACAGCCCCTCCTATCAGGTCAGGCAGCCGTTCGCTTACAACGCGCCGGCAATCGACGACTGGTATGACTCCGGCTACGAGGAGTCGCTTTACAGCCCGTTTTCCTTCGACAACTGAGCGATGCCCACGGGCGTGCATCGCCGGAAGCCTGAACGGTTTCTTCTTCCGAAGGTTCCGCTCGTCAGGGTCGTCGGGCGCATCCTCGGTGTTGATGTCGAGGAATGTGAAAACCCCGACGAGATCGACCATGTTTGGATCCGGATCCACGCAGGCGCTGACCTGATCGTTTCGATCAATACCTCGTCGAAGAAAAACCGTCTCGCGGGGTTTGATCCGAGAATCCGCGTCGGGCTGAACCGCGGGACATGCGCAAAACTGCCATTGCAGGGCGTGGAAATTTGTCCGTCGAACGATTACGCGGATATCGAAGCCCGCGCGAACGTGTATTTCGAACACTACGAACGCGGCTCGCTTGAGGATCTTCTGAAGGATCGCTGCGCGAGGGCCTGCTTGCTTGAAGCCTGGGGGGCTCCCTACCAGCGCATCCAGCAGGGGGTCCACCAGATCCACTCGAGAAGGGCAAGCTGCGCTGTTCCTGAGGATATCCGCGGGCGCGACGGCGCGCTGAAATTCTATTATGAATCCGGGCAGGCGACCGAGCTTTTCCTGTTCAAGTTTTGCGGACAACCGTGAGCGATATTTTTCCCTTCCTCCGGCAGAGGCTCCCATTCCTGGGGCTGTTGCTCGCGGCCATTTCTGGGATTTTGTTTTCGGATCTTGTGAGTTGGCCGGGGGCGGTTTTCTGCGCAGCGGCCGGGGGTTTTCTCGTTGCGGGATTCCTTCCGGTGCGCGGGCCATGGATCCTGCTCTCGGTGGCGTGCGCCTTTGCGTGCGTGCATGTCTGGCAGGTCCGGGAATCCACGTCCGGGAGGTTGGCGGATCTTGTCAAAGACGGACGGTTTCTCGTCGTCGCCAAGGGGGTGGTCACCTCCGATCCTGCCCCCTACGGTGCTGCGCGCGAGCGATTCACAATGCGCGTGGAAAGGCTGGAAATGAAGGGGGATATTTTACGCCCCTCCGCCAGCGTCGCGGTCGTCGTCCCGGCGCCAGCCCCGGCGGAGGGCGATCGGGTCAGCGTCACCGGGAGCATCGAGGTGATCGCCCCCCCGAGAAATCCCTGCGAATTCAACGCGAAGGCCTGGATGGCCCAGTGCGGCATCACTTGCCAAATCGAAGTTGCCACAAACGGGGATCTCTCGATCGACCGGAAGGCCGCTGCGTATTCGCTCATCAGCATGGCCAACCGGTCGCGGCAGTGGATGGAACAAACGTTGAGGACCGGGATCTCGGACGACCCCGTGGTTTGTGATTTTCTGGCCGGGATGGTCCTCGGAGTGACGGCCTCCATTCCAGATACGCTCCAGCAGGAGTTCCGGAACACGGGCACTTTTCATCTTTTTTCCGTCAGCGGGCTCCACGTCGGAATGATCGGGCTGATCCTCTGGCAGGCTCTCAAAATTGCCGGCCTCAGCAGGCGGCGGGCAGTCGTTGCGATCATCCCGGCGCTGTTTTTCTACGCTCTGATTACCGGTTGGAAACCCTCCAGTTTGAGGTCGGCCGTGATGTCGGCGATATTTCTGATCGGGATGACGTCCTCGCGCCAGCCAATCCCGATCAACTCGCTGTGCGCCGCTGCGTTTCTGATCATCGTGCAATGGACGAACGAGATTTTCAGCCCGGGGTTCCAGTTGTCGTTTCTCGTGGTGGCGGCGATCCTGCTGCTGGCCCTTCCGCTTCACGATTTGATCCGGAGGCATTGCCACCCGGATCCATTCGTTCCCCGCCAGCTTTGGTCGGACTGGCAGAAGCGGGCCTGGGAGGCCGTCGAAAACCTCGGCGTCCTGGCCTCGGTGTCGCTTGCGGCGTGGGTTGGGTCACTGCCCCTGACGCTCCTGTATTTTCACCTCGTCTCCTTCTCGGCGCTGCCCGCGAACCTGCTGATCGTGCCCCTGGCATTTGTCATCATGGTGACCGCTGTGCTCGCGCTTGTCGGAGGGCTCTTCTGGGAAACGCTCGCCGCCATTTTCAACAATGCGAACTGGGTTTTTTCCAAGCTTCTTCTCGGAATTGTCCACCTCATGTCCTGCCTCCCCGCATCGTTTCTCTATGTGGGAAGCCCGGCTCCCGCACCCGTGACCGTCACGGTCTTCGATTTCGGGGCGGGCGGGGCCGCAGGAATTGAATCGGATGGAAAAGTCTGGCTGCTCGACTGCGGGCCGAAGTGGCAGTTTGAGGGGGTGGTCATGCCCTGGCTGCACAGCCGCGGAAAATCGACCCCGGACGGTTTGGTTTTGACGCACGGCGATGCGCGCCACATCGGCGGGGCGGCGGAGCTCATCGAGACCGATCCTCCCGGAGTCGTCGTCGAGTCGGTGCTCGATGATCGGTCCTCGCAGCGGCACCAGATCAAAAAGCGGCTGGAGGAACTCCGGATCCCGAAGTCACTCCACTGGGCGGGGGATTCTATCCGCATTTCCAAGGATGCGACCTTGAAGATCTTGTATCCTCCGTCGGGAATTCTGCTCGATGTGGCGGACGACAAGTCTTTCGTAGTGAGGCTGGACACGGCAGACGTGAGGGTTCTATTCCTGTCCGACGCTGGACCTCCAACAATCGACTGGCTGCTGAAAAATGCGGCCACCGAGCTGATTGCGGATATCCTCGTCAAGGGGGCCCACCGGTCGGGCATTCCGATGGATACGGCCTTCGCCGATGCCGTCCAACCCAGGCTGATCGTTTCAACAGCGGCCTCCTTTCCCGAGAGCGAACACCTGGATGACCGTTGGATCTCGCTGATCGAGAGTCGAGGGATCCGGGTTTTCCGCCAGAATGTCTCCGGGGCCGTTCGGATTGATCTCCGCCAATCGGGATTTCAGGCGAGCGGATTTTTTGACGGTTCGCGGTTTTCCGCACCACTCAAAGCGAATGGAGGTCAGTCAGCGCCAAATAGGGGGTCAGGCCTATAATTTAAATGTAAAATGGCACCGTTCGGGACTGCCTATTTGTAACTTTCGACCCAGAAGATATTTAAATTATAGGCCTGACCCCTTCTGCCAATCTCGTCACCCGCAAGGTGACCGGCGGTCAGATCACCACTGGATCACGGAACTGGCGAAGGTGAGGCCTCCGCCGAAGACGACGAGGAGGATGTAATCCCCGATCTGGAAGCGTCCGGTCCGGTTGGCCTCATCCAGGGCGATCGCGACGGCGGCCGCTGAGGTGTTGCCGTAGCGGTCGAGGTTGATGTGAAATTTGCTCATCGGTACATTAAGGCGGGAGGCCATCGCCTCGATGATCCGGATGTTCGCCTGGTGGGGGATGATGCACTTCAGGTCGTCGGTCGTGAGCCCGCTTTGCTCGAGCGCCTTCTGTGCTGCTTTCATCATCGAGGTGACCGCCTGTTTGAACGTCTCGCGCCCGTTCATGTGGAGGGTGTTGAATTTTTGGTCCGCGTTCTCCTTGGTGATCGGCAGGGCGCACCCTCCACCCGGCATGTAGAGGATCTCCCCGAAATTTCCATCGCTGCCCATGTAGGTTGTGATCACCCCGTGCGAGCCCTCGCGGTTGCGCAGCACGGCGGCTCCCGCGCCGTCGCCGAAAAGCACGCAGGTGTTCCGGTCCTGCCAGTTGACGATCGAGCTGAGCTTGTCGGCCCCGATGACAAGGACGGTGCTGTAGGTATGGTTCGCGATGAACTGCTGCGCGATTTCCACGGAATACAGAAATCCGGAGCAGGCCGCATTGACATCGAAACATGCGGCGTTTTTTGCGCCGATCAAGCTTTGCACACGGCAGGACGTCGAGGGAAAAAATGTGTCGGGCGTAATCGTGGCGACCAGGATCAGATCGATCTCGTCCACTGTCACCCCGGCATTTTGTATCGCCCGCCTGGCGGCCTCGGCCGCAAGGTGGCTTGTGAACTCGCCCTCCTTCGCGATCCGGCGTTCGCGGATCCCGGTCCGGTCCATGATCCACTGGTCGGTGGTCTCGACGATGGCTTCGAGGTCGGCGTTGCTCAGGATCCGCTCCGGAACGTAGCTGCCGGTGCCGATGATCGAAACGGTGCGGTTAGGCAGGGAAAGTTTAGGCTTCGGAGACTTTTTCATGTTGGGATTGGATCGCTTCGACGATGCGCTGGTTGACCTTCTGGGCGACCGCCGCCCGCGCCACGCGGATCGCGTTGCGGAGGGCCCGCACCGAGGAGTTGCCGTGGGCTTTGATGCAGATCCCGTTGACTCCAAGAAGCGGCGTGCCGCCATACTCGTCCGTGCTCGTGCGGTTCTTGATCGAGCGGAACGCCCCGCGGCAGAGGAGGGCGCCCAGCATCCGGACCGGGGTTTTTTTTAGCTCGTCACGGAACCAGCCGAAAAAGGATTTCGCCAGGCCCTCGATGGTTTTCAGAACGAGATTGCCCACAAAGCCGTCACAAACCACGACTTCGACCGGCTTGTGAAAGATGGCGTGCCCCTCGACATTTCCGGCGAAGTGGATCGGGGCTTTCGAGAGCAGCGCGTGGCACGCCTTGGAAAATTCGGTCCCCTTGGAGGCCTCGGTGCCGATATTGAAAAGCCCGACCTTCGGTTCCGGGCAGCCAAGGATTTCCCGGAAATAGATGCTGCCCATGACGGCGAAGCCGACGATGTGCTCCGGATCCGGATCGAGGTTCGCCCCGCCGTCGATGAGGAGAAAGGCCCCTTCGTCCGCGGGAATCAAGACGGCCAAACCTGCGCGGTCGATGCCCGGAAGGGTTCTGAGCTTGATGGTTGCCGCAGCCACGAGCGCTCCGGTATGCCCGGCGGAGACGATCGCGTCCGCCGCGCCATCCTTCACAAGGTCCACGGCCCGGCTCACGGAGGAATCCTTTTTCCTCCTGACGCTGTCGAGCCCGCTGTCGCCCATGTCCACGACCTGGGAGGCATGGTGGACGGAGATCCGATCCGTCAAGCCTCCGGTGTCGTGGCGCAACAGCTCGTCGCACACTTTTTTTTCGTCGCCGACAAAGATGATGGAAACATCGGGAAAGTCCCGGAGCGCGGCCACGGCACCTTCGACGGGATTCGCCGGAGCAAAATCCCCGCCCATCGCGTCAAGGGCAATTTTCATGCGGGAGAAACCCGACCCGCCGGATTATTCGGCCCCAATGGTCAGGACCTGCCGCTTGTTGTAATATCCGCAGGATGGGCAGGCGATGTGAGAAAGCACGCTGGCCCCGCACTGCGGACATTTTCCGAGTTTCGGTGCGCGCCAGCGGTTCGCTGCTTTGCGCGTGCGAAGCCGCATCTTCGAGGTTTTGCGTTTGGGGACTCCCATAAATTTATTGTGATTAGGTTTTTAGCTTGTCTAGCGCATCCCATGCCGACGCACCCATTTCCGGTTGCTGCGGGCTGGTGCGCAGGGCACCGGCTGGACACGTCGCCCCCGAATCGCATCTGGGATGCGGGGGCAGAAGTAGATGAATATCCTCCCGCACGAACGGGGTCAAGTCTAACTGTTCGCGTCCCGTGACTTCTGTTTGAAACGAAAATGGATCCGCCACGATGTCCTTTTCGCAATCCGCGAGGCATGCGACGCACTGCATGCGGACGCGCACAGAGATCCATCCCGTCCCGAAGAGCCCCCCTTCGCTCAGCCCCACATCCAAAGAATACGACAGCGGGGATACGGGCACGGCACCCGCCTCCTGCAAGTCGAGGCGTGCGGGATCCTCCTCCCCCTCCAAATGGAGAGTCTCCCCGTGCGGGATCTGGCGAATATGAACTTTCATGGATAGTTCCGAACTGCTGCCTTTCTTTCCCCTGTCAAGGGCCTTGGATAAATGGAGCAACCTCCGTTTTGAAAAAGAGCCTGAGCTGGTCGTGCAGGGCCGGACCCAAAGGAGGCATGTCGGCCGCAATGGCATTTGAAGCGGCTTGGGCGGGCTTGCTCGCCCCGGGGATCATCACCGAAACCGCCTTCTGGTCGAGCACGAAACGCAAGGCCATCTGTGGAAGGGTCATGCCATGGGGGACCAGTCTTTGGACCTCCGCAGAAAGCTGCAGGCCCCGGTCGAGAGGGAGTCCGCAAAAAGTCACGGCGTCTTTCGGGGACGGAACCGCAGGGCCTGGGCTCCCGGTGTAGCCGGACGGCATGGGCTGCGGCCCTGAGAGGTGCCCACCGAGCAGCCCATCCGCGAGCGGCAGCCGGACGATGATCGCCACCTCCTTCTGGATGGCGAGAGGGAAGACTTCTTTCTCAGGTTCCAGGTGAAAAAGATTATAAACCAGTTGGAGCGAGGCGAGCCCCTGTTGCTCGAGGCAGATCATCGCCTCTTCGACCGTCTCGACGCTGGCACCAAAATCGCGAATTTTTCCCTCGGCTTTCAGGCGGCGAAGCCAATCGAAAATTTCTCCGTTCCGCAACACATCCGCCGGCACACAGTGAAGTTGGGTGAGGTGGATGGCGGGGATCCCCAGGCGCTTGAGAGAGGATTCTGTGGCGGTTCGAATGGCGTCCCATGTGTAGCCGGAGGGATAAATCCCGCGGGCTCTCCCGAATTTCGTGGCGACCAGAAAATTTCCTCCGCGATCTTTCAGGAAGTGGCCGAGAACCTGCTCGCTGCGGCCGTTTCCGTAAACATCGGCCGTGTCAAAAAAATTGATGCCCGAGTCCGCGGCCTCGATGAGGAGGCTGCGCGCGCGCAAGTCGCTGATCCCGCTCCAATCCGTGCCGCCGAGCTGCCAGCATCCCAAACCGATTTCCCCGACTGTTTGACCGGTCCCGCCGAAGTTCCGAGCGTTCATAACATCCGTAGAATGGGGCTTCGGGAGCAGATTTTCAAAGAGATTCTTCAAGTTCCCGAGGACGCGGATTTTTGCATTTTATGATCGCCAGATCGGCCTTCCAGGTGCAGCGATAATGGCATGTCCACTCCGCAAAATACGATTGCGATCATCTACGACTACGACCAGACGCTCTCGCCAACCTACATGCAGGACGAGGCGTTGTTTCCGGTTTTCGGGATCAACCCACCGCATTTCTGGCAGCGGTGCGGCGAGCTGGTGCGCGACCAGGGCTTCGACAACGAACTCGCCTACATGAAAGTTCTTCTGGACTGCCTGGAGATGGACCGGCCGACGAACGCCAAGCTCCGGGAGCTCGGCTCCCGGCTGAATTTCTACAAGGGGCTGCCCGAGATGTTCGAGGATTTCCGCAGCGGGCTTCTGAGCGGCGAACACGAGGCGCACGGGATCAATGTCGAGCACTACATCGTCTCCTCTGGGCTGAGAACCCTGATCGAAGGCAGCCGCCTGGCCCCCTACATCCGCAAGATCTTCGGATGCGAATTCGCCGTGGACGAGCGTGACCGGATCACGTTCCCGAAGCGGGTCATCAGCCACACCCAGAAGACCCAGTTTCTTTTCCGCATCAACAAGGGGATGCTGGAAATGGACGAGGACGTGAACGACCACATGGCCCCGGAGCTACGCCCGATCCCCTTCCAGAACATGATCTATGTCGGGGACGGCCCGACCGATGTCCCCTGCTTCACCGTCATGCGCAGGAACGGAGGCCAGGCGATCGCGGTTTACAACCCCGATGACCCGAGCCGCTCGAGCTTCAAAAAATGCTACCAGCTCTGCACGCACGCGGACCGGGTGAAGAATATCGCGCCGTCCGACTTCCGCCAGGGAAGCCACCTCCGGCTCCTGCTCGAGGAAATGGTCCAGGAAATTGCGGAGCGGATCGTCCAGCGCCGGCGGGATGACATCGAGGCGGGCACGGTCAAGGCCCCGAAATACTGACATGAAAATCCAAAGGCATCTTGATTCCCGGGGCGCCACCGGGTTTTCCCGCCTACTCCCCGACGGGACTTCGGAAATGCTGGCCGGCGATCTGCGGAACGGATTTGTCCCGACCGGCGAGCCGGCGGATATCGCAAAGCTTCTCGCCCCGGTGCACCCGGCTGTGGTTTTTTGCGCGGGCTTGAATTACCGGAAGCACGCGGAGGAAACCGGCGCGCGCATCCCGCAGTTTCCCGTGCTCTTCATGAAATCCCCGTCGGCCGTCCAGAACCCCGGGGATCCGATCCTCATCCCCTCTCGGCTCGCGAGCCATGAGGTCGATTACGAATGCGAGCTGGCCGTGGTGATCGGGAAGCCCGCCAAAAATGTTTCCAGGGCGGAGGCGCTCGATTACGTCGCCGGCTACACCTGCGCCAACGACGTGAGCGCCCGCGACTGGCAGATCCGGTTCGGGGGGAGCCAGTGGTGCCGGGGAAAAACCTTCGACACGTTTCTCCCGCTGGGCCCGTGCCTCGTGACTCCCGACGAGATCCCGGATCCCAACTCTCTCGCGATCCGCACCGTCCTCAACGGCGCGACGATGCAGGAGGAAAACACGGCGGATATGATTTTTTCCGTGGCCTCTCTGATCGAGTTTTTCAGCGGCAGCACCACGCTCCTTCCGGGAACTGTCATCCTGACCGGAACTCCCAGCGGGGTCGGCATGGCGAGAAAACCTCCCGTCTGGCTGAAACCCGGCGATTCGGTCACCATCGAGATCGAGAAAATCGGGAGCCTCACGAACCCGGTGGCGATCGAGGCTTGAGCGTTCGGCGGGGATAGCCGAAACGCGCCCGCATTTTCCAGAACATCAAATTTGCTTGCCCGCAGCGTTGTCCGGGACATATTAGGTTCCGTCCAATATATCGGGCCGTGGCTCAGCTTGGTAGAGCGCCTGCCTCGGGTGCAGGAGGTCGCGGGTTCGAATCCCGCCGGCCCGATTTTTCTTATTCATGGAGACAACTCTTTTGGTTTTGGCGGCGGGCATGGGGAGCCGGTATGGCGGGTTGAAGCAGATGGACCCGGTCGGACCGTCAGGCGAAACCCTGCTGGACTATTCGGTCTTCGACGCGGTCCGGTCCGGATTTTCGCGGGTGATTTTCGTTATCCGCAGGGAATTCGAGGAAGACTTCCGCGAAAAAATCGGGAGCCGGTTCGAGGACCGGATCGATGTGGGATATGTTTTCCAGCAACTCAACGACCTGCCCGACGGGTTCAGCGTTCCAGAAGGCAGGCAAAAGCCATGGGGCACAGGCCACGCGATTTGGTGCGCGAGGTCGGCGGTCGATTCGGCGTTCCTTGCGATCAACGCGGATGATTTTTACGGGTCCGGCGCGATCGCGGATGTCAGACATTTTCTTTCGGCGCAGGCGTTGGAGAGCGCCCGCTATTGCATGGCCGGATACCCCCTCGCAGCGACCCTTTCCCCGAGCGGCCATGTCTCGCGCGGGGTTTGCGAGGTTTCCGGCCAGGGCGAGCTCGTCCACATCAAGGAATTCACGCAGATCGAGAGCACGCCGCTCGAAATTGTGAACCAGGAAGACGGCACGCGCTTCAGCGGGCAGGAACGGGTTTCCTTGAATTGCTGGGGGTTCACCCCGGCGGTTTTCGCGGGGCTAGAAGAGCTGTTCTCCGCCTTTCTGGCAAAGCACGGCACCGGGGAAAAATCCGAGTTTTACATTCCGGATGCCGTCGCCAACCTCATCCAAACAGGAAAGGCAAACGTCAGCGTTCTTCCTGTCGCGAGCCAGTGGTTCGGCGTCACCTACCGGGAGGATCGCCCGCTCGTTGTCTCGGCGCTTTCCGCCCTCGTGAAGTCCGGCGAATACCCCTCCCCGCTCTGGTCCTGAATCACTCCGTGGCCACGGCCTTCATCCCCTCGACTCCCCTGCCCTCCTCGTAAACATCGAGCTCAGAGATCCGGCGCGCGTGGCGTCCGCCCTCAAACGGGGTCTTGAGCCAGATGTCCAGAATCTGAAGCGCGATCTCGATCGAGACCATCCGCTGGCCGATGGAGAGGACGTTCGCGTTGTTGTGGCGGCGGGAAAGTTCGGCCGTTTCGTCATTCCAGCAAAGCGCGCAGCGGATCCCGCTGACCTTGTTGGCGGCGATGGCCTCGCCGTTTCCCGATCCGCCGAGGACAATTCCGCGCTCCGCCTCCCCGCGCGACACCGCCTGCGCGGCAGGGATAATGAAAAGCGGATAGTCCGTGCTCTCCGCCGAATGGGTCCCGTGGTCGGCCACCTCGTGGCCTGCGGCTTTCAGGTGCGCGATGAACCGCTCCTTGTATTCAAAACCCGCGTGATCGCTGCCGATGCTGATTTTCAATGGGAGTGGGCGGGTTCGGGTTGGTCGGAATAAGGGGCCTGGGCTTCGAGGCCGAGGGCGCTAAGAAGCTCCCGGTCCTCATCCACGCACGGGTTGCCGGCGGTCAAAAGCTTCTCGCCGTAAAAAATCGAATTCGCGCCCGCAAAGAAACACATCGCCTGAGCCTCGCGCGAAAGCCGCGAGCGGCCGGCTGAGAGGCGGATCTTGGCCTTCGGAAGCACGATGCGCGAGGCGGCGATCAGGCGCACCAGTTCGAAGACATCAATCGCCGGGGCATCTGCCAGCGGCGTTCCGGGCACCGGCATCAGGCAGTTGATCGGCACGCTCTCCGGGGTCGGATCAAAGTTGCAAAGCACCTCGAGCATCCGCAGCCGGTCCTGCACGCTCTCCCCCATGCCGATGATGCCGCCGCAGCAGACGCTGATGCCCGCGCGCTGGACCGAGCCGATCGTGTTGAGCCGGTCCTCGAACGTATGGGTTGTCACGATCTGGGAATAATGCTCGGGCGAGGTGTCGATGTTGTGGTTGTAAGCGGTCAGTCCGGCCTTCTTGAGCTCGATCGCCTCCTCGTCTCCGAGCTGGCCGAGCGTGACGCAGACCTCCATTCCGAGGCGGCTGACCGCCCGGACCGTCCCGATCATCTGCTCGAACTTTTTGTCGCCCTTACGCACGCCTTTCCACGCGGCCCCCATGCAGAAGCGCGTCGAGCCGTTCGCCTTCGCCATCTGGGCGATCGGCAGCACCTCGTCGGTCGTCATCAGGGTCTCCCTCTCCAGGCCGGTGTCGTATCGGGAGCTTTGCGCGCAATACCCGCAGTCCTCGCTGCACCCGCCGGTCTTCACGCTGAGCAAGGTGCAGAGCTGGACCTCGTTCCGGTTCCAAAATTCCAAATGCACGCGGCGGCTTTCGTGGATCAGATCAAAAAGCGGCCGGCGGTAGATTTGCTCGAGTTTTTCAAGTGTCGGTATCACAACGCCCGCATTTCTACCCGCAGGAAGCCGCCGAGTCAACCGGGAGCCCCCCAACCCTGAGTGACTGTCCTTGCAGGATGGCGGCTGCCGCCGATCTTCCCAACCGCCGAAAATCGAATCTCAGCCGGTTTGCAGGCAAGGTGAGCAGTCCGGTGCCTTGGGTGGCGAACAGTGAAATAGTCTGCTCGACCGATGGTGTGCCCTGCATTTCCTCGAAGAGCGCTTTTGCCGTATTGTCCTCCGGGCAGACGAGGCAGATCCGTTGTTTCCCCGATCGGGCTCCCAGCTTTTTCAAGTGTCCAGTGAGCGCCTCAAATGCCACTTCCTCGGGGTCATGTTCAACGAGAGCGGCTTTGAGAAGCTCGACGCTTGCATCGATGGCGGGGTCGCCTTTGAAGGGAGATACGATGAGGGACCGGCCAATTTTTCTGGAGTCCACGAACTCTTTCGCGCAACCGGCAGCATCCTCATAGTCAGGGGCGGCAACAGGCATCAACCTTCCCGAACCGTAAAATAGTTGAATCTTCGGAGCGGATGGCAACCCGGGAAGTGAGAGCGCCGCATCTTTCCAAAGGTGGTCAAAGAGAAGGCCCCCGCAGTTTCGCGGGATCGATGGCAGCAGCATCTCCAGCTCCTTCTTCTGCGTTTTTGCGGAAGCAAACCTGGGGGGCTTGGTTGGATCGGCCTGGTGGACGAGGGTGGGCGCGGAAAGCAATACCAGCGGGCTTGCGTTGGCGGAGCAGACTTCGGAAACACCTTCCAGAATCTCATGGTAGAGTCGGCTCCAGTGCCACATTTCGCGGCCAATAAAGAATACGGGGAGCCCCCTCACCTGCTTCGAGCGCGAAGCAGCCGGGTAATATCTCCCATTGGGGCTCTGCCAGACAACGCCTTCGGTGCCGAGGTCGCGCAGGATCCGGAATACCGTCGAGGGGTGAAGCTGAAACTGTTTGCCGAGGAACTCCAGCGTGGGCAGGCAATCCCCGGACGGCAACCCGGCAACCATTTCGACCAGTCGGGCGCGGGCGTGTCGGGCGTGAAGGGTCGGCTTGCGCGGCATGCGAGCCTCAACTAG